>LBZW01000011.1 GCA_000993955.1 Candidatus Nomurabacteria bacterium GW2011_GWA2_40_9
ATACATACTGCTAGGAAAAATGTTGATATTACAGGGATTAGAACAATGGTCTCTGGGGAAGGGAAAGGAGATGATCCTGAAATGCAAGTGAAAGCCGCAAAACAGAGATGGATATTGATCGATAGAGCTATGACATCGCTACTTGGTGATAAAATTAAAAGACTTTCTCCTGATTCAAATGCATATAAATTAGTTAAGTAATCTTGTACTCTTTCAGAATATAGGTCCGAACTATCATCAGTCCAACTCACAAAGCTTTAACGAACCGAATAATT
This sequence comes from Candidatus Nomurabacteria bacterium GW2011_GWA2_40_9, assembly GCA_000993955.1. Taxonomy (GTDB): domain Bacteria; phylum Patescibacteriota; class Minisyncoccia; order Phycocordibacterales; family UBA9973; genus UBA9973. Next base: position 276 of record LBZW01000011.1, read on the forward strand.
TGACTCAAAGCTTGATTTTTGTTAATATTCTACAATATAAATGAGTGATTCAAAAAGAGATATTATAGTAACAGCACGAGGGGTCATAACAGAGGCTCTGCCTTCTACTTTGTTTCGAGTAAAATTGGAAAATAAACCGGAAGACAAAGATGAAGACAAGAAAGAAATTTTGGCTTACTTGGGAGGTAAAATGCGTATGCACCGTATCAAAGTTTTGATCGGGGATACAGTCGAAGTGGTGCTTGATTCTTACGGTGGGAAGGGTAGAATTATTAAAAGATTATAGAATACTTGAAATACTTGTATTTTTTTTAAAAATAGTGTATTATGGTAATTACATATTTAAGTAGAAAATAATACTATGAAATAAGGCTTTTCCCTTGTTTTATTTTATTTCTTACGCTATTTTAGCTTATTTTAGATTCAATAAAAAATTCATGAAAATCAGAGCAACAGTTAGCAATAGAAAAATAAAATTTATGAGAATACTAGGAATCACAGTACCAAATGAAAAAAGATTAGAAATAGGGTTAACTTGTCTCTATGGGATAGGCATTTCCAGGGCTCGAAAGATTCTTGACCAAGTCGGTATAAATCACGGGATAAAAGCAGTGAACCTAACCCCCGAAGAAGAAAACAAGATTCGTACTATTATAGAAAGTATAATAATAGAAGGAAATTTAAAAAGAGAAATCGGTGCAAATATAAAGAGACTTAAAGACATAAAGAGTCATCGAGGAATTCGTCACATAAAGAGACTGCCAGTCCGTGGACAGAGAACAAAGACAAATTCAAGAACAGTCAGGGGTAATGTCAGACGAACAATGGCGTCTGGAAAAAGAAAAGAAAGCAAAACTTAATCAATTACGAATTACGAATTGAGAATTTTAAATTAAAATACAATGCCAATGCCAAAGACAAAAACAACAACCGAAGAAAAGAGTGAAGTTACAGCTGAAGTAAAGTCAGCCTCTTCAAAAACAGCAAAGAAAAAGGTAACTTCCGGTATTGTTTTTATAGATGCAACTTTCAATAACACAAAAGTGCTTTTTTCTGACAAGGGTGGCAACACTCTTTTTTGGTCTAGCTCTGGGTCTTTGGGATTTAAAGGTGCAAAGAAAGGGACTCCTTTTGCGGCTTCAAAAGTAGGAGATGTGATTGGCACAAAGGCAGCAAACTTGGGAGTGAAAGAAGCAGATGTTGTAGTCAAAGGAGTAGGTTCTGGTAGAGAGCCAGCCATCAGAGCATTTATGGCTCATGGCATAGAGATAACTTCTATCAAAGATGCTACTCCAGTCCCACACAATGGTCCAAAAGCAAAGAAACCAAGACGAGTATAATTAAAAAATATTTAAATATTTAAAAATTTAAACAAAAAAATCATATGATAAGTAAACCAAAATTCAAAATTTGTCGAAGGCTAGGACCAGGAGTATATGACAAATGTCAAACTGCCAAGTTTTCTGCTTCTTCAAAAGGGACTGCAGTTGGTGCTCGTCGCCCAAAGGCTTTGTCTGAATACGGCACTCAACTTATTGAAAAACAAAAAATTCGTTTTTCTTATGGTATAAATGAACGACAACTTTCAAATTATGTAAAGAAGGCAACTCACATAAAAGGTGCAGGAACAGCAGAGAAATTTTACGAAGAATTAGAGTCTCGACTGGACAATGTAGTATATCGCATGGGCTTGTCTCCTTCACGTCGTGCCTCTCGTCAGATGGTATCTCACGGACATTTTATTGTAAATGATCACAAGGTAACTGTCCCTTCATATGCATTAAAGGCAGGAGATATCATAAAAATTCGCGAAGGGTCAAAAGTTTCTAAATTATTTGAAGGCTTAGACATCAGACTCAAAGATTATACTGCACCAGCTTGGATGGTATTTGATATAGCAAAGTTAGAAGGAAAAGTTTTATCAAAGCCGAAAAACACAGAAAGCTTTCTAGATCTAAATGCTGTGCTTGAATTCTATAGTCGTTAATTAATTTTTTAGTTTCCCGCCAAAGGCGGACAAGTATTATAAGATTAAAGTAATTTTTTAAAAAATATGCCTGAATATAAAATAATTATGCCTTCTAAGCCTCGTGTTGTGTTAGAAGAAGAAAATAAAGGAGTATTTGAAATAGATGGTTTATATCCTGGGTACGGACATACCCTCGGTAATAGTCTAAGAAGAATTATTCTTTCTTCTTTGCCTGGTGCGAGCATAGTCTCTATCAAGATAGACGGCGTCAGTCATGAATTCCAGACAGTAGATGGAATCAAAGAAGATATGATTGTTTTAATTTTAAATTTAAAAAAACTTCGCTTCAAGATGGCGTCTGGTGAACCCCAGAGTGTCACTCTCTCTGTAAAAGGACCAAAAGAAATAACTGGTGCTGATGTAAAAACCACTGGACAAATTGAGATGCTTAATCCTGAGCAATACATAGCTACAATCACTGGCAAGGTAAATTTGAATATTGAAATGCGTATTGAAAAAGGCCTCGGTTTTATTCAAAAAGAAGCTATCCAAAAAGAGAAAGTTGACATTGGTACTATTGCGGTAGATGCTATATTCACTCCTATTCGTCGTGTATCCTATGAAGTTGAAAATATGCGTGTCGGTGACAAGACAAACCACAACCGCCTTCGAATACTTATAGAAACAGATGGTACACTCACTCCTCGTGAAGCACTTTCTCAATCTATTGTTATCATGATAAATCAGCTCAAGGCTATAGTTGATTTCAAAGAAATAGAAACTCCGATGTCTGAAGGAGTCGGAGTCCCGACCAAAAGCGTCGGGAAAGACAAGAAAGAAGATAAAGAAAAAGAAGAAAAAGATACTAACTCAGGAGAAGATTTTACAGATGTATTGAAAACTCGAACAGATAGTCTAGACCTTTCTACTCGAACATTGAATGCTCTTACTGCTGCAAATATCCGTACACTTGGCGGACTTGCTAGAAAGAAAAGAGAAGATTTGCTTGAAGTCGAAGGCATAGGAGAAAAGGGGATAACAGAGATCAAGAAAGTCCTAGGTAAATTTGGTTTGAATTTAAAAGAATAATGAATTAATTATTAATTAAAAATTACGAATTTGAAATTGTAAATTCGTAATTCGTAATTTAAAAACATGCGACACCATAATACAAATAGAAAATTCGGAAGAGATAAGACACAGAGAAAAGCACTTCTCAACTCTTTGGCACTCAACCTGATCATCCGCGAAAGAATAAAGACTACAGAAGCAAAAGCAAAAGAACTCAAGCCGTTTATAGAGAAGATAGTAACTCGTGCAAAAAAAGGTGACATAGCTACTCGCCGACTGATCATAGCCAAACTCGGAGATAAACCAAAAGAAGTCAAAAAACTTTTTGATGTTATCGCACCAAAATACATAGATAGAAAAGGTGGTTATGTTCGAGTATTAAAATTGGGTGTGCGAAAGTCAGACAGTGCAAAGATGGCTATTATTGAATTTGTATAAATATATGAAAAAAGCAACTACTAAAACAAAACAAAAAGAATTAAAAGTCATAGATGCAACTGGCAAGACTCTCGGCAGGCTCTGTACTGAGATAGCTATGTCGTTGATGGGCAAAACCAAAGCTACTTTTGAGCGTGAGAAATATTCTGGGTTTCCTGTAAAGGTTACAAACGCTTCAAAGATAAAAATAACTCCAAAGAAATTGGAAGATATTTTCCACACTCGATATTCAGGTCATCCAGGAGGACTTCGTATTTTAAAGGCGAGCCACACAGTGAACACAAAAGGCTTTCCAGAATTGGTAAAATTATCAGTGTATCACATGCTTCCTGGTAACAAACTACGCCGAGAAATGATGAAGCATTTAACCGTAGAAGAATAATTATAATAAACAAGATGGAAAAAAAGACAAACACAGAAGAATATTTTGAAGGAATCGGTCGCAGAAAGACCTCTACTGCACGCATACGTATTACACCAGCTGGGAAAGCTAGTTTTATCGTAAATGACAAAGATGCAAAAGAATATTTCCAGACTGAAGATGAGCGTCGCCTAATCCAAGACCCTATCATAAAAGGTCAAGCAGCTACTCAAGCATCTACTATTGTCAAATGGGCAGTAGAAGCACATGTAAACGGTGGTGGAATTCATTCACAATCAGAAGCAGTTCGTCATGGACTCGCTCGAGCGCTTGTACTCTTTGATGGTGAACTTCGTGGCAAGATGAAAACTCTCGGATATTTGAAACGTGACCCTCGTGCAAAAGAACGCCGAAAATTTGGACTCAAGAAAGCCCGCAAGGCTCCGCAGTGGAGCAAACGATAACTGCTTATCGTTTGCTGCGGTTTCGTGCAAGAGAAAATTTCCGATGCGAGCTTGCGAGCAGGAAATAGCGGGAGATGTGGCTTGACCCATTACTTAAAATTGAAAAACTTACTACAAAATAGCCCTTTTCTAGGGGCTGTTTTTATGCTAATATAGTCTTATGAATGACGAAGAAAAAGACATAAAAATAGAAGAACCAGCATCAGATGATTCTGAGGTTTTAGAATTTGAGTTCAATGAGGATGGGGAAGAAGACCTAAAGAAAACTCTAAAGAAACTCAGAGTTGATCTGAAGCAAGCAAAAAAAGAAAAAGAAGAATACCTGACTGGCTGGCAAAAAGAGCGGGCTGACTTTGTGAATTATAAAAAACAAGAAGAAGACAGGAAAACCATGCTTTCAGAATCTATGCGAGAGAGAATTTTGTCTCGATTTTTAACTGTGATTGATAGTTTCAATATGGCTTTTGCAAACAAAGAAATATGGGAAAAGGTAGATGAAAATTGGCGCAAGGGGATAGAATACATCTACTCTCAGATGAATACTATTTTCGAAGAATACGGAGTAAAAAGTATAGGTGAAGTCGGTGAAGTTTTCGATCCAAATATCCACGAATCCATAGAGATGATAGCAACCAACAAAAAAGACCTAGACCATACCATAGCAGAAGTCATCCAAGGGGGCTACAAGCTCGGTGAGCGCGTCCTCCGCCCTGCGAGAGTGAATGTGTATGAATACAAAGAAAATTCTTAGTTTAAATATAAAAATATGGAAATAAAAATCTTAGAAAACAAAATAAGTATAGATGAAGTTAAGAAATTGGCAGAGTTTTGGTATGGCTCCATGATAAAAGGTGCAGTGGATGTCGAAGGGGAGAGGGTTGCTTTAGGTGGGGACTATCATATTGAGGATTCAGAGGTTTTAACTGATTCTGGGTCAAAATTTGAAAATGTTTGGGGTTTCAATATTCGCTTTGAAGAAAACCTCGAGGGAGTTTTAGAATTTGATTCTATGGTAAATATAAAGCCCAATCTTGAAAATAAATCAAGAGGGGTAGAAAATCCTGAAATAGTAAAAAAAGCAACAGAAATTATTTATAAGTTTATAGATTTAAAATAAAAATGATAGAAAAGAACTCACTTTTTTATATGGCAAATTTGTATCCAGAAATAGGGCGAATGTTTTCTTTTTATGATTCTGGTAAAATTGAAGCAGCCCAAAATGCCCAAAAAAGGTCTCTGGGTATTATAGAAAATATATTATCTTTTAAAGATATCAAACCAGCTGGCAGGGAAGAATGGAATACCATTAGAAATTTTGTTTTAGGTTATGATAAATTGGGCTCTTATGAGAGAAGTATTTTAGAAAAATATGCCCAACCTTTTTCTTATAAATTTATGAGAGAGTATTCTACAATTCGTTAGAATTATAGAATAGAAAAATGTTAGAATTAATACGCTACTGCATTTTAATCCTGACATTTATTATGTTATCTAATTAAAGTGTTATTATATAAATAATAGTCGTAAATTACAAATATTAAAAATTGTAACTTTATGGTATTTATCTATACAACTTGTGCGGATATGAATGAGGCAAAAAAGTTAGGCACACTCATTATTGATAAAAAATTTGGAGTTTGTGTCGATTATTGGTCTGTTCATTCTATGTATCACTTTGATGGAAAATTGAAAGAGATTTCTCAAGTTATGCTTCTTATTACTACTTTAGAATCTAAACTCGAAGATGTGAATGTACTTATTTCTAGTCATCACAGTTATGCAACTCCTCTTATAGCTGGTGTGGATGTGAGGAGGATGAATCGTGCTTATAAAGAATGGATGACAAAAGAACTCTCATAGTGTTTTATTTTTTATTTTCATCTCAGATACTAAATACAAGTTATGGCTTTTATACAGTATGTGAAATTACTTTTTTATCTCTTCCAAAAATGCCTTATTTGTATCTTCGTCGAGTTTGTCTGTGACGATGATCATGAGCTCGGTAGAGAGGCCGAGGTCTTTTTTAATATTGGTGAAGAGGTATTCATACGGGTGGGGAGAGATCCAGACGGTATTTTTTATACACACAAAGTTTGCTTTCTTTAGGAGGTAGCGGAGTGCCTCCCGTTCATTTTTTCTATTTTCTGGTAAGTCCAAAATTATAATTCTCCAATATCCATCCCAGTGAGTATTTACCAAAGTATTTTCATTTTCTAATTTTAAACTGTGCATTTTTTTCTTACCTTCTTTTGTCAGACGAGCGTAGTCGTTTTGAGGTGAAGATATCTGCTCTATGAGTCCCGCTTCTTGGAGGCCTTTGAGAGACCGGGTGATGGCGTACTTTGCGTTTTTGTCCTCCTCCTGCCAAGGGGAGGTGCCCTTTAGGGCGGAGGGGTGAACTTTATTTTCTAATTCAAAGACAGAAACAGCTGGTTTTTGGCCCAAAATCTTCAATATTTTCTTTGAATAGTCTTTTTTGCTTGACATGCTTATATCCTATCATATATACTGTATTTAACAAGTATTTCGTGGTCACGAAAGAATTGTAAATTCTCCTCTTGAGGAGTACCCGTAGGGGGAGGTAGATGAATTTTCCACCCCGTCTCGGATTACCGAGCCACCCCTCAAGAGGGGAATAATTAATAGCTTAATTTATAGCCGCCTACGCTGAAAGGCTACGGCGAGCCAAGTAAAATATATGTCAAAAATAATAGGTATAGATTTAGGTACAACAAATTCAGCGGTCGCTATCATAGAAGGTGGTGTACCAAAAATTATAGAAAATATTGAAGGTGCTCGCACCACACCGAGTATCGTGTCTGTTGCTAAGAATGGCGATAGACTTGTCGGGCTTCTAGCAAAGCGTCAAGCAGTGACGAATCCAGAAAATACAGTGTATGGTATCAAGCGTTTTATGGGTCACAATTTTGAAGACCCAGAAGTACAAAAAGATTTAAAAAATGCATCTTTTAAAATTCAAAAAGCTATGAATGGTGGAGTAGAGGTAAAGATAGGCGATAAGTGGATGCGACCAGAAGAAATATCTGCGATGATTCTAACTAAAATAAAAACAGACATAGAGGCAAAAATTGGCGAGAAGATTACCGAAGCAGTTATCACCGTGCCAGCATACTTTAACGATGCTCAGAGAAAAGCTACAAAGGATGCAGGAGCTATAGCCGGTCTCGATGTGAAGCGTATTATAAACGAACCTACAGCTGCAGCCCTGGCCTATGGATTCAACAAAAAGAAAAATGAAAAAGTCGTGGTGTATGACTTTGGTGGAGGAACATTCGATGTGTCGGTGCTAGAGATAGGGGACGATGTAATAGAAGTAAAATCAACAGATGGGGACTCTCACCTAGGTGGCCGAGATATTGATTTTAAAATTATAAATTGGATCGCCGAAGAATTTAAAAAGACTTCAGGTATAGATGTTCGCAATGATAAACTCGCCCTGCAGAGACTTGATGAAGCAGCTGAAAAAGCAAAGATAGAGCTCTCTACTGTTGTAGAAACTCAAATTAATATTCCGTTTATCACTTCTACAGATGCAGGACCACAACACTTAGATATAAAAATGAAGCAAGCTGATTTGATAACACTCGCTGAAGAGTATATAAATCGTTCAATTGAAATAACCAAAAGAGCAATGACAGCTTCTGGATTTAAAATAGAAGACATAAATGAGATCATCATGGTGGGAGGGCAGACCAGAATGCCGAAGATTTTAGAAGAAGTTAAAAAAGTTTTTGGTAAGATTCCAAATTTGACTATAAACCCAGATGAAGTCGTTGCTCTCGGTGCTGCTGTGCAAGCTGGAGTATTGCAAGGAGATGTGCGAGATGTTTTGCTTCTTGATGTCATTCCTCTTTCTCTTGGTATAGAAACTCTAGGAGGAGTAGCTACAAAACTGATAGAGAGAAATACTACTATTCCTGCAAATAAATCTCAAACATTCTCTACTGCAGCGGATAATCAGACCAGTGTAGAAATTCACATAGTGCAAGGCGAACGCCCAATGGCTTCTGACAACAAATCCCTCGGTAGATTTATCCTGGACGGAGTGCCACCAGCACCACGAGGCATGCCCCAAGTAGAAGTGTCTTTTGATGTAGATGTAAATGGAATATTAAATGTGACTGCAAAAGATAAAGCATCTGGCAAAGCAAATTCTATCAAGATAGAGGCAAGCTCAGGACTCAAAGATGAAGATATAAAGAAGATGCAAGCCGATGCAGAACTTCACGCAGAAGAAGATAAGAAAAAACGAGACGCAGTGGATGTGAAAAATACTGCGGAGATGGTCATCTACACTGCAGAAAAAGCTCTCAAGGATGCTGGAGACAAAGTGCCAGCTGAAATAAAAGAAGGAGTGGAAGCAAAGATCACCGCACTCCGCACAGCAAAAGAAGGTATAGATGTGGAAGCTATAAAGAAATCTACAGAAGAACTTTCAAGTGAAATGTCTAAAATCGGTGAGGCCGTAGCCAAGAGTGGCGGAGGTGCTGAGCCAGCAGGCGAAGCTCAAAGTGGCGTCGAAGAACAACCAGCAGAAGTAAAAGATGTTGATTCTGAAGCTAAGGGAGGAGAGGAGCCGAAAGCGTAAAAAGTTTTAAACAAATAAAAAAGCCCAGCTAGAAAATTCTAGCTGGGCTTTTTTATTTGTTTGATTCTTGGTATTATTATGGATATGGAATTACCTGCTTTAAACAAAGACCTCACATACATCGGCTATTCTACATACAGGGATAAAAATCAACTTTTTGGTATCAAGCGCAAGGACCGCCGTCAGCACGTTTATATTCTCGGTAAATCCGGTACTGGTAAATCCGTGCTCATGTTCAACATGATTATTCAGAATATCTTAAATGGTGAAGGCGTGTGTGTGGTGGACCCACACGGAGAATTAGTGGAAGGAGTCTTGTCTGCTATACCCCCAGACCGTGTAAAAGACGTGGTGTATTTCAATCCTGCAGATGTGGATTATCAAATTGGATTTAATGTACTTGAACTAGTGGACTCAAAATATAAACACCTCGTGGCTTCTGGGCTCATGGGAATATTCACAAAAATCTGGGCAAATGCTTGGTCTGCTCGTATGGAATACATCCTGAACAATGCTATTCTTGCACTTCTCGATACTCCAGGCACGACTTTACTTGGAATACCTAGAATGCTCGTGGACAAGGACTACCGCCAGAAAATAATCGGCAATTTGAAAGACCCCGTGATCAAGGCATTTTGGATACACGAATACGAAGCATGGCAAGATAAATTTAGAAATGAAGCCATAGCCCCGATTCAAAACAAAGTGGGGCAGTTTCTCTCTACTTCTGTGATTCGAAATATTGTCGGTCAATCTAAAAGTACTATAAATATTTTCGACATGATGAACGAAGGCAAGATTTTCCTAGTGAATGTATCAAAGGGGCGTATCGGTGAAGACAACTCCAAACTACTCGGAGGTATGATAATTACAAAAATTCAGCTTGCTGCTATGGAGAGAGTGCGTATTCCAGAAGACGAGCGAAAAGACTTTTACCTATATGTGGACGAATTCCAAAACTTCGTAACAGACTCTTTTGCAAGTATTCTCTCTGAAGCTCGAAAGTACCGTTTGAATTTGACTGTGGCGCACCAGTACACAGCACAGCTTGTAACAAAAGAAAGCTCTGCTATGAGAGACTCTATTTTCGGAAACGTCGGTACGATGATAGTGTTTCGAGTGGGAGCAGACGACGCAGACTTTTTGGAAAAAGAATTTATGCCGGAATTCGTACCAGAAGACATAGTGAACTTGCCAAACTTTAAAATATATTTAAAACTCATGATAGACGGAGTCACCTCACGACCATTTTCTGCAAAAACTATTGCACCAATGGTAAAAGGTGGAGATGTGGGGATAGAGGAAGAAGTGATCAAGTCATCTCGTGCGTTGTATTGTAAAACAAAAGAAGAAGCAGAACGAGAGATAAATGATTGGAGTGGCATGGCCATAGGAGACAGTAATGTCACAGGCGGGGTGGAGATGTTTACTGCCGAGTGTTCTGTCTGTAAAAAAGAAACAAAAGTTCCATTCAAGCCTGAGCCCGGCCGTCCTGTGTACTGCAAGGACTGTATAGCAAAGATAAAAGCAGGGGAGATGAAGCCAGTAAAAGGCTCTATCAATCAGATCAAACAAGATGAGACCAAATTCTTCAAACCACTCTCTGATCTTGGTATAGAATTCCCATCAAATGGTCAAGTAGAAGAGAAAAAACAAATTGCCCCTAGTGAACCTAAAATAAGTAACACAATAAGTAACACTGTGCCTCAAAACAAACCCAGCTTTCTTTCAAATGTAAAAAAAGTTTTTCAAAAAAATGATAATTTTTCAAAACCAAAAGAAAATACTCGACTCACTCGGGTCGGAGGAGAAAATCTGGCCTTAAGAGATATTTTAAATAAAACATTAAATGAAAATATCCCTCCACCTATATCACTTGATGCATTAAAAATAAAACCAAAAGAGCTTACAATGCTTAAAGACCGTGCTGCAAGCGCCGAAGATATGAATAAGTTAAAAGATTTTATCGCTTCTGTGCCTGCTCCTCACCCAGCTCCAGCCGTTATACCAAAGACCCCTATACCTATACCTGTTTTTAAACTAGAGCCAAAAGTAGAAGAAGAAAAAAAAGAAGATACAATCACCACTCCGGCTAAAGCCACCTCTCCTCAACAAGGAGAGGACGAAAAACCAAAAGTGAAAGAAGTCCCAGAAGAAGTTCTTAAAAAGATATTGGAAGAATAAAGTGGCTATAAGTCAGTAAATATGTTATAATGAAAACATGAAGAATTATATTTATCAAGATAAAGATACCAAAAAAAATCAGGTACAAAATGTCATTTCATCCTCTTCAAAAATAGAAGGTTTAAGTTTTGTGCGTGCAAGAAAACAAAGCCGGAGTCTTGAGCTAGTTTTATCTCTTTCTCTGTAAAACCTCCTTCGGGTCCAATAAAAATAGAAATATTTTTTGCATTTTTGTCGGGCATATATGCTTCTTTTACTAAATCAAAAATTATTTTTTCTTCAGACATTTTTCCAAACAGGATTGCCTCCTTAAAATTCATGATAGGATATAGAAATGGTGTAACATTTTGTCCGCATTGCTCGCATGCTTCTTTTATAATTTTTTCTAGACGCTCTGTATTTAGTCCAGTTTTGATGGTACGCTCTGTGATCACAGGTGTGATTTCAGACACTCCGCATTCTACTGCTTTTTGTACTGCAAGTTCAAAATTTTCTTTTTTGAGTATCGCCAAATATAAGTGCACTTTTCTTTCAGGTTCGTTTATTTTTATTTCTTTTACAAGTTTAGTCTGAATTACTTCTTTTAAAATAGAAACTATTTCTACTTCTGTCTCTCTACCTTTTCCGTCTAAAAGTATGATATGGTCACCAATCTCCAGCCTCAAAACACCCCTTATTTGCTTGATATTTTCAGAATTTGTGATAATTATTTCATTTTTAGATAAATCAAAGTCCCCAATAAATCTATTTAATCTCATATTTTTATGATACACTTATAATATTAAATTTCAAAGCAT
>LBZW01000012.1 GCA_000993955.1 Candidatus Nomurabacteria bacterium GW2011_GWA2_40_9
TATTCTAAAAAATTTGGAAAAAGAAATGAAAAGTTATGCTAAACAAAAAGAATTTGAAAAAGCAGGAGAAATAAAAAGACAAATATTCGCACTGAAACACATAAATGATATTTCTTTGATTAAAAACTTTGGACAATATGTTCTCGAGGGAACCCTTGGTAGGAGTGGCGACGACGGACAGAGAAAATTTTTAGCAAAAAATTTTCGTGGTGATTCCGAGAACATATTGTCCAAAGTTTTTAGAATTGAAGCATACGACATAGCTCACATGTCTGGGAAAAACATGGTGGGGGTGATGGTGGTCTTAGAAGATGGAGAAGTAAATAAAAATGAATATAGAAAATTTTCTGCCCGAGGTGGATCCGCCTTTGGCGGGAAAACTGTTTTGGGTGACACTAGTGCAAATGATACAGGGGCACTCGCTGAGGTACTAGAGCGAAGATTTGCTCATCCAGAATGGATATTCCCAGATATCATAGTCATAGATGGCGGTACTGCGCAGATAAATGTGGCAAATAAAATAATTAAAGAAAAAAATATAAATGTTGAAATTGTCGCTGTGACCAAAAACGACAAACACAAGGCAAAAGAGATTACCCTCTACCCAAGGCCAGACCTTAAGGGAGCCCAAGGTCTGGCCTTTATAAAAAAATACACCAGACAAATATTGCTAGCAAACAGCGAAGCACACAGGTTTGCAATAACTTATCATAAGAGTATGCGTAATAAGAACTTTTTGAAATAAACCATAATAGTAGTATGATAACGACCGTCATCATTATACAAGTATTATTTTTTTATAAATTTTATGAAAAAACAAAAACAAAAACAAAAACAAGAAAATATTTTGATTATTCACGATGTACGAAGTGTGGTAAATGTCGGTGCGATGTTTCGCACCGCTGATGCAGCGGGAGTGAGCAAGATTTATCTGACCGGTTACACTCCTGCGCCAATAGATAGATTTGGCAAAAAGAGAAGTGACTTTGCCAAATCTGCATTAGGAGCAGAAGATTTTGTGATATGGGAATCTAAAAAAAGCTTGCCTGCTTTAATTTCTAAATTACGGCGGGAAGGGTTCCAGATCATAGCCATAGAGCAAGATAAGAGATCCATTGATTACAGAAAATTAAAACAAATAAATAAAGAGAAAAATTTTGAGAATAAAAATGCTTTTATTGCTGGGCCCGAAGTGACAGGCATACCAAAGAGTATTTTAGACAAATGTGACGTTATAGCAGAGATACCAATGCTCGGTAAAAAAGAATCTCTAAATGTCTCTGTGGCGACGGGGATTGTTTTATTCTCTGCCCTCTATTTCTGTTATTTAATTATCTACTATCCAATATGTTTCTCCAGTGCCTACGGGGGCAGGGGGAGTAGTGTAGGGGCCTTGATCTGGTTGATATCGTGAAGACCCACCTGTAAAATACCATGCGAACCAGAGTATTATTAAAAGTAATATTAATTCTCTCATTTGTTTTTATTTTTGATGATTAGAGCAGTAGTGCGCACTTCTGCCATTGATAATTTTTCTTAGTATAACACCCTTGCAATATTTTTTCCTGCCCCTCGGGGATACTCGGGACCTTCGGCATTTTTCTCCTGTGCACCTGTACGCCTCGTGATGCAATTGAAATTCTCCTCGCAATCCGTATATATTTCTATAATCTGACATAGAATCCCCACCAAAGTCTATGCCTTTATTTAGAAGTTCTTTTGTAGATTTTAGTATAAGTTTCAACTCGTTTTCTTTCAATGTGTTTGTTTTTCTCTCTGGATGCACACCAGAGCGCCAAAGTATTTCATCAGAATAGATATTGCCTATGCCGGCTATCACGCTCTGGTCCATGAATACTGTTTTTATTTTGCCGTTCAGTTTCTTTAGTAGTCTTTCTTTAAGTGTTCTTAAATTAAAACTTTTTTCCAGTGGATCTGGGCCAATATTATTTAAATGTTTTGTATCATGAGCAGTTTTTGTGTCGAGTAAAGTCATTTTGCCAAATTTTCGCATATCACAAAAAGCTAAGTGTTTTTTATTCGACAATGTAAAAACTACATGTATAAATCTATTGTATGGATCATGCAAGGGACTGTTTGCTTTTTCGTCTGGGATCCACGATCCGGCTCCTCCCTTGCGGTGGTGATAGGAAGAGGGGTTGAATTTATATTTCCCATACAGCAAATGCCCTGTCATTTTTAGGTGAATGAGAATTGTTTTATCCCCTCCTTTTGAAGGAGGGGTGCCCGTAGGGCGGGGTGGTGTAGATAAATTTATCAATATATTTTTCGCTTTGCGTTCGACAGAAATTATTTTTGTGCCAGAAATTTCTTTTTTGAAAGTTTTGAAATATTTTACATCAGCCACGGTGTCGTGTTTTCTTTTGTCTTTTGTATTTAAGTCTGTCCACACATCTAAAATCTTGAGACCCGCAATCTCTTTTTTCAAACCTCTTGTTGTGGTTTCTACTTCTGGTAATTCAGGCATAATTTTATTTTTTCCCCAAGACTTTCAATGCTTCTTTTATTTTTTTATTAGTGTCTAGTTCTGCGGGGAGATCTCTGAGTGCTTCGCGGGCTTCGTTTTGGCTATAGCCGAGGGATTTGAGTGCTTCGAGTGCATCGAGTTCGCCTTGGAGGGAGCCAGTGGTCACAACTGCACCTATTTTGTCTCTTAGCTCTATCACCATTTTTTCTGCAGTTTTCTTGCCGATGCCGGATATTTTGGTGAGGTAGGGTAGATCGCTAGTCTTTATAGCTCTTTTGAGTGTGTCCGTGCTTGCGACTGCGAGTATAGTCAGTGCGCCTTTGGGCCCTATGCCGGAGACATTGATCAGCATTTCAAAAAATTCCAATTCTTCGTATTCAGTGAAACCATACAAATCAAATGCATCCTCTCTGACATGCGTGTGGATATAGAAAAAAGATTCTTCTGCATTTTTTAATTTAGAAATAGTGTCAGGGGACAGGGCTACTTTATAACCCACACCATGTGCTTCTACTATTACAAACCTTTCCTGTTTTAATATTATTTTCCCTCGTATGCTTCCGATCATGTATGTATAATAACATAAATTTTTCAAACTCTTTCTTGGCATAAATTTTTGTTCACCACGCATATTTTCTTGCTAGAAAATTGCTTTTCTCGGCTCGACAGCCTGCGAAGAGGTTCACAAAAACTTACGCCTGCAACTAGTTTTTCCTCCCCTGACAAGGGGATTGAATTTGGGGGAGGGACCCAAATTCAAAGAGGGGTTGTATTTTCTGGACATTTCTGTTATATTCAAATTATGCCAATAACAAAATCAGCTCACAAAGCAGTTCGAGGTTCTCTCCGCAAGAAGGCTTTTAACGATGGTAAAAAGCGTGCGATGAAAGAAGTTATCAAAAAAGTACAAAAAGTAGCCAAAGAGAATAAGACAGATAAGACTGAAGTAGAGAAATTGCTAAGTAGTGCTTATTCTATAATAGACAAAGCTGCAAAGAAGGGAGTCATAAAGAAGAATAATGCTTCTCGCAAGAAATCTCGCCTCGCTCGACTTGTATCGGCCAGAGGCTGACCCGCCTTTGGCGGAAAATAATAATTTACCATGAGTCACTTACTTGAATTTTATGGAACAGAATGTCCGCACTGTGTGCGGATGCATGAGCTCGTATCCAAGATAGAAAAAGAAGAAAGTCTCACTGTAGATACTTTTGAAGTCTGGCACAATAAAGAAAATGAAGCCAAACTTCTTGAACTTGACAAAGACCTGTGTGGAGGAGTACCGTTTTTTTATAATACTCAGACTAAAAAATTTATTTGTGGAGAAACTGATTATAAAACTCTCAAATCTTGGGCTAAAGGAGAAAAATTTGAACAATAAAAAACCACCCTTTCGGGTGGCTTTTTATTGAGAGAATATTACGCCACAGCAACAGCGCGTTGTACGTTTGTAGCATTCAATCCTTTTGGTGACTCTTCGGTTTCAAAAGAAACCATATCACCTTCTTTGAGCTCATCAAAAGTTACGCCTACAAGTGAATTACTGTGGAAGAATAAATCCTTCGCAAGTCCTTCAGCTGTTATAAAGCCGAAACCTTTATCAGTCACCATCCTTTTTATAGTACCAGTCATTGATTTTATAGTTAAGTTTAGTAAATTACAAGATAAGTTACAATAATATAAATATTAAGAAGAAATCGACTCTTTTCTAAGTTAAAGAGTAAAGACTCCATAATTTAGATGACCTATTTTGTAGGCAAAGTATATACTATTTGACTAATTTGTCAACCCGGTAGTGAATTTTGGTGATGCGCAAAGCGCGCCCAAAGGGCTTCACCAAAATCTACTACCGGGTCAAGCCCACAAAAGCTTTCAATTTAGGCCTAAATAGTATAGTCTGTATTTATGTCAGAAGGAAAAAGCAGAGTAATAGTGCGTTTCGACAAGGTGTCTTTTGAATTCGGGGTGAACAAACTCATCCTTGATGAGGTGTCTTTTTCTATTCGCAAAAATACAAAACTCACTCTCATGGGGCAGAACGGAGCGGGGAAGAGTACTATATTTGGCCTTATCGCAGGTACACATGTGGCTGAATCTGGAATTATAAATATTGTAAACGGAGTCAGTATTGCCTGGTCCCACCAATTTATTCCTCGAGATCAACTCGACCTCACAGTCCGTGATTTTTTTGAGCGCTCCCTCTCCTCGTCGGAGGAGAGGGCGGGGGGTGAGGTTAAAAAAATTTACGATATAGATCCTCGTATAGATGATGTATTGGAAATAGTAAATCTGAAGGGTCATGAAAAAATCCACGACAGAGTTATAAAAACTTTTTCCGGTGGTCAGCAGGCTCGGCTACTACTCGCTTCTGCTCTTATTCAGAATCCAGATTTGCTACTACTCGATGAGCCGACAAACAATCTAGACAAAGCAGGTATTGCTCACCTGACAGAATTTCTCGTAAATTACAAAAAAACAGTGCTGGTGATTTCTCACGATGCGGAATTCTTGAATGCTTTTACTGAAGGAGTGTTGTATCTCGATGTATACACAAAAAAGATAGAGCAATATGTGGGGAATTATTTTAATGTAGTAAAAGAAATCAGTGCCAGAGTCGAAAAAGAAAATATGAAGAACGCTCAGCTTGAAAAACAGATTCAAGCAAAGAAAGACCAAGCAAATGTTTTTGCTCACAAGGGAGGCCGGCTCCGCCTCGTGGCTCGTCGGATGCGAGAGATGGCAGAGGATCTAGAAGAAGAGATTGTCGATGTACGAAAAGAAGACAAAGCTATCAGAGCATTTACCATTCCAGCACAGCCGGATATTTTGGGAGAACTTTTACATATATCTTCTTTTACAACTGCAAAGAATGGGAAGATAGTAAAACACAAAGCAAATATATCCCTCAAGAAAAATATGCACTTACTTTTACAAGGTCCAAACGGCATAGGCAAGACTACTCTACTAGAACGCCTTGCCTCCGGACATGCCGAAGGTTCCTCGGCTTCGCTCGGGATAGATAAGAAAGTAAAAGAGGGAATACGGATCGGCTACTACAGACAGGATTTTTCTACACTCAACTTTGAAGACACGGTGTATCAATCTCTGTCTGTTGCCATGCAGGAAGGAGGGGAGCGACTCGACGAAGAACGGATGCGTTCTGTGGCTGCATCGTTTCTGATCACTTCCGAATTTATCCGCACAAAGATCGGTAGCCTGTCCGAAGGGCAAAAGGGCCTCGTGGCTTTTGCTAGGTTGGTATTGATCAAACCAGGGCTTCTCATCCTCGACGAGCCGACAAACCACATAAACTTCCGTCACTTACCAGTAATAGCCGAAGCTCTGAACAAATACACCGGAGCCATGATCCTCGTCTCCCACGTACCCGAATTCGTCAAACAAATCAGGATCGACGAAGTGCTTGATTTAGAAAAATAGAAAGCTCTTCCCCAACTATAGGGCGGATGAATTTTGGAGTGAGTTTGCCGAGCTCGATGTTCATGATTCGTACACGTTTCAAGTCATCTACTTCTTGGAATAGGGCAGAACACATACGGCGGATCTGGTGTTTTTTGCCTTCGGTCAGTGTTATGCGGAAAGTGTTCTCATTTACGATAGTTACTTTGCAGGGCTTGGTTTTGTAGCCTTCGATGTTTACACCTGCTTCCATTTTCTCCTTGAAGTTCCCACGGAGTTTTTCTTTTGTTTTTACTACATACTCTTTCTCATGAAAATATTTTGGGTTTAAAAGCTGATCAGTGATACGCCCGTCATTTGTCAGTATGAGCAGTCCGTGGCTGGCTTTGTCCAGTCTGCCCAAAGGAAATACCCCAGTGTCAAAGCCCGCCTTTGACATAGACATATTTATTTCTTCAGTTGCTGTGCCGATAGGTTTGTTGTATGCATAATACACATATACTTTTTCTTCGCCTTTTTTCTGTCTGACTTCTACTTTGTCTGTTTCATTCACCTTGCTACCTAGTACAGCAAGCTTGCCATTGATGAAAATTTTTTTATTTGCCACCAGCTCATCTGCCCCCCTCCTGGTGGAGATTTTTTTCAAGGCTAAGTATTTGTTTATACGCATAGGGAAGTCCATGTGCTCTCGCCAGGAGTCGAACCTGGATCACCAGCTTCGCAGGCCAGTATTCTATCCATTAAACTACAAGAGCATATTCACTTACAAAACTCTTTCTTGGCATAATTTTTTGCTCACCACGCATATTTTCCTGCTGGAAAATTGCTTTGCTCGGCTCGCCAGCCTGCGCAAAGGTTCTCAAAAACTTACGCCTGCAACGAGTTTTGTAACAACCTTTAGATTAGCAGTTTTCTGCTTAAATTACAATAATTTAGGAAAATTAGAACCAGACTAGAATCTAGCTAGAATCCCAGAGTCTCCATGATCTTGACCCCTGGGTGTTCTCGCATTTCTTTTTCTTCGACATTATTTGAGAGCATAATAGAGCGGATATGTGAGGCTAGGTGTTCGTCTATCGGCACAGACATTACAGGCATAAAGAGTCTGGCTGTGTGGATGAATAAAGTTGGTTCAATTTCTATGTGCGTAGCTTGATCTGTAGAAGTGTATGCCTGTACCCAGAAATGTTTGATGTTTTCATAGAGAAAAAGCCGGTCTTTGACCTTGAGCCCCCTGTTGTTTAATTCATAATGCACAAGATCTGGTTTTTTGACAGTGAAATATCCTAAGAGCCCCCCTCCTAATATTATAAATATTGCGAAAAAATAATTTTTAAAAATAATAGTTGTTATAGCAGTAGCCACGACGACGACACCAAGTGCCCAGAACCAGTCCGTGCCTTGGACTTTTTCTTTGTATTCGAGAGCAGACCAGTTTAATTTTTCAAAAGTGTTTTGCACAATATAATTATAAACCCTACGGTTTATTTAAGCAAAAGATTTTACATGTTTATGGATTCTGTTTTATTTTTTTCCTCAATCAATTTATTTTATTCCTGACTTTTTAACCCAATAAGCATCAATACTAGCATATAGATGATGTGTTCATCAATGATTGGGTTATTCTCGGGAAATAAAAGTGCAAGATACATAAATACCATCATGAGTGCTCCTGCGATAGCCCCCCACTTTACAAATTTATTTAATACGAGAGTAAGACCTATAAATAGAAGCCCGAGCATGAACATCCAGTCTACTATGGCTACACCTGCTAGAGAGTGAAAGAACTCTACAAAAGGCCCTTTTACCCCAAAAGACAAAAATCCAAAAGTTGGCGAACCACCATTTATCCAAGATTTCTCTGGAACAGTGGCAAACCCTAGACCAAATGTCTTGTCTAAGAACGCCCACAAGAAAATAAAACCCATAGCTAAACGCAAAACCCTTGAAACTATTTGTTGTTTATTCATGTCTTTATTATAATAGATGTTTGTAAAAAATACCAAACCACTTATGCACAGCTGTCAAAATTGGCTTGTAAAATATATAATTCTGTAATATGCCAAATACAAACATTAAAATAGAAGAAAGCTGGAAAAAGGTATTGGCGGGGGAATTTGAAAAGGAATATTTTAAGAATCTATCTGCGTTCGTGAAAGGGGAATACAAGGGAGGGAAGATATACCCAAATCCGAAAGACATTTTTAGAGCTTTTGATATGTGCCCTTTTGAGGAAGTGAAAGTGGTGATACTCGGTCAAGACCCGTACCATGGAGTTCGTCAAGCAAATGGGCTTTCTTTTGCAGTGCACAAAGGCATGACCTTGCCACCGTCACTTCAAAATATTTTTAAAGAAGTGGAGACTGATCTGGGGATAATACCCAAGGATAATGAGGAAAACAAGAGAAGCGGTGATTTATCTCGATGGGCCAGACAGGGGGTTCTTCTTTTAAATGCTACCCTCACTGTGCGGGCGAGTTCCCCTGGCAGTCATCAAGGCAAAGGCTGGGAAACATTCACAACAGAAGCAATAAAAAAGCTCTCTGATGAGCGGGAAAAACTTGTATTTATTTTGTGGGGAAACTATGCAAAAGAAAAAGGCAAAGTGATAGATAGGACAAAACACCTCGTCTTAGAATCTCCTCACCCTTCGCCATTTTCTGCACACTCAGGCTTCTTCGGCTCTCGGCCATTTAGTAAAGCGAATGAGTATTTAAAAAAATATGGGGTGGGGGAGGTTGATTGGAGATAAATATTTGGTGTAAATATCTTTATTCAGGATATTTAATTTTACCACAACTTAATATTTTTCGAAAATTTGCGGAGGCGGTGAGATTCGAACTCACGGTACCTTGCGGTACTCCTGTTTTCAAGACAGGTGCATTAAACCTCTATGCAACGCCTCCCTGTTTTTGTCAAGTCTCTCTACTTTATTATCCTATTTACAGTATTTTTGATGTCACTCCATTTCTTTTTTGCTATATGGAAAACATAAAATATCTCCAATAGCCCAAATGTATTTAATACAAGAAGTGCAACAAACCATTTCTTGTCGTTATTTTTCACTGCTGTCCATACCGCATAACCTTTCCAGAAAAGAACCCAAATAATTATTGGTAAAATTAAAATTATAAATCTCCCAAATCCACCATTATTATAAAATGACATCATTTATAGATAGTATCAGAAAGACACTTTTTATGCTAGTATCTCTCTATGAACACTGGTAAATTTTTAGGTATTGATTTTGGTATGAAACGCATAGGTATAGCTATATCTGACGAAAACAGCAAGCTCGCTTTTCCAAAGGAGATAGTGCTAAACGATGCGAAAACTTTTCAGAGGATTGGAGAGATTATAAAAAAAGAAAATATAAGAGAGATAGTAGTGGGGGAGTCAGTGGACTTCAAGGGACAGCTTAACATGCTCTCTGCTAGGATAGATATATTTATCGGTGAATTAGAAAATAAATTCAAGATCCCAGTGCGTAAACAAAAAGAATTTCTGACATCAGTAGAAGCACGCAATTCTACAAATACTAAAAAAGATTTAAACAGACCACAATCTCATAGTAAAATAAAACAAATAAAAAGTGGGCGGATAGATGCGGGAGCTGCGGCACTCATCCTGCAGAGGTATTTAGATCGAAGATCCCGACAAAAGGAGGGATAGAAAAATATAATAAATAAATTTTATGATTAATATTAATATAGAAGACTTCAAAAAAATAGATATAAGGGTAGGGCAAATCTTGAGTGTAGAAAAAGTTCCTGATACAGATAAGCTTTTGAAACTAGAAGTTGATTTAGGTCCCTCCGTCGCTCCTGCTTTGGCGGGCGAGGAAGATAAAAGAGATATAAGGCAGATAATCTCTGGCATAGCACTTTATTTTCCAGATTTTTCTGTGCTTGTCGGCAAAAAATGCATGTTCGTAGCAAATCTAGAGCCGAGAGTTATCCGTGGACTCGAAAGCCAAGGAATGATACTGGCTGTTTCTACCGAAGATGGAAAATTTTCTTTGCTTACGCCGAGTGATGACATATCTGTCGGCACCAGTGCAAGATAAAAACCTCACCCTTCGCCCTCTCCTGAAAGGAGAGGGTTGGGGAGAGGTGTATTTTTTTGGATAAAACCTTACTACAGGGTATAATAAGTAGAATGATAAAGAATTCATATAATATATTTTTCCCAACACCGGATTTTCTCTCCAGACCATCTTTTGGTATAGATATTTCTGATGAATCTTTGAAATATATACAGCTTATCTCTGATAGAGATGGTATCCGAGCTAGTAAATATGGTGAAAAGAAAATCCCACCTGGCATCATCGAAGCAGGTAGGATCATAGACCCAGAAAAAATCCAAGAAATACTGATGTCTCTAAGAAAAGCTGCACTAGAAGCGATATTTGATTATGAAATTATCGAAGAGACAAAAGACGATTTAGATTTACAAGTGGTCGCTATCCCAAAGGGAATAATAGAGAGTTATCTGGCTGTGTTCAAGGATTGTGATATATTGGTGCATTCTTTTGAACTAGAAGCACAGGCTATAGCTCGGTCAGTGATACCAAAAGGAGACACAGGGACCTATATGATCGTGGACTTTGGAGAAAAAAGAACGGGTATATTTATAATTTCTCATGGAGTCGTGTCTTTTACTTCTACTCTCGATGTAGGCGGAGTAGTTTTAAATAAAATGATTCAAAAGAATTTTAAAGTGGGCTTTGAAGAAGCAAATAAAATGAAAAAAGAATATGGCTTGGAACGCAATGCCCCAAATAAAGAAATATTCTCTGTACTTTTAAATAGTGTATCTATCTTGCGTGATGAATTAGTCAAACATTTTACCTATTGGGATACTCATAAAGACGAAGAAGGTAGAGGGAATCCATCAATAAAAAAGATATTTCTATGTGGGGGTGATTCAAATTTGATAGGGCTTGCCGACTATCTTTCTGTTAGTATGAAGACGGAAGTATCTATGGCAAATGTATGGGTGAATATTTTAGATACAGAAAAATATATCCCGACAATACCATTGAAACAAGCCCTTTCTTTTGCAGCAGCCATCGGGCTCGCACTCGGGGATTTTGAAAATGAATAATAAATAATATAAAAATGTTAAATTTAATTCCAAATCAAGAAAAGCATAAGATAAAAAAAGATTTCTACTTCAGACTTTTAATTGTATTTTTTTTGGTTATGGGTGTCTCTTTTATCATCGCAGCATTTTCTATTGCCCCTTATTATTTATTTTCTTCTCAAAAGAAGAATTTCTCTATGGAAAGACTTGAAACACAAAAGAGGTTACCACTGCCAGTATTTGATGCACAGACCAATAAACTCGTGGAGGATATAAACCTCAAATTAGGCTTGATGGAGAATGTGAACAAAACGGATAAATTTGTCGTTTCAGTGAAAGTCATAAATGAAATTATTTTAAAAAAGATGCCAGATATCAAGATTACAAGTATTTCTTATGAAGACAATGTGATAAAAGGCAAAACATTAAGTGTCAAAGGGAGTGCTCCGTCTAGAGACAAGCTATTACTTTTTCGTTTAGCCTTAGAAAATGATGTAAATTTTGAAAAAGTAGATTTACCAATTTCAAACTTTATAAAAGGGACAAATATACAATTTAATTTAACCTTGATTCCTTTATGATTTTTAATTTTTTAATATGATAAATAATTCACATAAAAAATATTTAGTTCTATCCTTTATTTTCTTACTATTTTCTAGTTTGTTCTTTTTGTTTTTATTCAAAGGTATAAAAGACAACAATAAAATTGTAAAGCAAGCAGATTTGGATTGGACTATCGAGTCAAAAAGACAAACTGATCTAGAAACTCTAGATAGCTCATTGAAAGCTTTGGCTGATGGAAAAGTTTTATTTGATTCACACTTTGCAAACAATTCTGAGGCTGTGCCATTTTTAGATAAACTTGAGCAATTGGCCGATAAAGTATCTGCCATAGCGGAAGTATTTTCTGTAGAACAAAAGACTGATACGACAGAAGGAGCCAAGCCAAATCTGATAGTAGGTCTAAAGGTGGCCGGAAGTTTTGAAGCAATTTATAAATTTATCACTCTTTTAGAAAATGCTCCTTATGAACTCGAGATAATGTCTATGAGTATGGATAAAGTAGGTTTTGCAAAAGAAAGTTTTAGTGTAAATCCAAATACTTATTTTAGATTTGTTATTTTAATAGCATCTGCTGTTATTTTAGTTGGTTTTGGTTTTGGTTTTTATGCTTTTAAAGAATTCGACAAAGAATCTATTCAAAATTCAAATGAAATAGACCAAACATTGGAACTGAGTAAAAAAGAGAGGATAGAAGAAATATTAAAATATTTTGTCGAAAGAGAAAGAAAATCTATAGAAATAATAAATAACCCTGCACCAGTCATTGACCCATCGTCGTAGTTCTGTTTTGGTGTCTTTATTGTACCAAGTTAGAACCTATTTTCAAAACAAATGGCGTAGGAATACAATACAGAGAATTGGTTAACTTTTTGTCTTAAGAATGGGGTACCTTACAGCTTTTATCAATTTAATTTTAAAAAATATGAAAATATGTATTTGTTCGTCAATGGCTTTTTATGAAAAATTTACCGCTCTTAAAAAAGAATTGGAAAGTGTTGGTCATTCTGTCATTGCTCCTGAATTAGAATTTGAAACGAAAAGAGACGACACTTCAGTCGGGGCTTTTTTTGATAGAAATGGTGGAGTTGATGCTTTTCCTCTAGATCATGAAGTTTGGAAAAAGAAAGGAAAAGCTATCAACGCTCACTTTAGAAAAATTGATAATAGTGAATGTATTTTAATTACAAATTATGAAAAGAAAGGCATACCAAATTACATTGGTGGAAATACTTTTCTTGAAATGGGATATGCGTATGGAACGGGAAAGAAAATTTTTATTCTAAATGAAATGCCAACAGCTTCAGCTTATAAAGAAGAAATGATGGGTATGCAACCAACCATTTTAAATGGAGATATCTTGAAAATTGCCTAATTTTATGAATAATGATTTGCTGACAATACTTAGTTTAATAATCGGAATACTCGGTTTAATTGCGACTTTAGCCGGAACATATTTTGCCTATATCTCGTTCATAAATCCGATAATAAGGTTTAAGAAATATCTGAAAAATCCCGCTACCCCGCCTCCTTCGCCTTCGCTCAGTCCAGCCTTGCGAAGCTATGCTTCTCACCCTCCTTTTCCATTTGCGACTTCCAAATTCAAAAACAAGTGAGCCGAGGTTTTGGCAAAACTATTTTCTGGGGGAAAGGATTTGGCAAAACCTCGGCGAATTTTCCCCGCCCGCAGGAAGATCCGCTATGAGAAAAAGTCAAGCATTTCGGTAGACAGTTTTGTGTTTCATCATCATCCAGATGATGTTTACCATCTGTCCGCAGAAAAGGCTTAAGGAAGAATAGAAATAGAATTTTTTTGTTTCAAACAAGCACTATTAAAAATAAGGTAAAAATGATAGAATTAAAAATATGGTTTATAATTTAAAAACAGAAGAAAATGGAATGAGGTGGAGAGATATTCCAAAATCAATTTGGTATTTTTTAGAGAATGATAAAAGAAATTTTGTTATATCTTTTGTTGTACTTTTAATTGTTTTTTTCTATGATCTTATTCCAGTATTTATCATTGGTAAAATAGTTGATTTCTTTACAAAATATACTATTGGGCAATCATTAAAAACTTTCTATTTTTATGTAGCTTTTATTTCTATTACTCATATTATAATTTCTCTTATCCGTTTAAAAAGCAAGAATGTGATGGGTATTATTGGTATTAAAGCTCGTACTCGTGCAAAAATTTGGGGTTTTGAAAGGCTCACTGAATTTTCTCTTGAATGGCACAATAAAGAAAATACTGGTAATAAATTGCAAAGAATTTTTACTGGAGCTGATGGAGTGTCTAATTGGCTTGGTATGCTTAGAAAAAATTTATTGAAAATTTTCGCAAGTATTGTTGGTGTTTTGATATTCTTTCTTTTTGTGGATTTCAGATTTATGGTTTTGATTTTAATTTATACCATGATATTTTTATCTATCGAATTTTTCTTTAGCAAAAAAATATATAATTTAAGTAATGAATTTAATAAACTCAATCAAACAGCAGGAGGCACATATGTTGAAAGTGCTAGCAATATGCTTTCGATAAAAGCTCTTGGTGGAGAAAGCAGAGTAGTAGAACACGTTGTCAATAAAGAAACCCTTTCACGCGATTTAAATATTAAGAGAGCAATGGCAAATAATATTAAATGGCGATGGCTTCAAGTTATTAATGGTACAACTCTTGGTATTTTTCTTTTACTTACAGGATTTTCTTTTATTTCAGGTATTATAAGTATAGGTATGATTTTAGTATTTTTTACATATTTTAATAAAATGCAAGGTTCTTTATCTGACATCAGCGATCTTTATACTGATATGGTCAATGGAAGATCTGATATTGGACAAATGATGCCAATTTTCAAGGAAACAGAATTTATTAAAACAGGTAATGAAAAGTTTCCAAAAGATTGGAGAAAAATAGAGATTAAAAATGCATTTATGGAATATGGCTCAGGGCAAATAGGACTTAAAAATTTTAATCTTATTTTAGAAAAAAATTCAAAAATTGGTATAGCTGGGTCTTCTGGTTCAGGAAAATCTACTCTCGCTAAAATTATTCTTGGGCTTTATGCATTAAAATCTGGAGAATTTAAAATAGGCGGAAAAGATTATTATTCTATTTTACACAATGAAACCTTAGATAATATCACTGTTGTATTACAGGAAACAGAATTGTTCAATCTCTCTTTACAAGAAAATATAACCATGATGCGTAATTTAGATATAGATCTTTTAAATAAAGCAGTAGAAATATCTCAACTCAAAGAAGTTATTGATAAATTACCGAATGGATTAAATTCGTTAATAGGAGAAAAAGGTTATATGTTATCTGGTGGAGAACGTCAGAGATTGGGAATTGCTCGAGCAATTTACAAAAATGCACCAATTATAATATTAGATGAAGCGACATCTTCGCTTGATTCAGAAACAGAAGGTAAAGTAATGGAAAAATTATTAGGAGAATATGGTAAAGAAAAAACTTTTTTAATTATTGCTCACCGATTATGTACTTTAAAATATACAAATAATATTTCTGTAATGGAAAATGGAAAAGTTGTTGAAAATGGAAATTATGAAAAACTTATGAACGACATCAATTCTGTTTTTCATAAAATGAACCAAGAACAAGAAATTGCATTAAATAAAAATTAGAATTTTTTCTAATTTTTATTTTTGAATTTTGATTTTATATTTTTCTGCGGACAGAATTTAAAATTTCGCCAAAAAAGAAAGCCGAAGCCCGTGCGGATTCCCTCCCAGACCCCAGTATGAGAGAAACTGGGTTCTTTTGTATTAGAATGCAGAGATGAGATGTGGCATAGCACACCCGCACCCTGTCGTCCCGAGAGCAATCGAGGGATACGACTCACGGAGGATTGCTCCACATCTCTTCTGTGCACGAACATGAGCAAATAGCGGATGGTCGCTCCGAAAGGAACATGACTCTCGCATACTGGGGTTTCAATTCATGCACTACTCACCCTCGAAAGTGAGATTACAAGTAACAGAAAATGAAATGACAACACTACAAAAACAAAGTTGCATGTTCATCGGTATCGATGTTCACAAGGAC
>LBZW01000013.1 GCA_000993955.1 Candidatus Nomurabacteria bacterium GW2011_GWA2_40_9
GGGTTCTGAGCGGCGTGGTCGTCTGGGATATCAAAGAATTCCATCTTAGAGAAACTAAACATGCCGGCAATGATGTTGCCTGGGAATTGCTCTACAGAAGTGTTTAAGTCTCGGACATTGCCATTGTAAAATCTGCGTGCAGCCTGGATCTTGTTTTCTGTATCTGAGAGTTCGCGTTGGAGCTCCAAGAAATTTGTATTCGCTTTGAGTTCTGGATATGCCTCTGCTATGCCGAAAAGTCCAGTGACAGCTTGACCTAGTATTGCCTCTGATTTAATATGCTCGCCGACAGTTTTTGCACTCATAGCAGCGGCACGCGCTTGGGTGACTTTTTCGAAAGCTGTGGACTCATGAGTGGCATAGCCCTTTACAGAATTTACTAAATTGGGAATCAAATCATAACGCCTCTTGAGCTGGACTTCTATGTCCGCCCAAGCTTCTTTTGTGCGATTTATAAGAGAAACAAATCTATTGTAAGCGACAACTACCCACAGAACTAAAACACCTAATATAATTAAAATGTATTTCATATGTTTTAAAAAATTAAATTGATAATATTCCCCTCTTGAGGGGTGGCTCGGTAATCCGAGACGGGGTGGATAAATACTTCCACCTCCCCCTAAAGGGTACTCCTCAAGAGGAGAATTAAATTCATTATACCACAAACTTTAGTTTATTTTTTATCTTGCCATTCTTGTACCAGTACGAGCAGTGGAGAAGCGAGGAATATAGATGAATATGTTCCAAAGAACATACCAGTCACGAGCATGAGCGCAAAATATTTAGTGGTCACAGGACCAAAGAAGAACAATGCGAGTAATACGAGGATAACAGTGAGTGATGTAGAGATAGAACGGACGAAAGACTGCTCTAGACTCTTGCCAACTATCTCACTAAAGTTTTCTTTGTTTGCTTTTATTTGTGTGCTCAAATTTTCGCGAACACGGTCAAATATAACTATAGTATCAGACACAGAAAGTCCGAGTATAGTAAGCACAGCCACCACAAATAGTGTGTCTATTTCTGCCCCAAAATAATGTGATAATACTGAGAATAGACCCACAGGGATGATGACATCGTGAAGAAGAGTAACTATAGCAATGAAACCATATCTCCAAGAACTCACCGGACGAGAGACCTTTCTAAAGGCATAAGCAATAAAGAATATTATAGCAAGTGACACGAGCACAATCGCAACCACAGCCTTTCTAGTGAGCTCACGCCCTACAGACGGACCAATAGAATTGAAATTTATTTCTTTTAAAGTGCTCTCCCCTCTTTTTGACAACACACCAAGGAGCATGGAATGCTCAGCATCAGAAAGATCACGAGATTTTACTATATAACCCAGCTCTCCAGTAGGCTGTAACAATACTCCCCCAAAATTTAGCTCTTCAAGTGATTTTGATAATTCTTCTTGAGAAGGACGGACAGTGTCATATGCTACTTCTGTGAGTGCTCCCCCTTTGAAATCAATGCCTATTTTTAATCCAAAAAATACAATAGAGAAAATAGACAATACTACCAATCCAATAGAGATACTGAGGAATATTTTTTTGTTTTTTATAATAAACATAATTTAGTTGAAAGTTATAAAGTTCATAAAGTTACAAGTTATTTTGATAATCCTGAGCTAAATAAAAATCTAGACACCTTACCTTCTCTGATAAATGAAAGCGTCCCCAAGAAAATCTTCGTCATCATAATAGCAGAAAACAAAGACACCAGCACTCCCATACCGAGTGTCAAGGCAAAGCCTTTGATCAAAGATGTACCAAACCAGAAGAGAATAACAGCGGTGATGATATTTGAAGTATTTGAATCTCTAATAGAGAACCATGCCCGAGAGAACCCAGCAGATACTGCGTCATTTATAGTTCGCCCCGAACGAAGCTCTTCTTTGATTCTCTCAAATATGAGCACATTTGCATCTACTGCTATACCCATGGATATAATAAATCCTGCAATACCCGCAGCAGTGAGGGTGACTGGTATGAGTTTAAATAGCGCAAGTATGATGACGATAAAAATACATAGAGAAATAACTGCCACGAGTCCAGGAAGTCTGTACCAGAGTATCAAGAAAAGTGCTACCAAGAGAAAACCAATAATGGCAGATTTTACTCCAGATGCTACTGCATTTTCTCCGAGAGATGCACCGATACTTTGTTTGGACACCAGGGTGATCGGCACAGGCAATGCTCCTGAGTTTAGACGGCCGACGAGTTGCTTTGCTTCTGTAGGATTGAAAGACCCAGAGATAACAGCTTGACCGTTTAGTATCTCTTCACGAACAACAGGTGTAGATATGGCTGCACCATCTAAATATATAGCCACCAGTTTGCCTACATTTGCTTTGGTAATTTCTGCAAAGAGTTTTGTGCCTGTCTCGTCAAACTGCAAGCTCACGCGTGGTTCACGAGTAGTTTGGTCAAATTCCAAAGTGGCTTTTGAGAGGTATCTACCTGTGAGCTCGGTAGAGACAAATTGGTCGGGCACACTTAGATTTACATTTCCGTCTTCATCTACTTTTACTTCTTGCGGAGCAGTATTTGATGCTTCAATTTTAAATTCTAGAAGTGGTGTCTGACCGATCATGGCTGTGGCTTTTTCTACATCTGTGATACCTGGTAGGTCAACGATTAACTTTTCTTCACCACCTGAGATAATACTTGCTTCTTGGATTTGCACTACCGGCTCAGATACGCCAAACAGATTTACTCTGCGCTCTATCACATCTCGGAGGGCTTCCATAGAGTCAGATACTTCCCCTGTTGGTACAGCTGAAACATCGGCTTTGTATATCAAGTGACTTCCCCCAGATAGGTCGAGCCCTAGGCGAAAAGGGTGATTTTTGAAGAAAGCTTTTTCATTTTCAAAATTTGCATTGAGCTTGGGCTCTGATTTAAAGACAAAAAAGACCACGCCGGTGCCCAAAACTAAAATTATTACTGATAGTATTATTTTCTTAATCATAAATATAAAGCTATTCTAGCTTATTCTGTTTAAAATGCAAGCGTTAGTACCTATTTACACCAACCTTATAAAATCTTCTTCGTTTAGAATCTTTATACCCAACTTTACAGCTGAATTAAATTTAGATCCTGGGTCATCCCCTGCTACTAGATATGAAGTATTTTTTGACACCGAACCAACTACTCTACCACCTAGACTGAGTATCTTTTCTTTTGCTTTTTCACGAGACATAGTAGCTAAAGTGCCAGTGAGCACAAAGTTCATATTTATAAACTTCCCTTTTTTTTGAACTTCTGCATTTTTTACAATTACTCCATTATTCTTTAATTTTTCTATAAAAAAGATATTATTTTTGTCACTAAAGAAATCTTGCAAACTTTTCAATACTGTGGGACCGATGTTTTCTATGCTGTCCACCTCTGCCAGCCATAAGTCCGACTTAGGGCTCTTATTATATCTCTTGTCAAGTAATTTATCTAAAGAGCCAAAATGTGTAGCCAAATCTCGTGCTGTCTCCTCCCCTACATGCAGTACCCCGAGTGCCCAGAGAAACCGTGCCAGAGAAACATGTTTTTTGTCTGATATTTCTTTTATTATATTCTCGGCCGACTTTTCTCCAAAGCGTTCAAGTGGGGCGATGTCTTCTTTTGTAAGAGTAAATATATCTGCTGCATCTGTTATCAGCCCTTCGTCTTTGAAACGACGCAAGATCTTTGGCCCTAATTCATAGATTTCAAAAACTTTTACAAAATGTTCTAGATACCTCTCGTTCTTTGCAGGGCATTTTTTGTTTATACAGAAAGATGCGACAGAAGAACTCAAACCCCCTAAATCCCCCTTATCAGGGGGACTTCCGAATTTTTCCTCCCCTGACAAGGGGAGGTCAGGAGGGGTTTTTGGAGGGTTTTTTATCTTCTTTTCAATTTTTCCCCCACATGTCGGACATGTGGGTGGCATTTTGAATTTCTTTTCTTTGCCTGTGCGCATTTTTACCAAAACTTCCACCACTTTGGGTATCACATCCCCTGCTTTTTCTATCACCACGGTGTCCCCTATTCTCAAGTCTAATCTTTCTATTTGATCCATATTGTGAAGTGTTGCTTTTGACACCGTAGAACCAGCCACCAATGTGGGCTCAAATATGGCAAGGGGTGTCAGCACTCCTGTACGGCCCACATTTATTTTTATATCTTTTACTATTGTCGTGGCTTTTTCGGCGGGGTATTTGTATGCCACCATGTAGCGCGGAGCCTTGCCCACGACACCCAAAATTTCTTGTAATTTTAAATCGTTCACCGACACCACAATGCCGTCCGTCCCAAATGGAAACTTGGCACGAATTTTCTCAAACTTTTTTATAAAATTTATTACTTCTTTTAAGTTATGACAAACTGCTTCAGTTTTCTCTACATTAAATCCTAAATTTCTCAGGTACTCGTGCTCAGCTGAATGCTCTTTGAAATTTATTTGTGAATACATATCATAAGCAAAAAAGTCTAAATGCCTTTCTTTTACGAGCTGTGGATCTAGCTGACGGAGGCTTCCAGCTGCTACATTTCGTGTATTGGCATAGGGAGGTAAGCCTTTTTTTTCTTGAGATTTATTAAGCTTTTCAAAAATACTTTTTTGCATCAAGACTTCACCGCGGACTTCTAGTCTGGCAGGAATTTCTAAATACGACCCCTCCCCAACCCTCCCCTTGGCAGGGGAGGAAGTTAAATACAGGGGAATGGACTCAATCATTTTTAAATTCTCTGTTATGTCTTCCCCTACAAAACCATCTCCCCTTGTAGCACCCCTTACAAAAATACCGTTTTCATAAATTAAAGACACCGCCAAGCCATCAAATTTTATTTCACAAAAATAAACCTCACCCTCTACCCCTCTCCTGAAAGGAGAGGGGGGCACCAATTTTTGAATCCTCTTTTCCCAATCATACAGCTCTTCTTCATTAAAAACATCATTCAGCGAAAGCATACGGTGCTCGTGTTTTACTTTTTTAAATTTATCAAGTGGTTTACCTGCTACTCTGTTCTCAGGTGAAGAAATATTATTAAATTCTGGATACTTTTTTAAAATATCTTTTAATTCGCGAGTGAGAGAATCATATACTTCGTCTGTAATATCTGGAGCATTTTTAATGTGATATAAATTTCGAAGCCTTGCTATCTCAATGCGTAATTTCTTAATTCTATCTTCTGCTTTTATCTTATCAGCCTTATTCATAAAACTAATAAGTTAATTCTATCTGGCGTTCTACTCGGTTTGGATTGGTTGAAGTACAATCTGTAGATGTGTCACCTCCTGTGTTATATCCCTTGGATATAATTGTAGTGATAGGTGGAGCAGATGTATCTCTTGACACAGAAATAACAGCACAGGCTCTACCTCCTGTACCGAGTGGATAAAGATAAAATATCCAAGGAGGACCAACAGGTGTCCCTGCTCCATTATTCAAATCCACTGGCGTGCCAGCACAATTAGTAACAGATGGATTAGACATTGGAATTCCAAAAGCAGTCTCAGTGCCTGCAAGATCAAAATACAAGGCACATTCAGCCCCTGTGTCAGCCGCAAAAAAAGCATCATTGGTATTTTTCGCAGATGTACTAAAATTTATTTCTTTTAGCGTGATGTTTGCAACACCTAAAGCAACAGCCAATATTATACTAGAAAGTACTACAGCAAAAAGTATCACAAACCCCGAATGAAAGCTTTTTGCTTCATACTGGGCAAGTCCCCTGTTTTCTTTTTTATTTTTAATAAAATTTTGCATTTTTTGATTTATAGTTTTATTGTATCCAATTAAATAAATTCTCTTTTAAAGAAATATTTTTCAGACCTGATGGCGTAGTATAATATACAGTAGAAATAATTTCTATCTCATCATCACCCACACTATTAGCCACTTTACTAATTTCCATTTTTCTCACAAAACCAGAGTTTATTCCCGATACATCATAATTATATTCTCCAGCAATATATTTTAACTCTGGGCAAATTTGCGAAGGACATAGAAATATAGGCATATCTATGATGGGCTGAGTTTGATCTGCAAAATTGATAGTAGTGTTGTCAAAGTAACAAGATTTGCCCAGCACCTTGTTACATTCAGAAATTTTGACTATAAAATTATCCCAACCATTATATCCCGAAGGTGGTGAAGGTGGTAAATAAAGCACATAAGTATCTCGCATATTTCTCATATATTCTACTCCCTCTTGGGCTAAAAAAGTGGCTGTTAATTTTCTTTTAGTGAAATTTGCATTTGAAAGACTATTGGATAATACAACCATAAGAGCAAGGACAGAAGCGGTAAAAATCATTATCGCCACAAGTGTTTCTACTAAAGTAAAACCTGCACTTTTTTTAATATTCTTTTTTATAATTTTATTTTGCATTTACTTTACAACTTTTAACTTTATAACTAATTAAATATCTATATCTATAAGTCTTTGGGTGACAGTAGTTTGTAAAGAAAAAGGTGTGATGATATCTTTATAATGTATTTCTCCTACTAATCTTATAATTGTGAGGGGTTGCTGAGTATTGCTTGTTGGTGAGGATGGTGGCTCTGCCCCTAATACAGAAAACCCAGACCCTGCTTTCAAAATAATTTCACTAGAATTTAATTGAACAAAAGTGACTCCACCATCTATGGATTTGAATATATTACCAGAATTCGTTCCTAACTCTATCTTATAAACCCATTGATCAGTTGTGATAGTAGTATTCCCATGAGCTTCTTCAAATGCTATGAAAAGGTCATCTTCACAGCTTAGTGGTGTATCTAAATTTACAAGACTTCCACAATGATAAGTATATCCTGTACGCATATTTCTAGAAATATCTTCCATAATAAAACTCAAATTATCCATTATTGAACGCATTTTCTCTGTTTTATTATTGACTAAATGTGCAGAGAGAAGTGTATTCATACCAGACATAACAACAACGAGAAACAGTGATACGGCTATCATTGTTTCTATTATGGTATATCCAGATTTTTTAGTTTTAAAAAATATTTTCATTTTAATTTAATTCTATTCTACCTGAAGGATACACACTAATAACAGAAGTTACCTCTCCTGCTGGGGAAGATACTGTGATTTCAATATGGTCAATAGGTCTAGTTAGTACTGGGGTCGATTTGAAGGTTGCTCCCGAGTTTGGCCTAGTAAAAGTGATGTGTAAATTATTTAAAATTTCATTTGTAGGTGGGGCGGGATCTTTGTAGAAAACCTTGGTAAAGGAATTTGATATATAATTATCCTTAGTTATCAATATCTGCTCTAGACACTCCTCTACGGGACAACTAGCGGTTGGTATATCATACAAACCGTCTTGATTCAAATCAGTAAAATAATAAAAAACTTTATTATTTGTTACAAGATTAAAATAAATTCCATAAGACGGCTTCCAGCCAGATATTGGCTGTTGCCAAGGAGGTAATGGAGATAATTTACCAGAAGTAGAGGACTTTTGTGCTTCCACTATTTTGAGGGTCATATCATGAGCTAAATTTTTAATATCTACTTTTAATTGAAATTGTTTATAATTAAATAAAGTTACAGCAGACAAGACGGAGAAAATGGAAAGAACCACTATGAGCTCTACATAAGTCATGCCTCTGTTACAATTACGAATTATGAATTTAAAATTAAGAATTTTTTTAATCATATTTTTAAAATACTCCAAAAATATTTAAGTCTAAAACAAAAGCAATAAATGCACCGAGAGCTAAAAATGGAGCAAAAGGAATTTCGCTTTTCATACCGTGTAATTTTTTAGTAGCGATGAGGGCAAGCCCCACTATAGCCCCAGCCCAAAAAGCAAGCACCGCCCCCGAGAGAACTTTGGCAAAACCAAGCAAAAAACCGAGTGGAACTGCGAGCTTTGCGTCTCCGAGCCCCATCCATCTACCACCAGAGACAAGCCACAGTAACGCAAATGGTATAGCTACCACAAAACTGCCTAAAAATTGAGATATAGTGGGAATGTGCGGAGAAAACACACCAGAAGTAATAGTATTATCAAAGAAAAATATACCTGCAAAAGCGAAAACTCCAAATATAAACACCAGCAAATCTGGAATTATTTTATGTTTTATATCATAGACTGTGATAACTAAAAGTAAAGAAAATACTATGGCGTAATAAGCATAAGTGAAGGCAAACATTAGAGTATCTGCATAAAAAAGAGTGCTAAATTTACAAAACAAAACTCCAAATATAACTCCTGTTGCTAGTTCTACCAAAGGATACTGCACAGAAATCTTTGTCTGACAGCCACTACACCTGCCCTGTAATGCAAAAAAGGAAAAAACAGGTATGAGCTCATACCAGTTTAGCTCTTTCTCACAAGCCATACAACCACTCCTACCCCCGAGTGTTTTGTTTGTATTAAATCTCAATATGACAACATTTAAAAAGCTACCAATGATAAGGCCTAAGATAGAAAAGATGATAAGAAGGATTGATGTCATAATAATTAATTCTTAAATAAGTATATCATATTTAACCATTACTTTTAGGCAATAAAAATTTCTTAAAATTTAATTTAGTAATCACTTCAACTTTTTGTATCGGGGCATTGATACTTTTTTTTATAAGATCAGAATCATTTTTGTATTTACATTCATAACCAAAGAGTTTTCCACCTTTTTGTGTAATAATATCTATTTCTTCTCCATTATAAGATCTGTAGAAAAATAAATTCTTAAATTCTTTGTTATTTATATTTTTTTTATAAAACTCACTCACAATATAATTTTCAAATAATGCCCCTTTATCGGGACGCACACTCAGTGAATCAAAATTATTAATAATAGCATTACGAAGACCTGTATCATAAAAATATATTTTCTTAGTTCTTCTTAACGCTATTCTAGGATTGCCACCATATGGAGGAAGCATAAAAATAATAAAAGCTTTTTCCAAAATCTCAACATAATTTTGTATTGTTTGAACACTCATACCAAAATTTTCTGAAATTTCTCTGAATGAAATTTCTCCAGACATTTGATATGCAAGTACTTTTAATAATTTTCTGAGTATATCTGATTTTCTTATACCCTCAAATGCCAAAATATCTTTTAGCATATAATCATTGGAGATACTTAAAATACGCTCAAGAGGAGTATCTCCCTCTTTTGGAAATACAACTTCTGGGTACGAACCATAAATAATTCTTTGTTCTATATCGCTTGATAATCCCGAATTTTCTAATTCTTCAAATGAAAATGGAAACATCATAAAATCATAATGCCTACCTGTTAATGGTTCAGCCAATTTATCTTCTAAGTCAAATGCCGAAGATCCAGTCGCAATAATTTGTATATCTTTATATGTATCAACAATTATTTTAAGCGTAAGTCCGATATCTTTAACTTTTTGAGCTTCATCTAAAATAACTAAATTAGTATTGCCAAAAAAGTTTTTTAATTGTGCAGCTCCCCTAGGATGCAAATATTCGGCATTTTCGGGATCATCACAATTTATATATTTTGCATTTTTATAGTCTTTGCATAAATTTTTTATAAATGTTGTTTTACCAGATTGGCGAGGTCCATAAATAATAACTACTTTCCCTTTAAAAAGTTTTGATTTAAATTCGTCTGTGATTTTCCTAGTTATTAGTAACATATATAAAGTATACAAATTAGTATCAATTTGTCAACCCTGTATTACAAATTAATATAAAGGCTGGTTTCTGACACCTCAATATGACAACATTCAAAAAGCTACCAATGATAAGACCTAAAACAGAGAAGATAATTAAGAATATTGTATCCATGTTTAATTAATCTAGATTAATCACACAAAGCAATAGTTCCGTTCGTTATAAGATTATTTAATTCTGTTTGAGTTGGGGTACCATCAAGAGTTTCTTTCTTTGAATTTCCAGAACTATCCACACACCAAGCTTGGGTTGTACTATTTTGTTTTAATTGAATACCAACGGCCCAAGAATTTGTGGTGGACATACAAGACTCTAGCCCACCAGAAGTCGCCATAGCGTGGCTAACTTGTGCCCAGACAATTCCATTTGAAAAAAGAGTGTCAGCTGTATTAGTACATACACCCACAGGAAAAGCTGTAGGAGTGATGTCCACACCATAACCTCCGTATGTAACATATAAAAGTTCTGCTTGATTCTTTCTCATGGTAGGATTATCCATATGAACCCAGACCAAAAAATGCATGCTTTTTGGCAAAACGGTAG
>LBZW01000014.1 GCA_000993955.1 Candidatus Nomurabacteria bacterium GW2011_GWA2_40_9
CTTTTCTTGTCATTTAAATGACAAAATGCTTTACGATTTTTTGATTTTTTCATGCAATTTTATTTTAACTAATTGCATTTCAAAAGAGAATTTAAGATTCAGTTAGAAAACTTCTTACAAGGTCTGTGTATGCTGGGTATGTTGAATATAAAGAGTGGGGTATAAGCAGAAGGGTTGGACACCATGAACCGATAATTAGTTCTGATACTTTCAAACAGATTGAAGATAAACTGAACGGTAAAATAAAAGTGTATTCTAGAAAAGACAGCAGTAAAGATTTTCCTTTGAGAGGTTTTGTATTGTGTTCTGAGTGTTTAGACCCAATGACTGCAAGCTGGACGACTGGTGGAAATGGTAAAAAAGCAAAGCACCCATATTATCATTGCAAAAATAAGGGCTGTATCATGAAATGGAAAAGCATAAGAAGAAAGTTAATTGAAGACGAATTTGAGGGCATATTACGCTCTATAAAGCCCAAAGAGAAAACCTTGAATCTTACAAAAGAAATTCTGCTTGATGTCTGGGATAAGAGACTTGCAGAGGTAGATAGTGTTAAAAAGAATCACGAAAATAATTTAGACGAGGTGCGTGCAAAAATCAGAATGTATTTAGATAGAATAGGAAAAACTGAAAATGAAACGCTGATAAAGACTTACGAAAAAGAAATAGAAAAACTTACGAACGAAGAGAAAATTTTAGAGAATCAAGTCCAAGTCATGCGAGGTAGCAAGCCAGAGTTTGGAACCGCACTTGATTTGACTTTTAATTTTCTCAAAAACCCTTATGTTTATTGGGTAAAAGATGATTTGAAGTCAAAGCATTTAGTTTTGAAATTAGTTTTTTCGGACAGATTGGTTTATGAACGAGGAAAAGGATTTGGAACCGCTAAATTAGCTTTACCTTTAAGGGTATTTGAGCTAAATAAACTAGGCAACTCTGACGATGTGGACCCTACAGGACTCGAACCTGCCACCTCCTCATTGCAAATGAGGCGCTCTAGCCAGATGAGCTAAGGGCCCGTTTTTATATGCCACCTTCCCGATGGCCATCGGGACGCTCTAGCCAGATGTTTATCCCGATAGCACATCGGGTAGCTAAGGGCCCGCTAAAAATACTAACAAAACTATTTTATATTATTTTATAAATAACACAAATTTCTAGACAAATTTTTAATTTGCCCAAAAATGCTCGGGAGGTAGGGATCGAACCTACGACCAATCGCTTAACAGGCGATCGCTCTACCGCTGAGCTACTCCCGAATGTTTATCGAATATATTAACTAAAACAAAGAACATTTACTATATTAGCAGAAATAGATAAAAAAACAAAATTTTTTATAGGCTATTATAAATACGGACTTTTTGTATCTTATTACTAAAAATAAAAAGAGTACCTTGACACTCTTAATCTCTCTTAATCTCTTAATCTTAATCTCTTTGACAGCAGAGCTGGTGGATTGAGTTTTTATTTATTTTAAAGTATAGTGATAGTAACTTATCAATAACAAATAAATTTTATGGCAAAAAGAAGCACGACACTTAGTCCAAAGAACAAGTCAAGACGCTCTCACAAGACAAAGAAGAGACTTGCTATCAAGAAGACTATGCTTGCAAAAAAAGCAGGTAAAAAGTAAAAGATATTTAATTCAATTCTAAAAATGTCTCAAATTTAGAAACAAAGCTAGGGTATTCTGCACTACCTTCGTCTATTGGTTTTCTCTTTAGAACCAGTTTTTTGTCTTGTATGAAAACTCCTAGTTCCACCCCATCTCCCGCCCACCAACATGTGGCACTACTGATTTGATTTATCAATAATTCTGTGTTTGTTACAGAACAGCTACCCTCGTATATGCCGGCTGTGTATGTCTTGTCTTTGATTTGTAATGTTACTTCGTTTCGTGGGGGATTGAGTCCGTCGCTCTCTGTTTTCTCAGTAAATGTCCAATTTATATCTTCTTTTGCAACAGGATTTTCTATAACATAAGGGTTTAGAGTATCAGTGCCTATTTTTATGACCCCAGTGCTAACTAATATAGAAAATACTAGCATTAAAATTCCGATTATTATTACAATTATTTTAATCTTTTTTGGCATTTTGTTTTATATATTTGAGATCAATTTTTATAAATTATTTATGAAAAGGTAGTTCTACAAAGAATTTCGCACCTCTATTTTTGCCCCAGCTTTTGGCATATATTTCTCCTTTGTGGCGATGAATAATTTGTCTTGATAAATAAAGTTTGAGCCCCATACCATCTGGGTTTTTTAACTTGGCTCTGTTATTTCTATAAAATCTAGAGAAAATTCTAAATCTATCTGCTATAGAAAATCCCATACCGGTATCTTGTATGAAAAGCACTATATGTCTGTGAGTAGAAATATAATTCATAGAAATTTTGCCATCTTTGGGTGTATAGAGTATGGCATTTTCTATGAGTGCATCAATAACAAAAGATATCTTCTTTACATCAAGTGTCAAAAGCGGAGCGTCTTTGAAAGTCGGAACTTCAAAGCTTATATTCTTTTTATTTATTTCTTCTCTATATTTATTTATGGATTTTTCCACAATGTCTCGGATAGAGATAGCTTCAAAATAATAACTAGAAGTATCATTTATATTTTTTATGCCCGCAAATAAATCTACTATTTCTAATATTTTATTGGTAGCGTTTGACATATTTTGTAGGTGCAAAAGCTTTTCCTTATCCGGAATGTCTTTTTCTAACTCTTTCATAATCCACATGATTCTGGTAAGGGGGGTGCGAAATGTGTGATTCACAATAGAAGTAAATTCATATTCTAGCTTGCTTGCTTTAAAAGAAAGTTTGAAATAACGATAGCCCGTGTATATCAAAATGAGAACAGAAATAGTCAAAAGAAAATAATCTGGCAAATCATATAATATTGTTATAGATTCTTCGTTATATATTAAATAAAATGCCCCAAATAAAAATACTACGAAAAATAAACTTTCCAAAAATTGCAGAATTTTTTGCATAGTTATATTATAGCAATATGAAGACAAGTAAGAAAGGTAACAAAAAAGTAAAGAAAATAAAGAAAAAAGTAGTGGCAGTCAGTGGGGGGTTTGATCCATTGCATATAGGGCATATTCGTTTGTTTCAAGAAGCAAAAAAATTAGGGGATGAATTGGTGGTGATTTTAAATAATGATCATTGGTTACGAAAGAAAAAAGGGAGTGAATTTATGGTAGAAGAAGAACGCAAAGAGATAATAGAAGCCTTGCAGTGCGTAGATAGGGTTATTGTATCGAGTCATTCTAAAAATATAAATTTCAAAAATGTGACAGACAAAAGTGTTTGTGATGATTTGGCTAAAATAAAACCCCATATATTTGCAAATGGTGGAGACAGGTTTGCAGATGATATTCCTGAATTTAAACTATGTAATAAACTAGGTATAAATATGGTTTTTAATGTGGGTCACGGTGGCAAAGTGCGGAGTTCATCTGAATTATTGAAAAACTATACTAAAAAAATTAACCCCAGCAGCAGAGCGAAGCTCGCTACGGGGCAAGAAAGATAGTATAACCCCGTAGTAGAACTTTCTAAAAGTTTCACTACAGGGTATAATGTTTAGATTATGGAATTAGACATATATGAAGAGAAGCATCCATGGGGAGGCTTTAGACAATTTACACACAATGAAAATACTACAGTAAAAATACTGACTGTATTAAAAGATGAAGCTTTTAGTTTGCAAAGTCATACGAAACGCTCTGAATTCTGGAAAGTTATTAAAGGTAGTGGTATTATAGAAATAGACGGTATAAAATTTGTTGCCAGAGAAGGGGATGAGTTTAATATAAAAATTGGAGAGAAGCACCGTATCTATGGAGGGAATACTGGTGTTTCTGTGCTAGAGATAAGTACAGGGGAATTTGATGAGGGTGATATAGTTCGTTATGAAGATAAATATGGCAGAGTATAATGGTAAAAAAAATATTAAAAAAGATAAATAAGAAAATTAAAGTCGAAAAGTCATTAAAGACTAAAGTAAAAAAAAGTGTGCTTGTTAAAAAAAATACGCAAAAAATATTAAAAAAAATAATAAAGAGACTAAAGAAAAATGTAAAGGTAAAGCCAGAGGTAAAACTCGAAAGATCTATCAAGAATCCCATCATCTCACCACGACTTTATTCTTGGGAATCAAAAGCTACTTTCAATCCCACAGCATTTATATCAAACGACAAAGTGCACCTCATGTATAGAGCGGTGGGAGAGGACGATGTGTCCGTGCTCGGCTATGCATCTAGTTTTGATGGATACAATATTCATGAGAGACCTACATACCACGCTTACAAGAGAGCTGATACAAATTTCCAAATAGGGGAACCAGTAGAATACAGCTCTGGTTTTGGGTGGTATGGGGGGTGTGAAGACCCGCGAGTAACCCTCATAGGAGATATCTTATATATGCTCTACACTGCATTTGATGGTTGGGGTTCTGTCCGAATTGCACTGACTTCTATCAAGCTGGACGATTTTAAAAAAAAGAAATGGAATTGGGAGAAGCCTATACTTATTTCACCTCCAGGTGAAATTCATAAAAATTGGGTAATTTTTCCAGAAAAAATCTGTCCACCAGGCTCTGCCACGGGTAAATTTGCAATCCTGCATAGTTTTTACCCAAAGATACTGGTGGATTATTTTGACACTTTAGATGCAGATACATTTTATAATAATAAATATATTAAAAGTAATAATACGAGACCAATAGATAAAAATAGAGATTGGGATAGTTGGTTTCGTGGAGTAGGCCCTGCACCGATAAAGATAAAAGAAGGTTGGCTGATACTTTACCATGCGATGGACCACAAAAATCCTGACAGATACAAACTCGGAGCATTGATACTAGATGCAAAAAATCCTACAAAAGTGCTTTACAGAGGGACAGAGCCGATACTCGAACCAGAAGAGCATTATGAAAATAATGGCTACAAATGGGGAGTGGTATATAGCTGTGGAGCAGTGGTAAAAGAAGGCAGACTTTTTGTGTATTATGGCGGAGCAGACAAGGTAGTATGTGTAGCATCTATACAGATGAAGGAATTGGTAGAGAATCTAAAAAAACATAAATCAATAAAACTCAAAACAAATAAAATTGTGAATAAATAAAATGTTCGTAGTAAAGAGAACCGCTGACAATCCAATACTCATACCAAACAAAGACCACTACTTTGAAGAGTTTGCGACTTTCAATATGTGTCCTGTTGTAAAAGGTAAAAATGTGTACGGTCTATACCGAGCTATTTCTGCCTCTGATTCTATGCGCACACCACACCAGAGTTCCGTCATAGGGATTGCAGAGTCACATGACGGGATACATTTCAAAAATCAAAAACCATTTATTATTCCAGAAAAAGAATGGGAGCAATTTGGCTGTGAAGACCCGCGAGTTACATACTTTGAAGGTAAATATTATATTTTTTATACAGCAATCTCAAAATACCCTATGGGCCCAGAGGGGATAAAAGTAGCAGTAGCTGTGTCTAAAGATTTAAAGAAAATAGATGAGAAACATTTCGTCACTCCATTTAATGCAAAAGCGATGACACTGTTTCCAGAGAGAATAAATGGGAAAATTGTAGTCATTTTTTCTGCCCATACAGATTCCCCTCCAGCAAAGATGGCTTTTGCATATTTGGACAAAATAGAAGAACTCTGGTCTCCAGTTTTTTGGGAGAAATGGAGTGAACATATAAATGAAAATCTAATAGACCCACGGCGGGATATATATGACCATGTAGAAGTGGGAGCACCGCCAATAAAGACTAAATACGGTTGGTTGCTAGTGTATTCTCATATTCAAAATTATTTTAGAACGCCAGAGAATTTAAAAACTATTTTTGGGATTGAAGCAGTATTGCTAGACCTCAAAGAACCACAGAAAATAATAGGCAAAACCAAGGGGCCCATGCTTGTGCCCGAAGAAGCATACGAACTTTCTGGATATATTTCAAATGTTGTTTTCCCGAGTGGGGCACTTTTAAAAAAAGATATTTTGACTGTGTATTACGGTGCGGCAGATACTACAGTTTGTGCTTTCAAGGTTCACTTTGTTGATTTGGTTCACAGTATGCACAAAGACCACACTGAACGCTTTCATTTTAAAAGATTTTTAGGTAATCCGATAATTGCTCCTATATCAGAACATACTTGGGAGAATCTGGCTACCTTTAATCCAGCAGCGATAAGGTTGGGAGGGAGTACACATATTCTCTACAGAGCTTTTTCAAAAGATAACACTTCTACTATAGGTTATGCGAGATTAGAAAATGGTACAGATGTAGTAGAGAGGTTAAATGAGCCAGTCTATGTGCCGAAAGAAGATTTTGAAATTAAAAAAATAGAAAATGCAAACTCTGGTTGTGAAGACCCTCGTCTGACAAAGATCGGTAATACTATTTATATGTGTTATACAGCCTTTGATAGTTACGGTCCACCGAGAGTAGCCATCACTTCTATTTCCACAAAAGATTTCCTGGCTCATAAGTGGAATTGGGAGAAGCCGTTTCTCATCACTCCACGAGAACTAGATGATAAAGATACTTGTCTTTTTCCTGAGAAATTTCCTGATGGATATTTTATTTTACATAGAGTTGGAAGTGAAATTTGCGGTGATTATTTGAGTTCCCTAGACCCCTATGCTGCTATGGTCCAGAAATGTATCAGGATTATTGGTCCAAGAGAAAATATGTGGGACAGTGCCAAAGTTGGTATCGCCGCTCCGCCTATACGGACAAAAAAAGGGTGGTTACTTCTCTATCATGGAGTATCAAAAAGTCACAAGACTTATCGTATTGGGGCAGTATTATTAGACCTCAAAGACCCAGCCATAGTACTGGCCCGAGGGACAGAGCCAATATTTGAACCAGTAGAGGATTATGAGAAAATA
This sequence comes from Candidatus Nomurabacteria bacterium GW2011_GWA2_40_9, assembly GCA_000993955.1. Taxonomy (GTDB): domain Bacteria; phylum Patescibacteriota; class Minisyncoccia; order Phycocordibacterales; family UBA9973; genus UBA9973. Next base: position 6,918 of record LBZW01000014.1, read on the forward strand.
GGTATAGTGAACAATGTAGTTTTTCCTTGTGGAATGACAGTAGAAAGTGGGTTGCTCTATATATATTACGGTGGAGGAGATAGAGTGGTAGGTGTAGCTACTATGGAGCTTGAAGTTATTATAGAGGCTCTTGTGCACGGGGTAAAATTGAGTTAAATATTATGGATTTAAATAATACTAAAATTAAAATTGGAATAATCAGAGGAGGGGAAGGTGATAATTATGAAAATTCTTTAAGAGAGGGAAGTGATTTGATTTCATTTATAAATAGTAATTTATCTGATAAATATAAAATAATAGATATCTTTTTAGATAAAGAAAATATACCCCATATAAATGGCTTGCCTATTAGTCTAGATAAAATCACACATAAGACTGATGTGGTTTGGAATACTCACAATAATTTTTCTCATATTCTAGATAATTTTTCTATTAAACACATCAGTAGCTCTACTTTTTCAAATGTTATGAGTCATAACAGGTCAATACTGGAAGAACATATGAAAAGTGTGGGAGTAAAGATGCCTAGGCACTTGGTAATACCTGCATATCAGCGTGACTTTGATGGTGATATGGACAAATTTTCTTTCAAAAAAGCAAAAGAAGTTTTTGAAAAATTTGGCTCTCCGTGGCTAGTGCATGCGTTTGGTAAAGATATGAATACAGGGATACATATAGCAAAAACTTTTGAGCAACTGGTGTATGCAATTTCTGATATAGCACAAAGCGGAAAAAGTATTTTAGTGGAAGAATTGATAATAGGAAAAGTCGCTTCGGTGCACACTGTGCCAAATTTTCGCGAAGCTATGTATTCTTTTCTAAAAGGCAACCTGACTCTTTTAGAAAAAGAAAGATTGATAAATTATGCGAAAGATTTGCACACACATATAAATGCAAATCATTATTTGAAATCTAGTTTTGTGATAAACAAAAGAGGAGCAGTGTATCTAGTAAATGTAGAATTGAAGCCAAATTTTAAAGAATATTCTGATTTACATCAGTCTTGCGAAGACAGAGGAGTAAAGACCTCTAGCATATTTGAGCATATAATAGATCAAGCTTTGAAATAAATAGATTTGTTGATATACTATCAATGTAAATTATTTTTATCTGTAGCGGGTGGTCGCACTCACATAGGCACATATGTTGGAGTTTCGCCATCACCCGCTTCAAATGAAAATAATTAAAATAAAAAAATCTGCAGAATATTTTTTGTAGGTTTTTTTATTTTTAAAAGTTATCCACAGTTTTGTTAAAAAAGTATTGTATTTTATTTTTATATGAGGGATAATTAAATTAGTTCTCTACAATAATTTTTTAAAATATATTTTATTTTTTTTCAACTTATTTTTTTAAATTAAAAATAATGAAAATATTTTAAGGTCGTTTATTGTAAACTAAATTAATAATTTAATTTTAAGTCTTGTGAATTTTTTTCACAAAAAATAAACAAGCAAAAAATATTATGGCAGCAAAGAAAAAGGCAGCAAAGAAGACAGCAAAGAAGCGAGCATAGTCTCCGCACTTGTTCTCACTTACAAGGAACTTTCCAGCAATGGGAAGTTTTTTGTTTTTATGCTAAAATATAAATCTATGAGTATTTTAAATAAAATATTTGGTGATATAAGTACTAAATTTATCGGGAATTCCAAAGATATAATAGAAAAAACAGCTTCTTTTGAAGAATCTATTTCAAAGCTTGCAGATTCTGATTTTCCGCTTAAAACAAAAGAATTTAAAGATAAATTATCAAAAGGAGAAACATTGGATAGTATTTTGCCAGAAGCTTTTGCCTTGGTTCGCGAGGCAGGTAAAAGATGTTTAGCCATAAGATTGTACGATGTGCAGATTATTGGTGGACTTGCACTACACTCTGGTAAAATTGCTGAAATGAAAACAGGTGAAGGTAAAACAAATGTTGCGACTCTCCCCGTGTATCTGAATGCATTATCGGGCAATGGAGTGCATGTTGTGACCGTCAATGACTATCTCGCCCGCCGAGATGCAGTCTTAATGGGTCAAGTGTATAATTTCTTAGGTCTTACTGTTGGTGTTATAAATTCAAACAATGTTTCTTATCTCTATGATCCTGCTCACAAGGAAGAAGACAAAGAGCGAGACCAAGTCGGGGAATTTAAAATTGTTTATGATTTTTTAAAACCATCTTCCAGAAAAGAAGCATACATTGCAGACATAACATACGGCACAAATCATGAATACGGTTTTGATTATTTGAGGGACAACTTGGCAACTTCTGTAGAGGCTTTAGTTCAGAGAGGGCACAATTTTGCTATTGTGGATGAAGTGGACTCTATACTCATAGATGAAGCACGCACCCCACTTATCATCTCTTCACAATCTGGAGACTCGGGAGATTTTTATATTAAATTTTTTCAAATTGCTAAACAACTCAAAAAAGACACAGATTATACTGTAGATGAGAAGCTGAAAGCTATATCCCTTACTGATGAAGGTATTACAAAAGCTGAAAACTTGCTTGGTATAGAAAATATTTATACAGAAAAAGGTATAAAATATGTGCATCACTTAGAGACAGCTGTAAAAGCACAGGCAATTTTCGAAAAAGACAAAGATTATGTAGTCAAAGAAGGTGAAGTAGTAATAGTAGATCCGTTTACTGGGCGACTTCAGCCAGGGCGAAGGTGGAGTGAAGGAATACACCAAGCCATAGAGGCAAAAGAAGGTGTAAAGATAGAAAAAGAAACAAGATCTAGTGGTTCTATTACATTTCAGAACTATTTTAGATTTTACAAAAAACTTTCTGGCATGACAGGAACTGCAGATACTTCTGCTGAAGAATTTTTGAAAGTATATGGGCTAGATGTGATAGTTATTCCTACAAATAAACCTGTAGTCCGCAAAGATCACAATGATTTAATTTTTCAAACAGAAAAAGGAAAATTTCAAGCAATCGCAAAAAAAATAAAAGAATTAAATATAAAAGGTCAGCCGGTTTTAGTGGGAACTATTTCTATTGAAAAA
>LBZW01000015.1 GCA_000993955.1 Candidatus Nomurabacteria bacterium GW2011_GWA2_40_9
ATACTATACTCGCGGACAAAAATATTATAACTCACTTCGTTCGTATTCTCAAGGACAAAATGTCATTGAGATATACAAAAATAGTTGTCCGCTCGTAATATGTCAGAAATGCTACGCATTTCTGAGCATGCTCAAAAACCTTCGGTTTTTGACAAGCAAATGGCAAAAATGTATAAAATTTGTGCCATTTGCTATATCTAAACCCCTCAAGTTGACTGCTAACGAATTGTTAGCAGTTTTTTTTGTTTTTATGATTATAATAGTAAAAAAGAATATGCTGAAAAAAGGTTATGAAATATGGCCCATAAAAAAGTACCCAAGGTGTGGGGTTCCGAAGAGTGGATAGTCAACAGGGACTATTGCGGAAAGAAATTAATACTCAAAAAAGGATTTAGGTGCTCCATGCACTACCACAAAAACAAGGATGAGACATTCTATATACTAAAAGGCAGGGTTTTGATGGAAACAGAAGGTAAAAAACAGATAATGCTGCCGGGAGATTCCATCCATATAACACCTATGCTAAAGCACAGGTTTACTGGTTTGGAAGACAGCGAGATAATGGAATTTTCAACACATCATGAAGACGAAGACAGCTACAGGGTTGAGGAAAGCGGTAAAGTTGATTTGAATAAGCTGGATTTGAGGGATATTGAAAAATGAAATGCTTGGTAACAGGAGGAACCGGGTTTATAGGAAGCAACTTGGCATTGGAACTTGAAAAACAGGGGCATGATGTTGTTGTGGTGAATAATGTAAATTCCAAAAATAAGAGTAATTTAAAGGGTTTTAAAGGAAAGATCATAGAAAAGGACATTTCTTACCCATTTGAGATAGACGGCAAATTTGATGTTATCTTCCATGAAGCTGCAATCAGCGACCCAAGGTTTGAAGATGATAATGAGATGATAAGGACTAATGTTGAGGGCTTTAAAAATATTATACAATCAGCCATAAAAAAAAATGCAAAATTAATCTATGCTTCTACAGCGAGCTTATATGGAAATGGGCCGATACCTATGAAAGAGGACCAGAAAAAGGAATTGTTAAGCGCTTATGCAAAATCAAAGCTGGCTATGGATAATTTAGCTGAGAAATATTTTGATAAAATGCATATAGTCGGGCTAAGATATTTCAATGTTTATGGAAAAAATGAGGCAAGCAAGGGAAGGCCAGCAAGCATGATATATCATTTGGGAAAACAGATGAAAGAGGGAAAAAGGCCAAGGATTTTCAAATATGGGGAGCATAAGAGAGATAATATATATGTAAAAGATGTGGTGACAGCAACAATAAAGGCTGTTAGCGCAAAAAAATCAGGTATTTATAATGTTGGGACAGGAATCGCAACAAGCTTCAATGACATAGTAAAAATTTTAAATGATGTTTTAGGAACAAGCTTTGAGCCGGAGTATGCTGATAATCCATACAAAGAAACATACCAAAACAACACGCAGGCAGACACGACAAATGCTGAAAAATATCTTGGGTTTAAAGCCAGATGGGCATTAAGGCAGGGAATTGAGGATTACAAGGAGGATATAGAATGAAAAAGGCAAATGAAAAACTATTAAAGATAATCAGCCAGTTCAGGAATAAAAAGGTTCTTGTTATAGGCGATATTATGCTGGATAAGTATATCTGGGGCAATGTAACCAGGATAAGCCCTGAAGCCCCGGTCCAGGTTGTTTCTGTGCAGGCGGAAAGCTATGCCCCGGGAGGAGCAGCTAATGTAGCCAATAATATAGCTGCTATCGGCTCTTGTTCTTACATGTCGGGCATTGTAGGAAAAGATGCGGCGAATGAAATTTTGCTAAGAGAGATAAAAAAAAGGAATATAAAAACAGAGGGTATAATTATAGATGAAAAAAAGCCAACCATACAAAAGGTAAGGATTATTGGCCAAAACCAGCAGCTTTTAAGGGTTGATTATGAAAAGAATGAATATCTAAACAGGGAAACAGAGAAAAAGATTGTTGACTTTGCAACAGGCAGGATAAAGGAGATTGATGGCATTGTAGTTTCTGATTATGCAAAGGGTGTTGTGACCAAAGGATTGATGAGGGATATAATCAATTTATGCAAAGAAAATAAAAAGATTATTGTTATTGACCCAAAGCCGGAGCATAAAGCCTTATACAAAGAGGTTACTCTTATAACACCTAATTCAAAGGAAGCGTCGCAGATGGCTAATACAGAGCCGGAGCCAGAGAGTAATATCCTGAAAATAGGAAAAAAAATTCTAAAAGAGCTAAAAGCACCGGTGTTAATAACAAGAGGAGAAAAAGGCATGGCATTGTTTGAAACAAATGGAAAAGTGATGAATATCCCGACAAAAGCGAAGGAAGTTTATGATGTCACAGGAGCAGGTGATACTGTAATAGCCATAGTCGCGCTTGCTTTAACAGCAGGAGCAACATTAAGGCAGGCAGCAATCATAGCAAACCATGCAGCAGGAATTGTAGTGGGAAAAGTGGGAACATCAACATTGACTATAAATGAGCTGAAGCAAAGCCTGGAAAATGAGTAAAGCTATTTTTCTTGATAGGGACGGCACCCTGAATATAGATAAAGGTTACACCTACAAAACACAGGATCTAAAATTCTTTCCGGATGTATCCAAGGCATTAAATTTGTTAAAAAAGGATTTTAAGTTCGTAATAATAACAAACCAGTCTGGAATTGGAAGAGGATATTACACAGAGGAGGATTTTCACAAGTTCAACAACAGATTAGTTGGAGAATTAGAAAAAAAGGGAATAAAAATAGAAAAAACATATTTCTGCCCCCACCATCCTGATGATAATTGTGGTTGTAGGAAACCAAACACAAAATTTGTTGAGCAGGCAAAAAAAGAGTTTGGCATTGAGCTAAAAAACTCTTTTGTGATAGGCGACCATCCTAATGATGTTGAGCTTGGAAGAAATGCAGGCTGCAAAACAATATACCTCCTTACAGGTCACGGAAAAAAACATTTTAAAGAGCTAAAGGCAAAACCTGATTTCACAGCAAGCAGCTTGTTTGAAGCAACCCGCTTTATTAACCAAAAAAGGGAAAAAATAAAAACAAAAGAGGAAATAGAAAAAATAGCCAAGGAGCTAAAACAAAAAGGCAAAAAAATAGCAACCTGCAATGGATGCTTTGATATTTTGCATCCTGGGCATATCTATCTTTTGGAGGAATCGAAAAAGCAGGGAGATATTTTGATTGTTGGCCTGAATTCTGATAAATCTGTAAAGGGAAACAAAGGCCCAAAAAGGCCGATTAACAATGAAAATGCAAGGGCAGCTGTTCTTTCTTCATTAGACATAGTTGATTATGTCGTGATTTTTGATGAAAAAACACCAATAAAGCTGTTAGGGGCAATAAAGCCCGATGTGCACTGCAACGGGGAAGAGTATGGGTATGACTGCATAGAGGCTCCTACTGTCAGGAAATACGGCGGCAGGATACATTTAATAAAGAATTACAAGGGATTTTCCACGACAAAATTGCTGGAAGGGATTTAAGCCAGACAACAACCAGATAAACAAAAATATTATAAATAGCCGATTATTCTTAAAGGCAAAGGGGGCATAGTGCAAATGAAAATAAGTATATTTGGAATGGGCTATGTTGGCTGCGTTCTGGCAGCTGGATTAGCTAGCTTGGGCCATAATATCATAGGGGTTGATGTGAACAGCGAGAAAGTGGAGCTTATTAAAAAAGGGAACAGCCCTGTTATTGAAAAAGAGCTTGACGAGTATATAAAAAAGCTGGTTGGGGAAAAAAAGATAGAAGCAACAACTATTGCTGAAAATGCTGTGGTAAATTCTGAGGCATCTTTTATCTGCGTTGGAACGCCTCCAAAGGAAGACGGCAGCTTAAATCTTGAGCATACTAAAAAGGTCTGCGAGGATATAGGAAAGGCATTAAAACAAAAAAATGGCTTTCATCTAATTGTTTTTAAAAGCACAATGTTCCCGGGCTCTGTTGAAAATTTGTTGATCCCAATTATAGAAAAACATTCCGGGAAAAAGGCAGCTAAAGATTTTGGAATATGCCACAACCCTGAATTCCTGAGGGAAGGCTCGGCTATTGATGATTTTTTTAATCCTCCAACTACAGTGATAGGGTGTTTGGATGAGAAATCTGGAAAGATAGTGGAGGATTTATTCAAGGATATTAAAGCGCCGGTTGTAAAAACCACCATAAGGATAGCAGAGATGATTAAATATGTCAATAATTCATTCCATGGGTTGAAGGTAGCATTTGCAAATGAAATAGGAAGCATATGCAAAAAAAACAAGATAGACAGCCATGAGCTGATGAAGATATTCTGCATGGACAAAAAATTGAATATTTCCCCAAGCTACCTGAAACCTGGAGTTCCTTTTGGGGGCTCTTGCCTGACAAAGGACCTTTCTGCGCTGGTGAACGAGGCAAAAAAAGAAGGGTTGAATGTTCCTTTGCTGGATGCAATCAAAAAAAGCAATGAGAACCATATCAACGTTTGCACAGATATGATATTAAACACAAACAAAAAAAGGATTGGAATTCTAGGACTAAGCTTTAAGGAAGGCACAGACGACTTAAGAGCAAGCGTGATGATAGCAATAATCAAAAAATTGAAGGACAAAGGGCTTAACATCAGGATTTATGACAAGAATGTTATTTCATCGCAAAAATTCGGCGCTAACAAAAGGGTAATTGAAAAAGAGTTTCCATGGCTAATGGGGCTGTTTTGCCCAACAGCTGAAGAGGCAGTAACCAATTCAGAAGTGGTAGTGATAAAAAACAAGGATGAAGAGTTCAAGAAGATTGCAGATTTAATAAAAGAAGAGCAAATAATAATAGATTTAGTGAGGATATTCAAACCAGGGGACACCAAAGGAAGGTATGAGGGAATCAGCTGGTAAGATGGCAAAAAGGCATTGGGACAGCTACTGGATAAAAAAAGAAGACAATCCGCTCTTTAATTTTTACAGGAAGCAGATATTTGCAAGGGCTGTTGATTATTATATAAACAGGTATTTCCCGAGGAAGGGGGTTTTTGTTGAAGCTGGCTGCGGCTCAGGGCAGACGTCTTCAAGGATATCAAAACATAAAAGAACTTTAATTGCGGTTGATTTTTCAGCTGTTGCCCTGAAAGGGGCAAGAAAGAACAAGAAATTTGACAGGCTTATCCAGGCAGATATTTCAAAGCTTCCATTCAAGAGCAATTCAATAGACGGCATATGGAATCTGGGGGTTATGGAGCATTTGACAGAGAAGGAGATCAAAAAAGCGCTTGATGAGTTTTACAGGGTGCTGAAAAAAGACAGGCATATCATATTGTTTTGGGCAACAAAAATAACCCCTTACCAGCTATGCCTGGACAGCTATAACCGATTATTCAAAAAAAATTTCCAATTATTTCCTGATGAGCATAACAGGTTAGTTTCAAAAACGCATGCAAGGAAGATAATTTCAAAAACAAGATTTAAAGGCTGCTCGGTTTTTTTTTCATGGAGAGATTTATTCACAGACATTGTTATAGTTGCTAGAAAATGAGCATAAAAAAAATCCTGCTGGTGAATCCCCCTCAAACGCTTGAGGAGAGGTATGGCAAAGCATTCTCCAAGATAGGGGCGCTGCTCCCTCCCATAGGGCTGATGTATATAGCTGCAATGCTTGAAGAAAAGGGGTATGAAGCAAGGATAGTTGACACACAGCTTAAAAACCTCAATATTGAGCAGGCTGCGGAAGAATGCACGAGAATAAAACCGGATTTGATAGGCATCAGCTGCATGACCTCTAATTTTGCAAAATCACTTGCTCTGTGCAGCAAACTAAAAGAAAAGATGGATGTGCCGATTATGATTGGAGGGCCTCATGCAACTATCGCGCCAGAAGACATATTAAAAAACAAATATGTAGATTTTGTGGTGAGGGGCGAGGGAGAGGATTCAACAGCAGAATTGGCTAATGCGCTTAACTCCGGAAAAATAAAAAGCCTTTACAGCATTGAGGGGATAGGATTTAAGGATAATGGAAAAATAGTGCTGACAAAGCAAAGAACGCTTATGAAGGATATTGACATGCTTCCCTTTCCTGCAAGGCACCTTGTAAAGCTTAAAGAGTACAGGCCATCCCCGCCGCATTACAAAAGGCTGCCCACTACCACCATGCTGACAAGCAGGGGGTGCCCTTATGGATGCACTTTCTGCAGCAACCCCATCTGGGGCAGGTCTCACAGGCAAAGGTCAGTTGAAAATGTCATCAAGGAGATAAAATACCTTATCAGAGAGTACGGCATAAGGGATATAAATTTCTGGGATGATATCTTTGGGATAAATAAAAAATGGCTCTATGAATTCTGCGATGCTATCAAAAAAGAGAAAATTGACATAACGTGGCATTGCGAATTCAGGGCAAATCTTGCTGATAAAGAAACGCTTAAGAGAATGGCAGATGCAGGATGCTGGGCAATATTTTACGGGTTTGAAAGCATGGACCAGGAGATACTCGATGCAATCAACAAGATGATAACGCCTGAGCAGATACGCAACGCAATCAAATGGACAAAGGATGCAGGAATTGAGGTAAGGGCGAACTTTATCCTTGGGCTGCCAAATGAAACACCTGCAAAAGCAAGGAAAATGGTCAGGGAATTGACAAAAATGAATCCGGACTATGTGAAGTTCAATATATTGACTCCTTATCCCTCAACCGAGCTTTATAACCAGATAAGTTCTGGCAGATGGGGGGAAATGACAGGAGAATTCAACAAGCTTACAGGCTATTTTCCTACCTTCAGGCCCTTGGGGTATAAAAACCTCGGGGAAGTGCAAAAAATGAGGCAATGGGCTTACCGCAAATATTATTTAAGGCCGGGGTTTATACTGTACAAGCTTTCCAGAATAAAAAGCTATGATGACCTTGTAAGGCATATACGGGGGGCAATGGCAATATTGTCCTTATAAACGCATATAAAATCAAAAGAAATAAAAATGGCGCATGAACCCTATGCAAGGGATTACGATGAAAGACAATAAGCCAGATAGCGCAAAAAGTGTTTCAATAGTAATACCTACATACAACGAAAAAAACAACCTTGGCGGATTAATACAAAATATTGAGCATGTGCTGTCTTCAAATAAGATTGACGGAGAGTTAATAATTATTGATGACAACAGCCCTGACGGAACAGGGAAATTAGCAGACAGCTTTGCCAGGAAATACGGGAATATAACTGTTTTACACAGGGCAAGGAAAGAGGGGGTTGGTTCAGCAAGGAAACTTGGCTTTTCAAAGGCAAAAAAAGAGATTATCCTGAGCATGGAAGGGGATGGCACGCACAATCCCGATTACATCCCTGTTTTTTTAAGAGAGATTGAAGGAGCAGATCTGGTTATAGGCAGCAGATATCTGCCTGGCTCAAAGATTGTCAACTGGCCTTTAAAGAGAAGGATTGTAAGCAAGGTTGCAAATTTCATTGCCAGGTTTTTTTCCGGAGCAAAGCTCACGGATGTGACTTCCGGCTTCAGGGCATTCAGGAAGGGGATGTATGAAAGGCTGCTGATAGAGTCTTATGGCTATCCTTTTAATATGGAATTTGCATGCGAGGCAGCCAGCAGGGGGTTTAGTGTTAAGGAAATACCAATAAGGTTTGCAAACAGGAAAAGCGGCAAAAGCAAACTTAATGTTTTAAAGGAACTTTACACTTTTATTTATGTTGCTTTTAAATTCTCATACACCTACAAGCCAATTACTGTTTTTGGAGGAATTGGTCTGGTTTTCAGCCTGATTGGATTTGTTCTAGGGATATACCTCGCGTATCTAAAAATCACTACGGGGTTTATAGCGAACAGGCTGCCATTGCTTTTCCTGTCAGCTTTATTGATAATAGCAGGCATACAAATGGTTTCGCTTGGCTTGGTTGCAGGTATTTTGACTAAGCTCAGAAAAGAAAAATTATGAAAAACGAAAAATCTTTGTCAGGCACATTTTTAGGCATGGCTTTATCTGAGACAGCCAGGATACTAAGCCTGCAGGACAGGAATCCTATCTCCCCTACTTACGGCTCTTTTGACAGGGAGTACTGGTTTTATAAAAAAACAGACACGCCTTATGCAAGCGTCCAGGGAGCTGTTTTTTCCCTGGCTTTGCTATACAAAAATAAGCTGCCCGGGAATGTTTATTATGGAAACAGGAAGGTTCTTGACTGGGTAATTGCCGGCTTGAGGTTCTGGGCAAAAATACAGAATAAAAACGGCAGCTTTGACGAGTATTACCCTCATGAAAAATCATATATCGGCACTGCCCTTGGCCTGTACCCCTGCGCAGAGGCTTTTTTATTGGTAAAAAACAAGATTAGCGAGGCTGATAAAAAAATAATAATTGATGCTTTTGACAAGGCATGCAATTTCCTATCCAAAAACAAAGAGCCATTTGTGATAAACCAGGAAACTATGGCTGCATTGGCAATTTATACTGCTAACCATGCCATTAGAAAAAGCAGGTATGCTAATATTGCCAAAAATAAAATTAGTTTTATAATAAAACAACAAGATAAGGAAGGGTGGTTCCCAGAATATGGCGGCTGTGATGTGGGCTATTTGAGCTATACAATTGATTTTCTAGCCAGCTATTACAACAAAAGCAGGGATAAAAGAGTTTTGGGGCCTTTGCATAAGGCTATTGAATTTATATCTTATTTTTTACATCCTGACGGCACAGCTGGCGGAGAATATACAGCAAGAAACACAGAGTATCTTGTCCCGCATGGGTTTGCTTTGGTGAATGATAAATTGTCTTCAAGAATTGTGGAATTTGCAGAAGATTCTTTAGGAAAAGGCTCTGTTTCACTAATGTGCCTTGACAACAGGTATCTGCCGCTATATGCTCATCAATACATCCAGACCTCTCTGGATTATAACGGCAGCAAGAGCAGCAAGATAAAACTGCCTTACGAAAGAAAAAATTTTGATAAATTCTTTGAGAATGCCGGCATTTTAGTTAAAAAGATAAAAGATTTTTATATTATAATAGGCACGTCAAAGGGTGGAGTGATAAGGGTTTATGACTGCAAAAATGGCAAAATTATATATTCAGACTGCGGGTATATTGCATTTGCTGACAAAATCGGCTCTTCAGCTTATCTTGACCACAACAGGCATGTTTCAGTAAAAGGCGATAAAGTAATTATAAAGGGGAAATTCTACAAACAAAAGCAGCTGGTTTCAACAAAATACAAGCACATGGCATTAAGAGTTGCGTTAACCGGCGGTGTTCTGAGCAAGCCATTAAGAGAGGCAATAAAAAGATCATTAATAACAAAAAAGAGCCTGATGCCGATAAATTTCAGCAGAACATTTAACTTATCTAATCTAAAGGACGGCAAGATAGCCATAGAGGATGAAATCCTGCATAAAAACAAAATAAAAAAACTTATGCTTATTGACAAGTTTTCATTCAGGTATATACCTTCATCAAGGTTCTTCCAAACGCAGGAATTGAATACATTTGGAACGAAAATATTTAATAGGCTTAAAGGAGAAGTGCAAGGAAGTTCCTGGACAAGGATGTTAGTAATAATGATTTAAAGAAGATTATAGATGCTGCTAATCATGCTCCCACTGCCTGTGACATACAAGGTTACAGGTTTATTATAGCTAATGATAAAAAAGTAAAACAAAGAATTGTTGATAATGGCGCAGCTAATTTTATTATGGGCGCTCCAGCTGGTATTTTGGTTTTGTATGACAACAGGACAAGGAATATAGAATATGATGATAATGTGCAGAGCGGGGCTGCTGCTATACAAAACATGCTGCTGATGGCTTATTCTCTTGGAATTGGCAGCTGCTGGATTTGCCATTTGCCAACAAAGAGGCAGCTGAGAAAAATTCTGAAAATCCCCCATAATTATGACCCGTTAGCTTATATTGCTTTAGGCTATCCCTTAAAAAAGATAAAAGAACGGCCGAGAAGGCATAAAACTGAAGAGCTAATGTCTTACAATAAGTTTAGCTTTAAAGAGAAAACGCCGTCAAGAATAGAGCTTAGGCTGTGGGTGAACAGGCTTGGCAGGAGAGTCTATTACAAGCTGCCTATGAGAAAATACATCAAACCAATAGTGGATAAGCTGTTTGAAAAGAAGTTTGAATAGAATGAAAATAAAAGAAAGTCTGAGCAGGGTGAAGATAAAGGATGTGCTTGACATGTCAGAAATCGCACCTTCGCACGCTCCGAGCTTTAGCTCTGAGAAAGAAGGGCGATTTCTGAGCATGCTCAAAAACACGCTCCGCCCTTTAAGACGACCACGTTACTTACTATACGCCTAATTTCCAGACCTTAAAGCAATCAGTGGAAAAATTTAATGATTTTACGCCTTTATGGAACCCATATAAGTTCAGCGGAATGCCTGATTTTCCTAAAGGAAATTTTTTATGGCTTGATTCGCTGGCTTTCCTGGTTTTGTTTTTTTCTCCTGTGGTTGCTTTGAAGCTGAATTACATCATTGATGTTTTTTTGGCTGGCTTGTTTATGTATATTTTGATGGTTTATCTTATTAAAAAGCCTAAATTTGCATTTATCTCTTCTTTAATCTATATGTTAAATGGATATATGATGATGATGTTCAGGGATGGATGGATGACTTCAATGAATGCTTATGCTTTTATGCCCCTTATTCTTCTGTTTATAATAAAGCTCTTTAAAAGCAAGGACTGGATTAAATATTCAGTAATATTGGCTGTGCTGTTTGCCATTCAGATGAGGGTTGGCCCGGATTTGAAGGTATTTTTATGGACAGGCCTGATGTTTTTCGTCTATCTGGTTGTTTATCTTGTAGGAAAGAATTTTTTAAACAGGCTTTTGAAGGTTTTTTTTGCTGGCTTTATTGTTTTAGTCATTCTTTTTGGCTTAGCAACTTTTTTATCAAGGTTATAGAGCCTGTTTACAAAGGAATGCCGCAAATAAGGAGGGATGGCAGCGGATTGCACATAGGGATAGCTGCTTTTTTGCTGGCTGGTTTTGCAGTTTACAGAAGATGGAAGAGCAAAACAGTTTTATTTCTTTCTGGCGCTGCATTATTATCTATTTTAATTTCAATGGGAACTTTTGTTTTTTATCTGCTCTGGAAGTATATCCCTCCATTTGATAGCACAAGGTATGTCAACAGGGCTTTAATACTGTTTGTTTTCACAGCAGCTGTTCTAGCCGGGATTGGCGCTGTTGAACTGTTTTCTATTCTGGAGAAGAAGCTAAAGAAGAAAGGCCTTATTTTTGCTTACAGCTGCCTGGTTGTTTTGGTCTTATTGAACCTTTATGTATTCAATTATGACCCAACCAATTGGAGGGTAAGCAATGCCAACAAGGCAATAGAGCATAATTACATTTTGCAGAATATAAGCAAGATGCCCGGCATTTTCAGGATTAACACTTATGAAACAAAGGGCATTGACTGGGGGACTGATTTTTATAATATCCCTCTTGGCATAGAGCATATTTATGCGTATGAGGCTGTATGGTATGTGCCTTACATGAATGTTTATCTAAGTGTGGCATATAATAATCCAGCTAAATTCTGGGGCATCTTGAATATGAAATACCTAACTGCCACTGAAGAGGTTAATATTTCCGGATTTAAATTTGTTAAGAAATTTGAAGAGTGTGGTGTTTGCTGGCCGGAGCAGAAAAATTTTGTAAAGGCATACGGGCCTTACTTATATGAAAATGAGCTGTTTTTG
>LBZW01000016.1 GCA_000993955.1 Candidatus Nomurabacteria bacterium GW2011_GWA2_40_9
CATAAGAGCACTGTTCCTGTGGAAACTGGTGAAAAGGTTAAGGAGATAATAAGGAGAAATATAAATAAAGGGGCAGATTTTGATGTTGTAAGCAATCCAGAATTCTTAAGGGAAGGCAGCGCTATTAAGGATACCTTAGAGCCGGACAGGATTGTCATAGGGGCGGAAAGCGAAAAGGCGATAGAGGCAATGAAAAGACTCTACGGCCCGATAAAAGCGCCTTTGATAGTAACAGACATTAAGAGCGCGGAGATGATAAAGCACGCATCAAACGCATTTTTAGCGACAAAGATTTCTTTTATCAATTCCGTTGCAAGGATATGCGAGCTTTCAGGAGCTGATGTCGAGAAAGTAGCGGAAGGGATGGGCTACGATAAAAGGATAGGCAAGGCCTTTTTGAATGCAGGCATTGGCTTTGGCGGGAGCTGCTTTCCCAAGGACTCGCAGGCTTTCATTAAAATTGCTGAAAAATATGGGTATGACTACCAGCTGCTCAAGGCTACAAACGAGATTAATGGTGAGCAAAAAAAGGATTTTGTTGATAAAATAAAAAAAGCAGTTGGAAATGCCAATGGAAAAACAATCGGGGTTTTAGGATTGTCTTTTAAGCCGAATACAGATGACATGAGGTTTGCTCCGAGCGTATACATAATAAATGAGCTGCAGAAGCTTGGGGCTGAAATAAAGGCTTATGACCCTGTTGCAATGGAAAAAGCCAAAGATATTTTTAAAAATGTAGAATTCTGCAATGATGCGTATGAAGCATCAAAAGGCGCGGATGCGCTGCTGATACTTACGGAATGGAACGAGTTCAAGGAATTAGACTTTAAAAAAATAAAATCATTGCTTAAAGCGCCAATAGTCATTGATGGGAGAAATATATACAGCTTGGATGAAATGCAGAAATACGGCTTTACATATGTGAGCATTGGAAGAAAACCCATATTGGCAGATTAACTTAAAATGGACGCGATAATACTTGCAGCAGGGTACGCAACAAGGCTGTACCCGTTGACGGAAAATCCCCCCAAGCCACTGCTTAAAGCCGCAGGCAAGGCAATTATAGAGCATATACTGGGGAAGATAGCCGAGCTTGGCGGCATTAAAAAAATTTATATTGTGACCAACAACAAATTTGCGGCTAATTTTGAAGAATGGGCAAAAAACTTTGAGTCGGATTTTATAGTCAAAATAATCAATGACGGGACCGAGAGCAATGAAGACAGGCTCGGCGCAATAGGGGACATGCAGCATGTTATAGAAAAAAACAGCATTGACGATGATACGATTGTAATTGCAGGAGATAATCTGTTTGAGTTCCATCTTAATGGGCCCATGTCGCTTTTCAGGAAAAAAAAATCGGATGTCATAGTGCTTTATGATGTAAAAGATTTTGAACTGGCAAAGCATTACGGCGTTGTCGAGGTTAAGGGCGGCCTTCTGGAAAAATTTGAAGAAAAGCCCGCGCATCCAAGCTCAACTTTGGTGTCCACTGGCGTTTATCTCTTTACCAGAAAAACTGCGTCATTGATCAAAAAATACTTGGAGCAGGGAAATAACCCGGACAAAAGCGGCAGCTTTGTCGAATGGCTGCACAAGAGGGAGAAAGTTTATGCTTACATTACAGACAAGAGATGGTATGACATAGGAAGCTTTGAGCAGCTTGAAAAGGCTGATAGGGAATTTAGGGGATAAAAATGCAGACAGCACTAATCACAGGGGGGGCAGGCTTTATAGGGAGCCATCTGTGCGAATTTTTGCTGAATAAGGGCTTTAGGGTCATATGCATGGACAATTTAATTACCGGGAACGAGGAAAACATAAGGCATCTTGAGGGCAATGAAAACTTTATTTTTATCAACCACGACGTTTCTGAGCGCATAGAGATTAATGGCGGAATAGGCTATGTAATGCATTTTGCGTCTCCAGCAAGCCCGGTAGACTACCAAAAAATACCCATACCCACTCTAAAGGCAGGAAGCCTTGGAACCCATAATACGCTCGGCTTGGCATTGGCAAAAAAAGCAAAATATGTTTTGGCTTCAACTTCTGAGGTTTATGGGGATCCTTTAGTCAATCCGCAGCCGGAGTCTTACTGGGGCAATGTAAACCCTGTTGGATTAAGGGGATGCTTTTCTGAGGATACGGAGATATTAACTATTGACGGATGGAAAAATTTTAAGGATACTTCTAAAGAAGACCATGTTGCAACACTTAATCCTAATAATTTTAACCTTGAGTATCACAAACCCATGGAAGTAATAGAACAAGAATATAATGGTAAAATGTATTTGTTTAAGAATTTTAAAATTGATTTGCTAGTTACACCGAATCATAAGATGTATGTTAAAAAAAAGCACAAAAAAAATTTTCAGCTCATAGAAGCTCAAGAAAGTATATTTTGGAAAGGCTCTGAATCTAAAACAGATTGTATTTGGAGTGGCAAAGAAATCAAAAAGTTTTATTTGCCAAAAATTAATAATAATCGTGTAAAGAATAGAGAAAGTATAGATATGGACATATGGCTTGAATTCTTTGGGTACTATATATCGGAAGGCTGCGTTCATGTTAGAAACAGGAAACAAATCATAAAAGGGAGAGAATATATCAATAATATTTATAATATACTGATTGCCCAAGATAAAAAAAATAAAAAGAATTATAACAAAATACGGGCTTGTTTGGAAAAATTGCCATTTAATTTTTTTACTTCTGACGACCATCAATTTAGAATAGTGAGTATGCAGTTAGGTAAATATTTAAAACAATTTGGAAAAGCTGCAGATAAGTATATACCCTCTGATTTTAAACAACTATCTTCTAGACAGCTTTTAATATTATTTAATGCTTTAATGCTTGGAGACGGAAACAAAATAATGACAAAATATTATACTAAATCTTTAAGATTGGCTAGTGACATTCAAGAGATTGCATTAAAGATAGGTCTTTGCGGAAAAATAAGCAAATCTAAAGGGAGAGATGTTTATTATGTAAACATAAGATATAAAGGACGAAGTCTTATAAGAAAAGATAATCTAACTCCATTATACCCTAAACCCAAAATTGTTGATTATTCTGGCAAAGTTTATTGTGTAGATGTTAATAACCATATAATCTATGTAAGACGTGATGGAAAGGCAATTTGGTGCGGTAACTGCTACGACGAAGCAAAAAGGTTCGCAGAAGCTTTAACCATGGCCTATCATCGAATACACAATGTGGATACAAGGATTGTAAGGATATTCAATACGTACGGCCCTAAAATGCGAAAGGATGACGGAAGAGCAGTTCCAAATTTTATAACACAGGCTTTGAGAAATGAGCCGATAACTATTTATGGAGATGGAAAGCAGACAAGGAGCTTTTGCTACATAAGCGACATGGTAGACGGCATCTACAGGCTTATGCTTTCAAAAATAAATGAGCCGGTAAATATGGGCAATCCCGAAGAGCATACTATAACGGAATTTGCCGGAATTATCAAGGAGCTTGCAAAAAGCGAAAGCAGAATAATTTTTGAAAAGCTTCCTGCGGATGATCCTAGGGTAAGGAGGCCCGATATTGCGAAAGCAAAAAAAGAGATGGGATGGGAGCCTAAGGTCGGGCTGAAAGATGGGCTTAAAAAAACAATCAAGTGGTTCAAAGAAAGCCAATGAGATATCTTATTTCATCACTATGTGGCATTGAAAATTCCTCGCTTGCGAGCTCGGGTTGCCATCGTTCGCACTTAATATTTTAAGCAATAGCCGACATCCCCGCGAGGGATACTCGAAAATGGAACATTTTCGGTATCACGCTCACTGCGTTCGGTGACGTCCCCCTGTCGGCTTAATATTATTGTAGAAAGTGCTCACATGCTCGAACAAAGTTCGGCACCAACTTCGTTGGTTTTGATGGCAACCTTTAACTTTTCAATGCCTCCCACCACTAAGCATTTTTAAATATGCTGTGCATGAGCTTTTTGTCTTCCTCGTCTATTGTTTTGAGCAGAAGCACGGCTATAGAATAAATTAATGCCCCGCTTATCAGCGAAATAAAAATATTTTCAGAAATATTTCCTATAAAAATCAGGCTGGCAACCATTATGAAGCCAGCTATTGCAGGCTTTACAAACGGCCTGATGATATTAATTTTTATGCCATATTCTGAGATAAAATGATTGTAAGCCGCAAAAAACAATATTTCTGAGGCTAATGTCGCTATTGCCGCGCCAACTATGCCGTATAACGGAATTAAAATAAAATTGAGCGCTATTTTTGATAATGCAGCAACGCCCTGGCTTAATACCCTTGGGCGCTGCCTGTCCATGGAAGACAGGGTAAATCCTGATATGATATTCGCAAACCTGAAGCACAAATGCCAGCCTATTATGGCAAGCACAATAGAGGAAGCAATATACTCTTTTCCATAGAAGAGAGCAATAATGCCCTTTGACAGCGCATAAATCCCGGCAGAGACAGCAATTCCGATGACAAGCATATATTTGAATGACCTTTCATA
Source organism: Candidatus Nomurabacteria bacterium GW2011_GWA2_40_9 (assembly GCA_000993955.1). Classification (GTDB taxonomy): domain Bacteria; phylum Patescibacteriota; class Minisyncoccia; order Phycocordibacterales; family UBA9973; genus UBA9973. Next base: position 4,501 of record LBZW01000016.1, read on the forward strand.
GACAAACTTAAGCCTTTCCTTAGAGGACATATAAAACCTTGAAATTACCGGGTAGACAGCATTTCCATACATCATTGGCACAGACATCAATGCTATTGCTATATTTGATGCGGCTGCATAAATGCCCACCTCTGAGAGAGAGCCGAGCTTTGAAAGCATAATCCAGTCTATGTACAGGAAAATGCCTGCAAAAGCTATTGAGAGGAAAAAAAATGACGATTCTTTAAGCAGATGTTTTGAGAAGGCAAAGTCAAAGCTAAAATCCGCTTTGACAAATTTCGTGTAAGCCAATGCGGATGCCGTTAATAGGATAGCTGCTTCTGATATTGGGAATGCAAGCGAAGACATGGCAAGGGAAAAATTATTTTTTACCGAAAAAAACATTATTGCAGACAATACGAGCATCCTCAAGACCTTTATGAGCGCATCATAATGCATGTGCTCAAATGCCCGGAATATTGAGGAGTAAATGTCTGTAAAAGACTGCAGAATTGCGAATAAGAGCATTATGTAGGCTATCAGCCTGGCATTATGCGGATAGCCCATCAAGCTAAGGGTTAAATAAGACAGGGCTGCGGCTATTAATGCAAGAAAAATTTTTACTAAGAGCGCATTGGAGAGGTATTTTGGGGCGTCTTTTTTGCTTCTGCTTATTTCCCTTACCAGCAGGCTGCTCAGGCCGAAATCGGCAATTATGGCCGCCAATAATCCAAATGCAAGCCCGAAGCTGAAAATTCCAAAGCTTTCTTTGCCAAGAGATCTTGCAAGGTAGGCAAATATTATAATCTGAGCAATTTTTGACACGAACTCAGAAAATATGAGGCTTAGGAAATTCGCTGTCAGCCTTCTTGCGGTGTTCATAGTAAACCCTTAAATGCGCTAAAATTCCGCCAATTCTATGATTGGCGGTAAACTAGTGGCGGATAATCTCACTGCGTTCGTAAGTTTCACTTCGTGAAACCTTCGCTGAGTCAAAAACCACTTACACGATTTATTAATGTAAACATGCCACCAATCTTTGATTGGTGGTTTTTGACGATTTATTTTTTGCCGAATAATGCGTTATAATAATGGAAGATTGTTTTTCCTTTGTAGTGGACTATAAAAGATAAAGCCTGCCTTATTGCGGATACCGAGCCATAGAGCACTATGTAAGCCAATGGCAGCAGGAATTTTGGCATGAATGAGTAATAGCTGTTTAAGAGCTCTAAGGCAAGCATTATTTGCATGTGGAGAATATTGAATGGGAAGCCCCAGACTTCTTTTATAACATCATATGCTGAGTAGAGCTTTTTTCCTGCCTCTGTGCCGCCGCCTTTCACATTTATCTCTGAGCTCGGCATGGTGTATTTTTTCGGCAGCATGCCAGTTTTTTCTTCCAGGCGGTCCATGCCTTTCTTGATGACTGCAGTTTTTATTGCTGTCAACACTATTGGGGATGCAAATATCGCTGCCATGAAACCGAAAAGTATAGCAGCCTTTACGCCTGTTTGGCTGAAAATCCCATAGCCCAATGAGAAGAATATGAATGGGGTTGAAATTGTATGGTAGAACTCCTCAAGGAATGAGCCCATTAAGCTGCCTTCTTTCCTGTAGCGCGCTACCTCGCCATTTACATTGTCAAGGATGACTGAAAAGTGAATTAATGTGATGCCTATAAACATAGCCATTATGGAGCCGAAAGCCATCATTCCAGATCCTATTAACGCGAGCAATATCATCAGCATGCTTACGTGGTCTGCATGCATCGGTGTGTAAAGGAAAAGCTTCGTAATATAGATTGAGACCTTCATTGTAAAAAGCTCCATGTACAAAGGCCTTTTCTTATTCGAGTTCCTGTAGCATATTTTTCTTAATTCTTTTATTGATTCTACCATTTTATTATGCTTAGCAAAAGAGAACACTATTTAAATATAATTGCCTTTTCTGCAGTTAGCTGCTTTTATAAATTATTTTCAACAGGCTCACTTCGTTCGCAAAATTTACTGCTCAGGCTTTTTTGGCTGCCACTAAAAAAGCCCGAGTCTATTTATTGACAATTTCGCCAGGAATTTTTTGTGGTTTAATACCCTGCCTTAGTGCGGGGTAGGACACTTTCAGCGGATTTTTATGACTTTGGATAATACCTTATCAACTTTACCAGCAAGAGCGCTCCACTTCCTGCTCTTGACTTCTTCGCCATAATCGACCTTCCTGCTTTTTCCAAGCTGCATTATTATCTTTTCCGCTAAATCATTTATATCATTGGGCATGCATAGCGATCCATGGTATTTTTTTAGAGCCAATGAAACATCTCCGATATCTGTTGCAACTATTGGAACCCCGCAGGCCATATACTCAATTAATTTGTAGGGAAAGCAGTATTTTGTGAAATTATTTAATGGATTTGGGAGAACAGCAACATCTCCAGAATTAATGCCCAAAACTACCTCTTCCCTTTTTGGAAAATCCCTGAAAATTATATTTTTTTGGCTTATATCTATTCCCTGCTCGATTTTTCCGCTTATGAGGAGATAGCAGTCGGGGATTTTTTTCCTGACAATCCTGAATGCATTAAGAAGCAGCAATCCGCCCTTTAATTTTTCCAGATGCCCCATATAAACAATTATTTTTGATTTTAAGGGAAGGCATAATTTTTTTCTCGCAATATCCTTATTTATTGGCTTGAATAAATCGGATTCTATGCCATTATTTATGACGTAAACGGGCTTTTTTCTTATTTTTGAAATATGCTCTTTTAGTGTTTTGCTGACTGCGAGAACAGCATCAGCATCTTTTAAGGCTTTCCTGTCAAGCCTTCTTACAAAAGGAATTTTATAGGAGCCGTAGGACTCAAAATTGTCCTGCAAATCGTAGATTAATGGGATATTGTATTTTTTCGATATATTATAGCAGAGAATTCCTATTATTGGATCGGTTGTTGCAACAATTGCGTCATATTTTTCTTGCTTAACTATGCTATTTAATGATTTTAACAGGCTAATGCACTTCAATAATGAAGCAGGCCTTATGATATATTTTATTTTATTTTTTACAGCCTCAAAAGACTCTTTTTTCACATAATCCGGGCAGAAGAAATCTATCTTGTGCTTTTTTGCCAAAGGCTCGAAAAGCCTTATCTGCCTGCCAAAGTTGCCAAGTACCATATCCTTGTTGGCGCCGAATCTTTTCATTACGACGAGAAGGTTCATTTTAAGGTTCTATTATTTTTAGTTTATTTAGGTCTCAATATACTGCGTAAATATAGCCGAGTCCTTGCTGCCATACATGCTTGGAAATAATTTCCAGCATCCTGTTCGCTTCGCTTAGGGACATCGCTCGGACTTGTTTTATAATCAAACTATTTATAGTCCAAAATTCCCCTTATACCATTCAATTGTTTCCTTAAGGCCTTTGTCAATATCATATTTTGCTTCCCAGCCTAAAATCCTTTTGGCTTTAGAGGAGTCAAGATATTGCCCGTCTATTTCATTTTTGGCCTGCCCCAATATTTTCGGCTCAACATTCTTTCCCATAAGGCTTATGATTTTTTTATATAATTGCAAAACACTTATTGGCTTTCCAGTGCCAAAATTGAATGCCTGGCCCACGACCTCTTTTTTGTGCAAATTCTCTGCTAAAACAAGATAAGCAGCAACTGCATCTTTTATATACATATAATCCCTTTCAGGGGTGCCATCACTTCTAATTACTGGCTCTTTGTTTTTCAAAAGCCTCGTTATGACATCCGGAATAATCCTGCTTAAGTTCATATCAGCAGGACCATATGTGTTTGCGTTTCTTGTTATGGCTAAAGGAAGATTATAGGTCATAAAATAACTCCTTGCAATCATTTCGGCGCACGCCTTTGACGCATCATACGGGAAATAGCCATTTAGGGGGGAATCTTCTGTATAAGGCAGTTTTTTCTGCTGGCCATATGCTTTGTCAGAGGAAGCTATAATCATGCCTTTTATTGTTTTGGATAATCTTGCAGCTTCCAGAATATTCCATGTTCCCTTTATGTTTGATTCAAAAGTGGATAATGGGCTCCTATTAGCAGGGCCTACAATTGCCTGGGCAGCTATATGGAAGCAGAAATCAATATCATACTCATTTATGGCTCTTTCACAATCCGCATAATCTACTAAATCTCCGGGGACAATGGTGATGCTGTTTTTCAGCCCCAAAACATCTATGTTGCTCTGCTTTTTTATGTCCCTTACAATTGTTACGACTTCAGAGCCTTTTTCGGCTAAAGCTTTTGCAACATGGCTTCCTATAAATCCGTCTGCCCCTGTAACCAGGACTTTTGAATTTTTCCAGCTTATTTTATCTATTATCTTATCCATGGGGTGCTGCCTTCCTTGTACATATCATTAAGCTCTATAACATCCTTTAAAGTGTTCATTGATTTCCAAAATCCATCGTGCATGAACGCAGCAATCTGCCTTTCTTTTGCCAGATCTTCAAACGTTTCTTTTTCGAGGTCGTAGCCTGGCTTGATATAGCTAAAAATCTTTTTTTCGATGACATAAAAGCCCCCATTCATCCAATGGTTGAGCTTTGGCTTTTCCCTAAAGCTTGTAACCTCCTCTTTGCTGCTTATTTCAATTATTCCGAAAGGGGACAATAATGGCACTGCTGTTAAAGTTACAACTTTTTTGCTCTTTTTATGGAATCCTATTATGCTGTTTATGTTAGCATCTGTCAGGTCATCGCCGTATGACATCAGGAAGGTATTGCCTTTTATGAGCTTTTTTGCATCCATCAATCTCTGGGCTTTATTTGCCTCTTCGCCAGAATCAACAAACTTGATGTTAAATTCCCTGATGTTCTTGAAGTATTCTTTTATTTTATCTGCCTTGTAGCCGACTAATAGTATAAACTCTTTATGGCCGAAGCCTGCGTATAAATCCATAAGATGATGCAGTATGGGCTTGTTGCCTATCTGGA
>LBZW01000017.1 GCA_000993955.1 Candidatus Nomurabacteria bacterium GW2011_GWA2_40_9
GCAACGATAGAAAACGATCCGTTTGGATATTGGAAAGGATCCCAAGAACCGGCGAAAGAAGGGAAGAAAAAGGAAGAACTCGCCTCCGCCGAGGCTACGGCGGGCAAGGAAAAAACCGAAGAAGAAAAATTAACCAAAGAAGCGAAAGAAATAAAGAGTGGAAAAGCCGCGAAAAAAGAAGTTAAAATAAAGGATAATGAAGCGGCTTTAAATATAGTAGAATTTTCAGATTTTTCTGAAACGCCATTTAAACAGGGGGACATTATAAAAGTTAAAAGAACTTCGGGCAAAATTGAAGATGATTGGCAGATTGGGTCTATAGACAAAAAGGAAGGATTAATCAAAGTATTTAAACTGGAAATAAAAGATGGCGACAAAAAGGGAGAGTTTATTTCTAAGTGGATTCCCGTAGCAGAATTAATTGCTCTAAACCCAACCAATACAGAGAAAGAGAAAAAGAGCTCGGCGAGTTTTCACTTAAGGCTGGCGATAATGTTGCAAACCTAGAAAAAGAAAAATTACAAAAAATTGATGCTTTTACCAGTACCTCAAATACAACCATCAGACAAGCGCTTGAAAAGCAGATTGAGGAAATAGAAAAACAAATAATCAACGCTCGGACACAGCGCAACAAATTAGAAGTGAAAGAGAGTGATATTCACAACTTTATTAAATACACAAGATTCTTAATGGAACACCACGAAGAAATGCTGATAAAACAAAAGAATTTCACTATTTTGAGGTCCCTTTTTGGGCTAGTATTTGATACGTTGCCATCGTATACGGAAATTGTCGCTGGAACACCAAAATTGTCTTTAGGTTACAAGCTATCTGAGGAATTTACTGACACTAAATCTTTCACTGCGGGCGATGAGAGAATCGAACTCCCGCCAGCTCTTTTGGAGAGAGCTGTTCTACCACTAAACTAATCGCCCAAACTGGGCCCGAAGGCCCAAGCCTGAGAGCATTCAATATAAATATAGATGCTCTACTATATAAGGAAAGAGCGAACCCTATCCCCATATTATAAAGAACACAGCAACAACGTTGTTGCGTAGGTATTATACCCCGTAGTGAAACTTTATCCAAGTTCTACTACAGGGTTATACCCTGTAGTTAGTTTTTAGCAAAGCTAATTTTGGGGTATAGTTTTAGAAAAACAGGGTAAACTTATTTCTTGATCTCTTTGTGCTTTTTTTGCATGCGACACCAACTGCAGAACTTGTTTAGTTCTAGTTTTTTAGTTACTGTTTTTTTGTTTTTACGTGACCAGTAATTTATGTGCTTACAAGTTCCGCAAGCAAGTTTTATAAGTCTATCTTGTGACATGGCTCTATAGTATCATATTATTAATGATTTGCAAGCTCTTGTCGTTACTTGAGTACGCGTACAATCTCAGGATTTATCCTATAAAACCTTTTGATTATTGGGTTTATCCGGGTCACAATCTCGTAATTTATAGTATCTGAGTCTTGAGCCATCATATCCGCCTCTGCGTAGTGCCCCCGCTTTATTCCCTTGCCACCTATTATAGCCACCTCATCGCCGACTTTTACTCTTATTTCTGTGACATCTAGCACTATCATATCCATAGACACCCGCCCGATGAGTTTTACTTTTTTACGATTTACATTGAAAACACCCTTGCTTGAGAGAAGTCGAGGGTATCCGTGCCAGTAGCCCACTGGAATGATAGCTAACTTAGAGTTTCTTTTTAATTCTTCGGTCAGATCATAGCCGATCTTTGTGCCTTTTGGCAAACTTTTCATTTCTGTGATTATAGTTTTCCAAGAAAGCACTGGGTGAAGTTTGTATTTTTTATGAAAAGCTTCTTTTGTTTCTTTTGAAGACCACAGACCGTACATGCCTATACCCACCCGCACCATGTCAAAGTGGAGCTCGGGGAAAAACATAGCAGAAGAACTGGCACAGATATGTTTGAGTGGATTGTATCCTTCTTTTTTAAATGCTTCGTGCCAGATATTTAGCCTGCTCGCTTGAAGCATAGTATATTTGTGCCCTGATAAATCTTCCCCAACTGCTAGGTGACTATAGAGTCCTTCTACTTCTATTTTTTTCTTATTTTTAATCAAAAGTGCCAAAACTTTTTCCAGCTCATCCATCAAGAATCCCTGCCTACCGAGCCCTGTATCTACTTTGATATGTATTTTAATCCTATTATCCCCCCTGACAAGGAGGGAATTTAAGGGGGGTTTTATGGTTTTTATCAAATTCTCTAATGCTACTGTGTTTGAAATAGTCACAGAAATATTTTTCTCACTGGCCTCCCTATAATACGCAGGAGACACATAACCAAACACCATGATGCGAGTTTTTATGCCAGCGTCGCGAAGCTCGAGTGCTTCTTCAAACGAATCTACTCCGAGAAATTTTACTCCGAGTCTGACCACCTCTTTCGAAAAGACCACAAGCCCGTGGCCGTAGGCGTTTGACTTGACCACAGCCATCAGAATAGTTTCTTTTTTAAGCAAACTATTAAAAAGTTCAAAATTTTTCTTGATCGCACTTCTATCCAGCTCCACCCAAGTACGCAATTTTGTTTTTTTTATTTGAGACAATATCATAAATTCATCTAACATATATTTGATATTAATTTTTTAATTTATTTTCTTTTTTATGTCGTTCTATTGCGAGAGAAATCAATTCATTTAAAAGATGAGTTTTATTTATACCTGATATTTCCCAAAGTTTTGGATACATACTTATATTTGTAAATCCTGGTATTGTATTTATTTCATTTACATAAATTTCACCATTTTTTTTCATAAACATATCTACCCTTCCCATGCCTTCACAATTTAATGTTTGATAAGCTTTTAATGCAATATTTTGAAGTTTTTTAATTTCAGTTTTTAATAAATTTTTAGCGGGTATTTCTATGACTGCCCCATCGTCGTCTATATACTTGGCATCATAAGAATAAAATTCAGCATTCAACACTACCTCTCCTATCAAAGAAGCGATGGGTTTTTCATTTCCGAGTACTGCACACTCCAGTTCTCGTCCGACAATCATCTCTTCAACTATAATTTTATTATCGTATTGAAAGGCTTCTTTGATTGCAATATTCCATTCTTTTTCATTTTTTACTTTACTGACACCGACTGACGAACCCAAATTTGCTGGTTTGACAAACATAGGTAAGCCTAAAGATTTTTTCACATTATTAAAAGAAATTTCTTCTCTGTTCCGCAACACAATACATTTTGCGTTTTTTATTCCTGCTTCATTTAATAATCTTTTCATTACATCTTTGTCCATACCTACAGCCGAGCCCAAAACACTTGCTCCCACAAACGGTACACTTAATAACTTTAAAAATCCTTGCATACTACCATCTTCGCCATAAGGACCATGCAGTACAGGGAAAATAACATCAAAATTTTTTAATTTTAAAAAATTAAATTCACCATTTTTATTTATTTTAATTGGTGTAATTTCATATTTATTTTTGTCCAATGCAGATATGATATTTTTTGCAGAATTCAAAGATACTTCATGCTCTGCTGATTTTCCTCCAAACAAAACCCCTATTTTTAATTTATTTTTAACCATTTAAAAAGTATATAATTAATATGCATCTTTTGCAAAAATTCATATTATGTTTACTATTCTCACGACCGTGAAGATAGTAAACATATTCAAACTTATGTGCCCAAAATCACATCTTCTAGATCTTTCGGCACATTGGTTAAATTCTTATAGCCATTTTTTGTAACAAGTATCATATCTTCTATACGCACCCCACCGAAGCCCTTTAGATATATCCCAGGCTCAATAGTCATGACACAACCTACGGGCAAGACATCTTCACTTTTTGATTTAAAACTTGGCCATTCGTGTATCACTGTGCCTACACCGTGACCTAAACCATGAGCAAAATTATTTTTATATTTTCTAGCCAAAAATCCTCGTGCAACTTTGTCTATCACTTTTGCTTTTTTCTCTCCTTTTCCAATACAAATAAAAGCACGATTCATTGCCTCTAACACATCTAAATATAATTTCTTTTGCTTGGCATTAGGCTGTCCCCAGAAATATGTCCGAGTCATATCAGAACAATAGTGGTTCACTGTCGTACCAAAATCAAGCATAATTATATCCCCTTTTTTTAATTTTGTTTTATTGGGTATATGATGAATATCAGCCGAGCTCTTACCAAAAGCAACTATAGGTGAAAAAGAAAGTATCGGTGCACCATACTGCACAAAAGATTTTTTAATAAATTCTGCAATTTCTATTTCTGTAATTCCAGTTTTTAAGAATTTTAAAACATCTCGAAGTACCTCCTCTGCTATCCATTGAGCTTTCATGATACTCGCAAGTTCCCCTTCTCTCTTCACTGCTCTGACTTCGTGGAGCAACTTAGTCTTGGTTATTTCCATGATTTTTACTTTTCAAAGCTAATAAACAAAGTTTGTACAGAATCCTCGCACCAACATTGCCGTCCCATTCACCACTCTCTCCAGGAGCGACTTCACACAAATCAAAGCCAATTATTTTTTTACCAGAAGCAATTACTTTTTCAAATAAATACACAACTTGTGCATCAGTAAATCCACCCATCACCGGGGTACCTGTATTTGGAGAAAGGTGTGGCAAGAGTCCGTCTATATCGAAAGATATATATACATTCTCTGGTAATTCTTTGACGATACTCTCGCATACAGCAGACCAAGTAGAACCTTCAAAAAGCACTTTCTTTATTTCATAATCAGTAAACATGACTACTCTGCCAGATTCTCTCTCTACTATTTCCTGTTCTCCTTTAGAAAAATCTCGTATCCCTACCTGCACGAGCTTACTCATATTTTTTATTTTTAAAGCATTATAAAATATAGAAGCATGAGAATATGTGAGTCCCTCATAAGCCTCCCGCAGATCTGCATGCGCATCTATATGTAGTATTCCAAACGATTCATGCTTCTCTGAAAGTGCTTCCATATACCCAAGCGGGACACTATGATCTCCGCCAACGATTCCAACAAATTTACCTTCTTCCAATAGATTTTTTGTTGTTTGTTTTACATCTTCTTTAAAAACTCTACATACTTCATTTATTTCTGTCTGTAAATTTTTATCAATATTACCTTTAAAATATTCTTCTAAATATTTCTCTGTTTTATTTCTAACTTCTCTAGTCTTTTGCAAAATACTTGAAGAGATATCAAGCATAGCTATGCCACTTCTCCATCCATCTATACAAAGTGGATCATACAAATCTATCTGCTGACTAGCATCGAGTATTGCCTGCGGGCCAGAGGCAGTGCCTGTGGCATAAGATACAGTGGCCTCCCAAGGTAGTGGGAGCAATACCAATTCGGATTCTTCAGGTGAAAAAGGCAAACCAAAAATACCATGATCTCGCAGACCATTTTCATTTTCATTAAAATTCTCTAGCTTTTGTTTTCGTGATAATCCTCTTTCTTCTTTTTGCATAAAATTATTTTAAATTAAGATAGCCTTTCTTTAAAATCCTTATACCCGAACTTTTTAACTATCTTAATCTTACCCTTTTTATCCATAAGTGCAATCGACGGCAAGTCTATTCCATTGAATGTGTTGTTCTTTACCATCGTATATATCGCCATGTTTAGAAACACTAATTTATCTCCCACTTTTAGTGGTTCTTTAAAAGAATAATCCCCTATCACATCGCCAGTGAGGCATGTAGGACCGACGAGTCTGTAAGCAAAATTCCCCAAAGCCTTGCTTTGGGAGAGAATACGAGGTAAATATGGGATCTCTAAAACATCCGGCATATGACATGTCGGAGACACATCAAGCACAACTATATCCATATTATTTTTCAAAATATCAACGACACTCCCCACTAATACACCAGCATTGAGCGCTGTAGCCTCGCCGGGTTCGAGATATACAGTGAGATGCGGATATCGAGCCCTGAAATCTAAAATAGTTTTTGTCAGTAGTGCTATATCATAATCAGCTCTAGTAATATGGTGTCCACCACCAAAATTTACCCACTTCATATCTGCTAAAAATTTACCAAACTTTTCTTCAAATACTGCAAGTGTCCTCACAAGTGCATCTGCATTTAACTCACATAAATTATGAAAATGAAGGCCTTCTAAACCAGTTAAATTATCTCTTTCAAACTCTTTTAAAGTTACTCCAAAATGCGAATTAGGTCGGCTTGGATCATACATGGGGACACTACTTTCACTATGTTCTACATTCACTCGCATACCACATGATATTTTTCTTCCTCGTCTCGCCGAAGTCTTGACAAAGGCGGAAAATTTATCCCATTGCGAAAAAGAATTAAACACAAAATGATCTGCGTATTTTAAATATTCTTTTATATTCTTGTCTGTATATGATGGAGAAAACACATGCATTTCTTTGCCAAATTTTTCTCGCCCAAGCCGTGCTTCATTTACCGAACTCGCCTCAGATCCAGAAAAATATTTCTTCGCTAGTGGAAATACCGAAAACATAGAAAAACTCTTGAGTGCCATCAGCACCCTTGTTCCTGTATCACGCTCTACTTGGTTTAATATTTTAAAATTCTTCTCTAGATGAGCTTCTGACACGACATAACAAGGCGTCTCAACTTTCTTAAAAGCCTCTGCACTCCAACCACTCTCATCTATCCATGGTTCTATAAATGGTTCTTTATTGCTCATATATTAGTATTCCTTCTTTAACACTTTTGGTAAATCTTTTAGCTTTTTAAATTCAGTTACGAGGCCGGTTTTTGTCATTTCTTCTATGTAAATTTTTGAATCGAATGATTTGTCTTCAGTGTTTTTGACCCCGACTCCAGCCCATTTGCCAGTGAGCACGAGCTTGGCAGTGGTAACAGTAGGAATGGCAGTGGTGTAGCCTATAGCGTTTCCATTTGTCTCTTTAAATGATTTCTGGTGGTCGCAGATATTGTAGATATACATATATTTTTTCTTGCCGTCTTTTGTACCTGAAATAATGTTTCCGATATGCGTTTTGCCTTTGTAGCTCTTATTGAAATCTTTGCCTTTGGGTAAAATTTCTTTCAAGAATTTTACTGGCACTACAGAAGTACCCTGATAATCTATCGGGTCTATACGAGTGAGTCCTACTTCATATAGCACACGCAGATATGTGAGATAACTCTTTGAGAAAGTCATCCAAAAACGAATCTGCTTGAGTCCTGGCACATGTTTCGGAATTGTTTCTAGTTCTTCGTGATACATCAGGTATGGTGTATGTGTGCCCGCCTCTCCGAAATCGAATTCAAAATAGGAAGCGTCTTCGTCTATGAGCTTGCCTCGTTTTACCCATCTGCCGTTTTTCCAATATTCAATAGGTAAGATTAGTTCTCGAAGATTTATCTCGGGATCAAAGTTTGGTGCGAATTTTATATTTGCGTCTTTACTGCCTCCGTTACAATCTAGAATATCTATAGTATCAATTCTGTCAAATAAATAATCTCGAGCATATGCAGAATATATATTTGTCACGCCCGGATCAAAACCAGAGCCGAGGATTGCAAGCAACCCCTTCTTCTTGAAAGCTTCGTTCTTTTCAAGCTGACGCTTATAAGAGAATCCATACTTTGCAGGGTCTTCATAGCAAGCAGTGTCAATATAGTTCACTCCATATTCTAGACATGCATCCATCACCACGAGATTGTCATATGGCAAACCCCAGTTCACAACTAGTTCAGGTTTGACTTCTTTGAGTAACTTCAAGAAAAATCTGTCACTACCCACATTCCCCGTATGAATATGCAGTTTCACTTTGCCTTTTGTTTTTTTTAATATTGAATCTCGAACGACCTCACATTTTGCTCGTGTGCGAGAGACCACATGAATCTCCGAAAACACGCCAGGATCTTGAGCCATCTTATGAAGTCCCACAGAACCTACATTTCCACAACCTATGACAAGTACTTTATTTATATTCATTGCTTTTTTATTCATATATTATATAGTTATTCTATAAGTGTAGCGTCAATTTAAAACTATGTCAAAGAAAATCATTATCAATAAATTCGGTGGAGGGATATTAAAAAAAGAATTAATTCCTTTTATTGAAAAAAGAATCAAAGATCAGATAAGGAGAGGGTGCTCTCCTGTTATTGTCGTGTCTGCATTGCCTGGGATTACAGATGATCTGCTCAAGACGGCACATGGAAAAAGTTCACAAATGAAAGATAAAATAATCTCAGCGGGCGAAAGGGAGTCTGCCCAAATACTGGCCAAGTATTTATGTGATTTAGAAATACCCACACAGGTAATGGAAGCAGAAGAAATGATAATTACAGATGACAACTTTGGAAACGCAAATATTATTTATAAATTTTCTGAAAAGAACATACAGAAAAGACTAGCCTCGCTAGACAAGATTCCTGTTATACCTGGGTTTATTGGTAAAACAAAAAGTGGTATCACTACGACCCTCGGCCGTGGAGGCACAGATACGACTGCATGTTTTGTAGGGGCAGCACTCCGAGCAGACAAAGTAATACTCTGGAAAGATGTGGACGGCGTCATGTCTGCAAATCCAAAAATAGTCAAAAATGCGAAAACTGTTCCATTTGTCAGTTATCAGGAAGCAGAAGAAGCTGGGAAAATAATCCATTCTAAAGCTATCCAGTATGTGAAAATGCACAACACTCCTATTGAGATAGCATCCCTTGTGGATCCAAAAAAGAAAACAGAGGTTGGTATGGCACCCAGCTTTTTAAACACAAAGTAGATATAATCCTCATCAGCAATACGCAATACAGTATTCAAATAGTTGCAGACAATGCAAACGGTAAAGCAGATGAAGTCTACGAAGAAATAAATAAAAAAGTAAAAGACGTAGATATGCATGCAGTTTCTATGGTGTACCTCGTGGGTAATTTTAATGTATATGATGTAAATACTTTTAACGAAATGCTCATAAAGATGAAGGCAGACCTAGAGATAAGTGCATTTCTATACAAAAACTGTACTCGTTTGGAGGCTATAATAAAAGAGCAAAACATTGATAAAATTATAAACGCATTACACAAGAAGTTTATTAGATAGTTAGAAATTCGTTGCAGGTGCAGTTTTCGGGAGACATTACGCAGGCGGGTAGCCGAGTATAGCAATTTTTCAGCAGAAAAATATGTGCGTCGACAGAAAACTTGTACCAAATAAGAATTTAAAAAATTATATGAAAAAATTTAAAGTTGGGGTATTGGGAGCGACAGGAATGGTAGGACAAAATTATATTCGCCTTTTAGAGAATCATCCGTGGTTTGATGTGGTATATCTCGCTGCTTCTGCCAACTCTGCTGGTATGAAATATTCTGATGCTGTTGCCGGGCGATGGGTGATGTCTACACTGATACCAGAAAATATTAAAGACATAACAGTAGAAGACGTAGCAAACATAGAAAAAGCAAAAAACTGCGACTTTGTATTTTCTGCATTTGAAATGCCTGACAAAAAACTTATCAAAGAAACAGAAGAAAAATACGCTTCTATGGGAATACCTGTAGTATCAAATGCTTCAGCAAATAGAAAAATAGACGATGTGCCTATGCTCGTGCCAGAGATAAACCCCGATCATTTAGATATTATAAAAATCCAGCAGAAAAATCACGGTTGGGACCAAGGAGAAAAACATGGCTTTATAGTAGTAAAACCAAACTGTAGTATTCAGAGCTACCTCACCCCTATATATGCATTAGAGCAGGCTGGCTACCCAGTAGTAAAAATATTTGTGACTACTCTCCAAGCAGTTTCTGGTGCGGGTTACCCTGGGGTACCTTCTCTCGATATGATAGATAATATCGTGCCATACATAGGTGGTGAAGAAGAAAAAACAGAAACAGAACCGTTAAAAATATTGGGTAAAATAATAAATGGCAAATTTGTAAACAAAAAAGATTTAAAAATCTCCGCTACTTGTACCCGTGTACCAGTATCAGACGGACACACAGCAATTGTAAATATAAAATTTAAAAACAAGATTCCCAATCAAGAACAAATCATAAATATTTGGAAAAATTTTAAATCAGTTCCACAAAAATTAGATCTTCCATTTGCTCCAATTCAACCTATCATATATAAAGACGAAGAAAATAGACCTCAACCAAAAAAAGACAGGGATAGTGGCAAAGGTATGGCAGTGACTATCGGCCGACTTCGCAAATGCAACATTTTTGATTATAAATTTGTAGCACTTTCCCACAACACTGTCCGTGGCGCCGCAGGTGGAGGAATTTTAAACGCTGAACTACTTGTAAAGAAAGGACATATTATATAAAATTACCTAACTTTTGCGACCGTTTTATTTAGGTAAATTAAATTAAATCCCCTCTTTTTTGAGTTCTTCGATGAGTTCGCGGGATTTGCGAGATAGTTTGTTGGGAAGTTTTATGTTTAATTTTATGAGCAGGTCACCACGCTTGCCTTTCATGGGTACACCCTTACCCTTGACTCTTAGTATCTCATCTATTCCTACCCCCTCTGGAATACTCACTTCTATATCTCCATCGAGAGTCTTGATGGGATATTTTGTACCTAGGAGTGCATCAGAAAGTTTTAAATTTAAATCCATCACGAGGTCATTGCCATCACGCTTGAAGACTGGATGTGGTGCAACATTTATTTTTATATACAAGTCCCCTGTGGTGCCTTTTGAAATAGCTTCCCCGTAACCCGTCATGCGGATCATCTCTCCGTCTCTGATGCCTGCTGGAATATCTATGGATGCTTCTTGTTCTCTGCGGAGAACACCTTTGCCTTTACATATATCACATATTTCTTTTGGTACTTCTCCCGCACCAAGACACATTTCACAGAGTTTTGTACTTGAGATAGTGCCGAGAATTGTGCGTTTTGCTTCATGAATTTTTCCTTGACCGTTGCAATGTTTACATTTCTCCATCTTTGTTCCAGCCTTGGCACCTGTTCCAGTACAAGTATTACATGTAGAAGTTTTTGTGATGAGAACTTTTCTATTTATACCAAAAACTGCATCAGAAAAAGAAATTTGAATTTCGGTAGAGATATCTCTGCCCCTACGCACTTGTTGTCGCCCCCCACTCTGACCTCCCATTGCCCCTCCAAAAAAGTCACTGAATATATCATTTAAATCAAACTCCATTCCGCCATTTTGGAAGCCCTGAGAAAAATTACTGAAGTCAAAGCCTTCAAATCCGGCACCGCCAAATCCACCTTGTCCTTGATGTTGGTGGCCATAGCCTCCTCCCATATTTGTATAATTAGAGCCAAATTGGTCGTACTGTGCACGTTTCTGTTCATCAGAAAGAGTCTGGTAAGCTTCATTTACCTCTTTAAATTTCTTTTCATCACCTTCTTTTTTATCAGGGTGATATTTGTGTGCCATCTTATAAAAGGCCTTTTTTATATCTTCTTTTGAAGCACCTTTATTTACACCCAATGTTTCATAGTAGTCTTTTGCCATATAGCTATTCTACCACATTTTTCAAAAAGTCAAAATTTATGCGAGCGCTGAAATTTATTTCAATAACTGAGTAATCAAAGCGACCATTTGGTCTTTCTTGTTTGGGTTACTTTCCGCAATCAAAAGAGTGAGGGCTGTGAGAGTGGCAGTGTTTATGTTTCTAGACCCACGCACTCTGTATTTACGCAAAAACCAAATAAAGGCAAATGCACCGGAACGTTTATTTCCATCGACAAACGGATGATTTTTTACCATAAAGTAAAGTAGATGGGCAGCTTTTTCTTCTGTAGTCTCATAAAGCGTTTTACCACCGAAAGACTGCATGACATTGCCCACTATACCTGTAACAGAACCCCTTTCTCTTTCTTGAGCAAAAATATCAGTGGCTTTATTTTTTTTAAGAAGCTCGTTTTTAAGACTTTGAATTGCTTCAAACAACTCCTCTCCAGTGAGTTTAATTATTTTTTTATTAGTACCTACTGTTTTTAATTTTTCTTTATCATAAGCATCAAGAGAAACCCAAGTACTCGCAAATTCTTTAATAAGTTCTATTATTGTTTTTGGGTCCAATAAAACATGTTCAGGAAGTAGTGCTTGAATATCAGACACTGACTTCATGAATGAATCATAATTTTTAGTTATTTGATCCCGATTTATTGTATAACCATCTATAAGGTGTTTATGAAGCACATTGGTTGCCCACTTACGAAACACTATAGCCTGATTTGAATTTGTTCTATATCCAATAGCTAGAATCATATCTAGTGAATAAAAGGCAACAGGTTTATCTGAATTTGCAATGTGCATTTTTTGCACATTGCTTTTTTCATTAATTTCCTCTGATTTTAAAAGATTATTTATGTGTTTAGTTATTACCGTACGTTCAACACTAAAAACTTGAGCAATCTGTGCCTGAGTAGCCCAAACTGTGTCTCGTTCAAATTGAACCTTAAGAGAAACATTCCCTTTAGGACCTTTGTATATAACAATATTCTTTTCTTCTGTAATCTTTTTCACCTATAGAGTATATCACAAAAAATCCTAGTCTAGATCATCGGTTCGGCTTCTTGGGAGGTTTTTGATTCTTCTTTTTGTTCTGATACAGCATCTGCATCGTCGGAGGCTTGGGTACGGCCTTTGCCTTTTATCATTTCTTTTTCTTCTTTACTTCTGATGATGGTGGCTTCTTCTTCGGCAATTAGTTTGCCTGCGTCTTCTTTTCTTATGGCGTATTTTGCCCGAGAAGCTGCGATTATTTCTTCTTTGTATGATGGATGCGTGGCTGGTAATACACGAAGTGTCTCTGCAGAGAATGGGTCATAGCTCTCTCCATCTATCGTCATCTTTATATAAATTTCCCCGACGGCGAGGTTGATCATGTCTTTCACTCCGAAAAGTGGATCAAACTCGGGCTTGAGCTTCACTGCATCTTCCCCACCCACACGAAAAGAAATAATACTTCCCGTGTTTCCAAGTACTGCTTGGTAAATCTTTGCATTTATCTGGCCAACATACTGGTGTGCCATGGTTAGGTTCAGTCCATATTTACGAGCTTCAGAGAGAATGTTTTCAAATGTCTGGGTCACTACATTTTGAAACTCGTCCACATAGATATAAAAATCGGTGCGGTCTTTTTCGGGAATATTTGCACGCTCCATGCCCGCCTGTTTGATCTTGGTCAAAAACATAGAACCAAAAAAGCTGGAATTTTCTTCACCGATTCGCCCTTTCGAAAGATTTATAAAGATAATTTTTCTGCTGTTCATGAGTTTGCTGATATCTATTTTATTTTGCTTTTGACCAAAAATATTTCGGAGGAGTGGATCAGACAGAAACTGCCCGAGCTTGTTCACGAGCGGTATAATAGCATCTGTGTCAAACTTTTCAGACCAATCTGCAAATTCAATAGCAAAGAATCTCTTTACCATATCATCTGTAATATATTCCACTACTTTTTGTCTGTAATTTCTATCTGTGAGCATGCTGATCATTCCCCGCATAGTGGCATGTGGATAGTCGAGTAGTGCAAGACAGGTAAAACGAAACACGTGCTCGAGGCGGGGTGTCCAGTTTGCTCCGAATTGTTTTTGTAAGACTTCGATCAGCCCTTGAGTCAATTGAAACTTGAACATCGGGTCCACATTTGCAAGAGGGTTGAAAGACGCAGGGAAATCCACATCTGACGGGTCTATGATACACACATCGTCTATGCGCTCTTTTGGTATGTAGTCGAGCATAGCTTCTATCACATCTCCGTGTGGGTCGATGAGGCACAGTCCATGCCCATAGGTGATATCTTGGCGAAGCATGAGCTCGAGGAGCTTGGTCTTGCCCACGCCAGCCTTGCCTATGATATAGAGA
>LBZW01000018.1 GCA_000993955.1 Candidatus Nomurabacteria bacterium GW2011_GWA2_40_9
AACCCACTGCCCTGTTTTTAATAGTTCATCATAATCCCTTATATCCCGCACTATCATGTCTATCTGCTCGCTTGTTATCACAGTATTGTAAAATGATTCTGATTCTTTTTTTGCTTCTACGAATTCAAGTCGGGACTCTGCAACATTTACATTCCACTTTTTGTTAGTAGTTAGAAGATACGAGTACATAGCAAGCTGGCGCATGTAGCCACTCATTCTGCCTTCTTCATCTATTTTTTCTATATCACTTTTCTTTCGAGGATTGCCAGTTTTGAAATCAGTCACTCTGACATTAACTTTTTCATTCTTTTCATTCTCTTTATCCAAATGCTCTATCATATCTATCTTGCCGTAAATATTTAGATGTGAAAATCTATCATCAATCACAGATACACTCTGTTCATTTTCTCTGTTTTTGCTTATCTCTCCGAGTCTGTTTTCTACCCATTTTGAAACGACACTCGAACCTAGTTTCAAAAATTCTTCTTGCTTTCTATCTGTGCCAAAAGCAGACCTCCGGACTTGTTCTTTTATTATATTTTCTATTTCTATTTTTGTTGGCTTTTTATTTAATTTTAAAATTTTATCTATAGACCCATGAATAATATTCCCAAATTCCAAGCTCTCAGACTTTGGCTCTGGCAACTGAAGCAAATTCCTAAAATACCATTTCCACGGACATTCAAAGAAATTATTGAGAAGTGACACAGACACCTTCCTGTCTTCGTAATCCCTCTTCACTATATCTTTAAGCTCTGCTATGTCTAAAGCATCTTTTTTTATTTCTGTTTTTTCTACATATGCCATAGGACTGTGTGCGAGTATTTTTTCTTCTGTTTCTGTACTGTTTTCTTTTTCAAAATTTTCTTCTATATCAGCCACAACATGTGCGAGTTCTTGATCGGCTCCAGTGTATGAGTGTAGTGCATATGAAACAGTACAAAACCTCTTTGCACGAGTTATGGCCACATACAGCTCTCTCTTTTGTACTTCTTCGTCTTTTTTCTGTACCTTTTCCTCTATGCTCTCTGGAACAGAAAACCCGCCTTTTTTTGTGCCTGAAAAAGAGCGCTCATCCATATGCGCAATCCAGACAAAATCAAATTCTAGCCCTTTTGAACCATGTAGTGTTAGAACCCTGACCCCTTCATCTTTTGAAAATACAGCCAACGGGATATTCTCTCCATAAGACTCTATCCGGTCTATAAATTCCAAGAATTCTTTTAGTGTGAGTTTCGGTGTTTTTTCTATCTGCATCAAAACCAAGTGAAGCATAGTCCGTACTACCTCCACCCGCAAAGTCAGCTCTTCGTGATCTTTTACATTATCTAATAGAAATTCACTGCCCACTTTTTGCACCAGAGAATACAGATTTAATTCTGTGCAGTAAGACAGCCAAGATTTTAATTTTTGAATCCAAGTGTTTACTTCATTTTTATCATCAAACAAAGTATTTTTTTCTTCTTTTATATCGAGCAAAGAAAATTCTCGCATATTATTCTCTCTCATAAATTCATGCGCTTTTATAGGAGACACACCGGAATATTTGTCAAAGAAACTCGAGGCTAAAGCACTCCCATCTTCGGGACTTGCTAATACTTTCAAAACTCGTATGAGCGCCTGTGTTTCGTTCGTATCAAAAAAATGTATGGCTTCACCTTCGGCTACAGGTATGCCCATATCACGAAGTATTGTGATAGTACTACGGACTTGTCTGTTTTTTGGTACTAGTATTGCTATCTCATTAAAATCTATCCTGTCTTTCCCGCCCGAGGCGGGTCCGCCTCGGGCGGATATCTCTATAGCAGCTGCCAGTATCTCATCTCGTAGATAATCAGCTTCTACTAATTTTAGCGAATGGTTTTCTTTTAAATTACTCTTCAATTTTTCTTCTACTAGAGAACTTTTTAAAAGTTCATGTGATGAATCCAATATTTTCTGAGTAGAGCGATAATTTTCTACTAAGGTTATGAGTTTTGCTTTACCAAATGTGTGTTTAAAATTTTCAAAATATTCGAGCGATGCCCCTCCGAACCCATATATGAGCTGTCTGTCGTCTCCCACAACAAAAATATTTGGCTGTTCTACTTCCCCCCAGACAGTTTTCAAAAATTCATTTTGCACACCACTCGAATCCTGATGTTCATCTATCAATACATAAGTATACTCCTCAGCTATCTGTGCTTTCGCATCATCTGAGTCTTCTACTATTTTTACTAAATTTTCCAACACATCATCATAATCAAAAACATTCTTTTCTTTTTTAGACACTTCATACAGCTCAAAAAACCTTACTGCTTCGAGTGTGCGTATGAGGCCTTCTATTTTTTTTATTACTTCTTTTTTTAATTCACCTTTGGTGGCCCCTCTAGAAGAAATATTTGCAGGGTCATTCTCTGTGCTTTTTATTTCATTTTTTATTTCTGTCTCAAATTTCTCTGGGGTTAGTCTTTCTCTTTTGAGCAACGAAATCAAGCTTTTCAAATCTCTAAAATATCTGGCTGTGTCTCCACGAGGACGGATATATTCCCAATCATTATTTTCTAATATATCATCGCACAAGGCTATAGCGTCTTTGTCGTCCATCAGTTTCGGTGCTTCGTCGAGTCCGAGTACAGGAAAATATTTCTCTATTATATTTATGCCAAAGCTATGAAAAGTGGCTATCTTTACTTTGCCCGCTTCCGGGCCTATGTACTTTCGTAATCTCTCCCTCATAGCCTTCACCCCAGAATTAGTAAATGTCAAACACAAAATACCATCTGCTTTTGTATCAGTGTTTTTTAAAATATTCCCTATACGCAGTGCCAGTACCTGTGTTTTGCCTGTACCCGGCCCTGCCACCACCATCACTGGCCCATCTGTCGTGTCCACTGCCTCCTTTTGAGCTTTGTTTAGCTTTTTGTATTCAATATCAAAGATTGATTCGGACATAAGCTATTATACCTTAAAAACCTCTGCCTACGCTCGCAATAATTTTAATTCTACTTTTGACTTCCAAAAGAAATAACTGATAATAACTATAGTGGAGAGTGGAGAAACATACTCAGGTATATTAGCTCCGAAACTGTGTGCGATCATCACTATACCCAAGACTAGAATAGAATACATAGCTCCATTTTTCAGATATACATATTTTTTGATATTTTCAATATTTCGAATAGTTAATTCTCGTACCAACACTGCTCCGAGTCCATTACCGAGCAGGATCAAAGGTACTGACAAAGTAAAAGCAAAGGCTCCGAGCACTCCGTCTATAGAAAAAGTAGTGTCTATGATTTCAAGAAAGAAAAGTTTGGACAAGTCAGATTGTGCACTACCGAGGAGTTTCTTTTCTTGAGCTTCTGCATTTTGTTTGAACCCGTGAGTTATAAAAAAAAGTGATGAACCTACCACAGCACCAAAACCCATAAGGCTACTTTCTTTGAGTGCAAACCAAGCAATAATAGAGAGCAATATGGAAACACAGGCATAAAACCACACACCCTTTGCCATAAAGAATTTCTCTGTCCTAGGAAGACCGAGCTTTTTATCTTCCAAAAATAACCAATGTAAAAATAAAAACAATAGAAATACACCTCCTGCTACGAGCAATATGGGTGCAGATCGCTCTATAGAAGCATGCACTACTGGATCAGAACTCCACGCTGCGGTGAATACTTGTTTAGCAGATAACCCGGTATTAAAAGCCCAAATAATAGCAAAAGGTAAGACACCTCGAACTATAAACACTGCTATAAATATACCCCAAGTCAAAAACCACCTACGAGCCTTTGCCCCCATAGTAGAGAGTACTTCTGCATTTATGATGGCATTATCAACAGAAGAAACTGCTTCAAAAAGAGAAAGCCCGATGATTGTAAAAATTGCTGATAGCATCTTTACATCTTATACTTCTTTGGTCCATTTGCCAATCTTTGTCCGCCTAATAGAGTACGCTAGTGCTGGTATACCTATGTTCTCGCCGAGAGAGTTTGCTATGCCACGCACATATGTACCACTACTGCATTTTATTTTAAACTTCCCTAAAAAGAAGAACGCCTTGCTTTCTTCTTTTTCTTCTTTATTTAAATATTTTGCCCAAATTAAGAATATATAGGATATTTTTGTACAAATTTGCCTTTAAAATATTTTAAATTTTCTTTAATTTTTTTTTCTAATTCTTTTTTACCCCACATGTCTGACATGTGGGTTTCATGTGGGTTTTTGTGATTTTCCCTAAAATATCATAAGTGTCTGTCTGAAAGCCAAACAGAATCTCAAATTCATATTCTTTATCTAAGTTTAAATATTTTTCTTTATTTTTGCACTCTTCACCAGCCAATATTATCAACAACCCAGAAGCCATGGGGTCTAGCCTACCTGCATAAGTCATGGGTATGTCTTTGTATATTTTATGCTTATCACGAAAAAGAGACAGCGCAGATAGTGGTGTCTCTCCTTCTTTTTTGTTTAGTAATATTATATTTTTGTTTTCACTTTTCACTACTAAAATTATTTATTGCAATTCTTTTAGCTTTTTTGCTACTACTTTTTTAACATCTTTTTTTATAACTTTAATTTTTTTATTAACAACTTTTGCATCTTTCATAAATTCTTTCTTTGCCTCTTCGGCAAAAGCCTTCAGCTTTTTTTGATTTTTTTTACCATCTGGCCCAAGAAACATGTATCCAGCTGTAGCCAATGCACCGATGACAAGCCCTTTTTTAATAACTTTTTTTACTCCATTTTTTTTCTTCATAATATTATTTCTTTTTTTTATTTTTTATTTTTCGACCAAAGATCATTTTAATAAAAGGATTCTTTGCTAAACTTGCGCTCAGTGCTTCTATACTCTCCTTGGCATTTTCTGTCCCTCCTCGCAAAATATCAGAAATAGCCCTAAAATTTATGAGTATTTGAATGAAATAAATAAAAGCTATAACTAGAAGTATAGTCAATATCGCCACAGCTATGCTAGTGATAAAAAAGAAAATATCTGCCTGAATCAAAGTGTTCATATTTGTATTATAGCATTTCTTTCTTTTTTAGGGTAAATTAGAACAGTAGGTTTATCTGGAGATGTCGCATAGTGGTCTAGTGCACTACCTTGGAAAGGTAGCAGGCTCGAAAGGGTCTCGGGAGTTCGAATCCCCCCGCCTCCGCAAATTTTCGAAATCCAAAGAAACGGACAAATCTGGGTCGGCACGAAGTGCCGACACTAATGAATTTCCCCCGCCGAATTCAGAATCCAAAAGGGTTTTCCACGCTCCGCATGGCTCAAAAAGGAGTGTTCGATCTTTAATTAAAAAGTTCGAACCGACTTTTTTGAATTCCCGAAGTATTTCTTCGGGAATTCTCTCATTTGCCAATTCCATATTGTTTATACTGGCTTTTAGAAACTTCTCCGTAAGTTCGAACCGATTATGAGATTTTTTCTCAAAAGCTAATAATTTCTCTTTGAGAAGCTGTTTTTTATTTACTAACACATTTTTAGAATTACGATATTCTTCGATTGATAAACCATTTTCCAAATATAAATTCATCAGCTTCTCTATTTTTGAATCCAAAAGAGAAATTTCATCTTTTGTTTTTTGAGAAAAAATCTCACTCGATTGGGTTTCGGATGATTGGTCTTTTTTGTTTTCATCAATCATCCAAGAAATCCAATCGGGTGGCAAAGAAACTTTTTTGATTTCCTTTTCTATTTGAGAAGTGATGATTTCTTCTCGGACATATTTTTGATTACAAGGATTTTTCCTTTTTGTGCAACGAAGATAATTATGACCTTTTTGAGTTTCGGTAGTAATAAAGCAAGAACACTCGCCACAATGGAAAAATCCCCGATATAGATAATCTTTCAGAACTTTGCTTTTCGGTTTAGATTTTCGGCTCATCACTTCGGCAACAGAATCAAAAAGTTTCTTTGTAATAATCGGTTTGTGCTTTCCTTCGTAAATTTCACCACCATATCGAAGTAGACCACAAAAAATTGGGTTTCTTAAAATATCGTGAATATTGGAAATGGAAAGCACTTGCTCTTTTTGTGAACGAAATCCAAGTTCTGTGACTATTTCTCTAATTTGTCGGAGAGTATATTTACCAGTAGCGTAGGCCTCGAATGCTTTAACGATATATGGAGAGCGTTCAAGGTCAGGAATGATAACTTTATTCACTTTATCGTTTAAATATCCAAGTGGAGCATTTCGAGGCCAAATACCTTCCTTCAATTTATTACGATGACCTCGTTTGATATTCTCCGACAAATTATCAACATAGTACTTGGATTGAGAGAACGCTATACCGAATTACGAGCAAGTCTGTCGGGGTGCCAAGCGAGAATACCGCTGGCTTCGCCAGCTTCCATTCTTAAAATCATTTCATTAAAAATTGGCCGACCCGGAATTTTGGCGGTTTGTTTTTCTACAAATATATCAACAACATCAATATTTTCTTTTATTGCTAACTCTTTGAGTTCGGCCAATTGATCTGAAATGCTTCGGACTTGTCGATCTTCTGTATCGGTAGATTTGCGAGTGTAAATAAAAAATTTTCTAGTATTATTATTCATATATTTAAAAACCTAAAAGGACATCACTGTGTACTCAATCTAGCTTACGCCAAAATGACAGTGATGCCCTTTAAGAATTACAATTTTAAATTATAATAATAAAAGGCGGAAGCTATTCGATTGAGTACTCTTTGATATTACCATTTTTGTATTTGTATTTGTATTGGCAAACGAGGAGCCACGCGGAGCGTGGAAAACCCTTTTGGATTCTGAATTCGGCGGGGGAAATTCATTAGTGTCGGCGCTTCGCGCCGACCCCGATTTGTCCGTTTCTTTGGATTTCGAAAATTTGCGGTATTCATTGTACAAAATTCGAACTTATTTTGAAAGCAATCCTGATGATACAGAATACTAGAAAATGGACTCAGTTTTGTGGAAACAATATTCTGGGGATACGGATTCCACAAAACCTCGGCTAATTTTCTTTTTCTGAATTCGGCGAAATTCTGGGGTTAGATTCTGCCCGCAGAAAGGGGTCTGGGGAATGAATGCGGGCAAAATCGTTTTTGGACGGGCTAGAAATTCACATGCTTGTGGTATTTTTAAAGTAAAAATACTATTATTTGGTTACAACTTAATAAAAAGACCTAACCTATTTTTATATTAAAAATTAAAGTGGCATGGTCGTTAGAAACCCAACAAAGGTAAAGAACTCCTAGTCAGAGTTCACCTTTGTTGGGTAATATAATACTTGGAAACGAGTATTGGTAGCTTTCGGGCTATCGCTGGCTAGGAGCTTTTTGTCTTCTTCCCCAGATTATTATTAAAACCCAACAAAGTTTATGGAAAAGTTTGAAAATAAAAAAAATCCAATATTAGGATTTGATGAATTACAAAAACAACTTGGAATTAGAAATGTCGGTGTAGGTAATTTTATTCTTCTTCAAGATGGTTTAAGAGAAGATGGTTATAATCAATACAAGGCAATTATCGCATACACAGATCCAGAAAATAAAATCACTTCTATGGAAGAAATTACTGTAGACGGTGGTTTAAAAGAAAGTGCTGGACATACACTTAGAAGTTTTTCAACAAAAGAAGATTTTGCGACTACCTATGAAGAATATGCAGGACAGTTTTTTAAAGAAAAAAAGAGTTTAGATAAAAATGCATATAATTTTCGAGAAAAACATGAAACACAACCTTTACCACCTGATAGTTTAGTAGGAAAATCATTTAATGATTTTCTAGTAAAAAATGAAAAAATAAAGTTCAATTTTAGGAGAGGAAAAAATTCTGATGGGGAGGAAGAATTATATAATGGTTTTATAAATCTTAAAGAATATTTACCAGAAAATATGAGAGATGTTTATGGTAGTCTTAATGTCACAGTTGAAGAACCAGAGAAAATAAAAGAGAACAAAAATGGTAAAGTCATTCTTTTGATTAATGGTTTAAGGGTATTGTCTTGTAACTATTCTTATGAAATTGATTCTAATAGAGTCGAAGTAGAAATTAAATCAGAAGAAAATTTATAGTTTTCTCTTGACTTCTTTTTCCTATTTGCTATATTTAATATACACAGTGCCTTCGGGCTCCGAGATTCCCCGCCAGAAATGGCGGGGTTTCGATTTTTAGACAAGATAATCTCGTAATCTTTTCTTAATCTCAATCATATCTTTTTGGGGCATATCATAAACTTTTCTTTCAAATCTTTTGATGTGTATCAATCTAATTTGAGATAGTACAACTGAAGCCTTTTCATTGTTTAAATCAATAAAATTGTAATAAAAATCAAGATCCTTTTGTTTTGTGGAAAGAGGTAAAATCCAAAATATTTCATTATTAAATTTTTTCACAATAAGTACTGGTCTAGAGAAATTATCACTTCCACCGTTTTGTTCTCTTCCAATATTTTTTC
>LBZW01000019.1 GCA_000993955.1 Candidatus Nomurabacteria bacterium GW2011_GWA2_40_9
TTTATTGATGCACGAGATATTTTTGAACAAATTTCCCGAAAACAGGTTGTTTTCAATAAAGAAAATCTTGAAAAGATTGCTAGTACTGTTCGTTCGTGGCGTGGAGAAAAAGGAGCTCCGAAATATGAAGATATCTCCGGTTTTTGTAAATCAGCAAATTTAGAGGATATAAAAAAGAATGGATACATGCTTACTCCCGGGAGATATGTCGGACTTGCCGATATTGAAGATGACGGAATTTCTTTTGAAGAAAAAATGCAAAAGCTCTCTCTTGAACTTCGTGAAGCATTTACAAATGGTCGCGAATTGGAAAAAGACATTGAGAAAAATCTCAAAGAATTGGGGTTTTAATTAAAAATTATGGACATACCACAAAACATCCTGAATAAGTTTATGGTTCGTGAAGATTATTTAAAATGGGTCAACGATCAGACTGTAATTTTTGTTTATCTTGATCTAACTAATATATTCCACTGGCAGAACACGCTCCGTTGGAAGTTTAGAATTGAGGATATGATAGAACAGCTATTTACTTTTCCGAATATCAAGGAGATCAAAGTGTATTACGGGAAAAATGAAAGGGATTTGAAAAATTCCGAAGCTTTTCATAACAGGATTAAAAAGACAGGGGCTATTTTAAGAACGAAGTCGATGAAATTTATTCCTAAGACGATTCAGGAGGGTATGTTCTTTCAGAGAAAAACACTCATCTTGTTTGACGGTGGTGTGAAAGATAAAATCAGAGAACTTATAAATGAACTACAAAAATCAGGTATAACCATCGAAGAACCAAAATGTAATTTCGATGTAGAAATGACAATGGACATGTTGGACGATGTTGAAAAGATGACAGCAGTCCTGCTCTTTTCTGGTGATTCAGATATGTGCGCGCCGCTTGAGCGTCTAAAAGTCAAAGAAAAACGTATTGGCGTAGTAGGTGTGCGCGGAAAGGTCGCCGGAGAATTGCATCAAATTAAGGATAAATACATTGATTTCGGCAAGTTTTATACGGGCAAAAGGGAGTATATAAAAAGCGAAAATCCCGCTTTTGGCGGGACCGCGTGATTAGTAGGATTGCTCCTACAAATAGGAGTATAACATAGCGAGCGGTTGCTATCAAGCAAATGTGGATAAGTCAAATATATGAGTAAACTACTAGAACAAATAAATATAGAATCAAAACCATATCTTGTTAGTGACCTGGCTGATATTAAGTATGGGTTTGGATTGCCAGAGCCGAAAAGAATAAAGGGTACAATTCCAGTTTATGCATCAAGTGGGATTGTCGGCTATCATAATGAGGCAAAAGTTACTGAACCTGCAATAATTATTGGACGAAAAGGAAATGTTGGCTCAGTCTATTTTTCTAAGAAACCATCATATCCTATTGATACTGCATTTTTCATTGATGGACCAAAGGAAGGTTTTGATCTGAAATATATTTTTTATCTTCTAAAAAGGATCAATTTGCCTCGCTATGGCGGGGATTCTGCTGTTCCTGGATTAAGTAGGGATACTGTGTATAGCTTGCAGGTTGAGACCCCTAAACTCCCAACCCAAAAGAAAATTGCTGAGATTTTAAGTGCATATGATGCAAAAATTGAAAATAATAATAAGATAATCAAAAATCTTGAAGCGACAGCTCAAACGATTTTCAATGAATGGTTTATAAATTTCCGTTTCCCTGGATACGAAAAAGCGAAGTCCCGTAGTGAGCTTCGCTCTACTACTGGGATGAAAATGATTGAGAGTGAAATGGGAGAAATTCCTGAGGAATGGGAAATAAAAAGTGTACTTGATGTTATAGAGAGAATTCCAGTTGGTAAAAAATTTGAGAATAAAACAGCATCTCCTGTCGGCAAAATTCCAATTCTTGATCAAGGAGCTTCTGGATTTATTGGCTACCACAACGAAGAACCGGGAGTTGATGCCAGTATCAAGAACCCTGTTGTGGTGTTTACCAACCATACTTGTTATTATCGTTTACTCACAGAACCATTTTCATGTATTCAAAATGTATTGCCTTATGTGGGTAAAAATGGCTATAAAACATTATTTATATATTTTCTTACTAAAGAAAAAATTAAAATGTCTGAGTATAAAGGTCATTGGCCAGAATTTGAGCAACAGGTTTTTGCAATACCCCCTGTTGAGCTGGCTAATAACTTTGTGACGAAAATCGAAAGTTTTGTAAGTGAGATGGTTGTACTTGAAAAAGAAAATGTAAAGCTTAAAGAGTCGAGAGATCAATTATTAGCAAAATTAATTTAAATTTATGTTTTTCAAATCAAACAAAGAAATAAAAACAGGAGATTTAAAACTTTCGGATTATAATCAAATCTGGACAAAATTTTGTTTTCTTGATGAGTCGGGAAGTCTTTCTAATCGAACGGAGCCATATTTCACTGTTGGGCTCTTGAAGATGAGTATGCCGTATTATCTGCAGAGCAAAATCCTGTATCAAAGAAGTAAATTAAATTTTCATGATGAAATAAAATTCAACAAAATATCAAAAAATAACATAGCTTTTGCAAAATTTGTTGTTGACTCATTTTTTGACACGAGAAGTTTAAGCTTTTACTCGTACACCACTCACAAAGATAGTAAATATTTCCAAAATAATTTTGCAAATGATATTTGGTCAGCGTATGAAAAAATCACCCTCAAGTTACTTGGTGCATCCTTAGCCGACAAAGAAATTCTTATTCTAATTGCTGATCACATAACCACACCCAAAGATGTGAAATTTGAGGTGAATATAAAGAAAAATTTCAACGAATCAAAGAAGAGACTTGCCTTGTCTGGAGTATGCAGGTTTGATTCAAAGTCAAATGACTTATTGCAAATCGTCGATCTTCTAATTGGCAGTATTACCTATGATATAAAGTACCAAAATAAATTGGTGTCTGGTGATGAATTCAAATTGAAATTGGTCGAATATGTCAAGAATAAGCTAGGAACAGATACTTTTATAAAGGGCTTTAGAAACCACAGTTTTAACATTTTTGTGGAGCAGGATAACGGCGTGGAGGCAAATGAAAAAGGGCTATCGTCCTAACGGTCGACGCCCCCTTTCGATACTGTATATATAGTATATATGAAATGTATAAAAAATCAAGCAAGTGTGGATAAGTCAAAAAACATAACAAAAACAACATGAACCCCATTAACGAAAACAATTTAACAGAGCAATCACTTATCGACTGGCTCAAAGGCGATAGTTTTACTTATTTAAAGTTAGGTGTCGAAAGTATAATAAGGATTTCTTTATTATAAGTTAATGCCCAAAATTATAATATGAATATATGAAAAAAAAGACCAAGCAAATCATTCAAAATAATAGTTTTACTGAATTTTTACTGTACACAACACCAAACGGAAAAGTGAAAGTTGAGATATTTTTACGTGATGAGAGTATATGGTTGACACAAGAGAAAATTGCTCTTTTGTTTGGGGTACAGAGACCTGCTATCACAAAACACCTTAAAAATATTTTTGACAGTCAGGAGTTGGACGAAAATGTGGTTAGTTCCATTTTGGAACATACCACTATTCATGGGGCTATGGAAGGAAAAACACAAAATCAGTCTGTGAAATTTTACAATCTGGATGCCATTATTTCTGTTGGATATAGGGTTAACAGTACTCACGCTACACAATTTCGTATTTGGGCGACAGAGAGGCTTCGAGAATATATTATAAAAGGGTTTACTATGGATGATGAAAGGCTGAAAACCCCCAACTACACTTTTGGTCAAGATTACTTTGAAGAGCAACTGGCTCGCATAGCGGATATCCGTAGCAGTGAGCGGAGGTTTTACCAAAAAATTACCGATATCTATGCACAGTGCAGTGTGGATTATGACAAAAATAGCACTGAAGCTCAGTATTTTTTTGCCACTGTGCAAAATAAACTGCACTTTGCCATTTCAGGTAGCACCGCCGCAGAAATTATAAGTAACCGTGTCAGTAGCGCTAAGCCAAATGTTGGTCTCACGAGTTGGAAAAACAGCCCACGAGGTGCCATCCGCAAATCAGATATGGTGATTGCTAAAAATTATTTAGACAAAGAAGAGCTTAAAGGTCTCAATAGTATTGTGGAGCAGTATCTAATCTTTGCCGAGTCGCAAGCGAAGCGTAAGCAAGCAATGTTTATGCTTGATTGGGATAAAAAGTTAAGTGAATTTTTAAAACTCAATGATCGCGATATATTGGGAGATTTGGGAAAAGTAAGTCATGAAGTTGCTGAGACTCTAGCGCTTGGAGAATATGAAAAATATAGGGTAGAACAAGATAAGAATTATATCTCTGACTTTGATCAAGAAGTAACGAAGCTTTTGAAAGGTAGAAAGAAAAAATAACATGAACCCCATCAACGAAAACAACTTAACGGAACAATCACTTATCGACTGGCTCAAAGGCGAGGGGTATGAACATGTATATGGACCGGATATAAACCATGGACAGGCTCGCGCGGAGCGCGAGGATTTTCGAGGTGTTATTTTGAAAGACAGACTCCTTGGAGCTGTTCGAAGAATCAATCCGTCACTACCGACAGAACAAGCAGAAATGATAGTGAAAGAAATTGCAGATTATTCTCACAATGATCTCGTCCTTGGAAATAAAGAAGTATATTCATGGATTACGAATGGTAAGAAAATTTCCTGGAGAGAAAATGGTGAGGAAAAGACTGAACTAGTAAAACTGATAGATTTTAGCGAATCTACTGCAAATGAATTTTTAGTAGTGAATCAATTTACGGTTCAGGGTATAGATAATGTGTGCCGACTGGATGCGGTGATTTTTGTAAACGGTTTGCCACTTGGAGTATTTGAATTAAAGAGCGGAGTTCGTACAGAGGCAACCATAGGTGAAGCTTATCGAGATATTGAATACTACAAAAAAGAAATACCGAAATTATTTTTATTCAATCAAATTGTTGGACTTTCTGATTTATTTAATGCCCGGCATGGAACTATTTCCTCATCGTGGGAACGCTATGGAACATGGAAAGGTATTAATACTGAAAATGATTTTTCTAAAGAAGCGGAAGAATTGGAAGTATTGGCTAAAGGGCTTTTCAATAAAGAGCGTTTTTTGGATGTGCTACAACATTTCACAATTTTTGAAGCCGACAGTGATGGTGATGCGGTTACTTATACAAAAAAGATGTGTATGTATCACCAGTATTATGGAGTGAACAAAACAATTACCAGCACTATTCGCGCAATTTTAGGAGAGCAAGATAGAAAAATTGGAGTGTTTTGGCATACACAAGGATCAGGTAAATCTCTTTCAATGGTGTTTTATGTGAATAAAACAAAAAGTATTCCAGAATTGAAAGGT
This sequence comes from Candidatus Nomurabacteria bacterium GW2011_GWA2_40_9, assembly GCA_000993955.1. Taxonomy (GTDB): domain Bacteria; phylum Patescibacteriota; class Minisyncoccia; order Phycocordibacterales; family UBA9973; genus UBA9973. The sequence continues at coordinate 5,347 of LBZW01000019.1, forward strand.
CCTGCGTATGTTTTTCTGACAGACCGTGAAGATTTGGATGATCAATTATTCAAAACTTTCAGTCGTACTGGATATTCTGTTTTAGCTCATCGAGCAACAAGTATAAGAGATCTTAGAAACAGGTTATCTCATACCGGTAGAGAACTTATTTTCACTACCATTCAGAAATTTCAAGAAGATCCTAACGCTCAAAATGCTTTAACCCAGCGAGATAATATTATAGTTCTTGCTGATGAGGCTCATCGTACGCAATACAGTAATTTGGCTGGAAATGTTCGTCTCGCACTACCAAATGCAAGCTTTTTAGGAGTAACAGGAACACCTATTTCAAAAAATGATAAAGACACAGTGAGAGTTTTCGGCAATGTAGTAAGTTCATACAAGATCAGCCAATCGGTAAAAGATAAATCCACGGTGCCAATTTATTACGAAGGACGACTTGTGCCACTTCATCTTGCTGATAAGTTTATCGATTCTAAGTTTGACGCAGTATTAGGTGAGGTTATTTCTGATGATAATGCTCGAATGCGAAAAGAATGGGCAGTACTGGAGGAAGTTGTCGGTGCTCCAAGTCGAATAGAAAAAATTGCCGAAGATATCGTAAATCATTTTAATAACCGACCGATTGAAGGCAAGGCAATGATTGTGACTATGAGTCGTCGAATTGCAGTTCTTGTATATGAAGCTATACAGAAAATATCTGGGGCACCGGAATGTGCAGTAGTGATTTCAAACAGCGATGAATATGCGAGTGTTATCCAACCAGAAAAAGACATTAAGAAACTTGAAAAAAAATTTAAAAAAGTAAACGACTCCCTTAAAATCGCCATTGTCTGTGACATGTGGCTTACTGGTTTTGATGTACCGTGTTTACATACAATGTATCTCGATAAACCACTTAAAAACCATGGATTGATGCAGGCAATTGCTCGAGTGAATCGCGTATATAAAGACAAGCCAGGAGGTTTGATCGTGGACTATATCGGTATCGCAGAGAACTTGAAAAAAGCGCTTGCTTGGTATGATTCTGATATACAGAATGACGCACTTATCCCTATAGATGAAGTCATTGGGCAAATGCATACTATCCATGCTCAAGTAGCAGAATTCTTTGGCGAACTTCCATACAAAACATGGAAAGAGATACGAGGGGTTGAGCTGGTGAGACTCATACAGGCAGGAATAAATGAAGTAATCACAGATAATGGATTTTTATCTGACGAACGAAAAATGAAATACATAGGAATGGTTTCGAAACTTTCTAAACTTCATGCACTTGTGATGCCAGGAATTGAGGCAATGAAAATTGTATCTGACTTGCAGTTTTTCCAATCCGTGCGCGAAGCTATACGCAAACAGACAGTTATCCCACATGCAATATTCCCTGAGGAAACTGAGACCGCAATTCGCAGCTTGATGCATGATTCAATTCAAGCAGAAGGAATTGTCGATTTGTTTAATGCCCCAGGTGAAGAGAAAAAGACTATTTCCATCTTTGATGAAAAGTTTGTCGCTGAAGTTAAAAAATCTCAGTATAAAAATTTTGCTGTTGATTCAGTACGCAAACTTCTCGATCAAGAAATACGGGCACGTATGCGTTTAAATACCGCTCGATACGAGACTATGCTCACACTTTTAGAAGAATTGATTGAAAAATATGAAAACAATGTAATCAGTTCAGCTGAAATTATAAAACAACTTCTTGAAATTGCAGATGGAATAAAGAAATTAGATCAAGACAGTCGTGACACAGGTTTATCTTCCGAAGAAATTGTATTTTACGATACCCTTGAAAAAAATCCGGATCTAAAAAATGCGGGAATTGATATTAAAGAATTTGTGAAAGGGCTCACGAAACGTATCCGTCGTGACCTCGCAATTGATTGGACAAATAACGAAACAATAAAAGCACGTATTCGCCAAAATGTAAGAATTCTTTTACTTCAAAAAGGAATTGTTGAGGAAATGCAGACCAAGAGATTGATTGAGTCTATATATCTCGAAACTGTACGAGTGTATAGAGAATACCTGCCAGTATGAATTTATAGAAGCATTTATAAATCCCCCTAACTAAACTCCACCACAAAACTATACATCCCCATACCACACACACCCTGCACAGGCTCCCCTGCTTTCGGAGTTCCTAGATCTATTTCTGTCTCCCCACTCTGGGGTAATATCTTTTGAAATTTAGCAGAACGAACCACGAGCAAAGCAGAACAGTCATACGTATCTTTTGTTTTTATAATAATTTTTGTGGGGATACCTGCTTTTGCACTGGACACCCTCGGAGAGTAACCTCCTTTTGCATTTATGGTGATGTATTGAACACCATTTTTCACTTCTACATTCTGTACAGATTGAGTCGAAGAAGAATCTCCTGCTTTTGATTTTGCATCAAAAGTAAATATAAAAATAAGTACCAAAACTATTGAAACTATTACGATAGACAAAGCATTTTTACTCATAAGGACAATTATACCAAATTAAATATTAAATAGTGGCGGGATAATACCAAGCCCTGCGAGTCCCCCAAGCAAAGCAAACAACCCTAGCCCTATCACCACCACCCCAGCAGACTTGAAAAATAACGGTGCGTATTTACTGTGCGCAAAAGAAGCAGAACCAAAAGAAAGCAGTAACAACACCGGCAGTGTACCCAAAGCAAAAGCAAACATGATAAGCATACCAGAAGTAAATGACCCACTAGAGAGAGCTACCACCTGCATGGACTGAGTAAAACCGCACGGCAAGAAAAAAGTAG
>LBZW01000020.1 GCA_000993955.1 Candidatus Nomurabacteria bacterium GW2011_GWA2_40_9
CTTTTCTTGTCATTTAAATGACAAAATGCTTTACGATTTTTTGATTTTTTCATGCAATTTTATTTTAACTAATTGCATTTCAAAAGAGAATTTAAGATTGGGTGGGTTTTGGCTAAAATCACTCCAAATTCTAACTACATTAAAAAATAGATCCTATGTCGGGGTCTCAAAAACGATAATTATGAAAAATGTAATCACTTTCATTTTCTTTTTTTCTTTCATTACTTCTGTTGTTTCTCAACTTCAGCCGATCCTGCCCTATAAAAATGAGGGGTACACAAAATCTGAAATTAACGATTTTGCTCTAGGTGGTTCAACAAAAAGCACTTTGTTTAGAAAAAAAGTTGTTGAACAGGTAGCTCTCCTAATGAATGACAGCTTGCCAATTAATGGATCAAATGTTAAATGGATTTTTCGTTTCTTGTATTCTGAGGAAGTTTCTTTGAAAAAAGGTACTTATCAAAACTCAGGCTGGGACGAAAAAAACCAAAAGATAGAATACTTTCCCGGTAAAGATTGGGAAGGATTCTGTTGGGTTTTCAGGTGTGGCACTTATGAAAAAGTTCTTTTAAAAGGGAACTGTGCCAACGTCTTAGACGTTCCTGCTGTGCGTTTGACTTTCGCTACTCCGGCTCCCAAGCCGGACACGATTCGTATCCGAGACACTGTTCTTGTCGAAATCCCACCAGACTGGGAAGAGTACGATGAGGTTGAGGGGGTAACTGTTTTTATTTGCAGGGGGTATTTTTATTCCTTGCAGCCAGTTTCATGCAACATTCAAGGGTCTTACGTGACTCTCGGGGCCTACTTTACCCTCGGTGCATACGGTGGCTACACTTGCGGAATAGAATACCCGCGGTATTGCCCACCGGTGATACGCGATTGCTGGAATGAACGAAAACATCCGGTATGCGATCCTCACAGTGGCAAATGGAGTCGCCATGACTCCAACGACAGGTACTACGGCTCAAGGCAGACGGGAAAATCAGCTTTGGCTGACAACTCGTCGGCTCGTCAGTCACAGACCCGTCCAGAAAGTAGAACGAGGGATTTGGCTCCCCGCCAAAAAAATCGGGGAACAATCCCCAAGGCCAATCCGGCACCTCGCCAAAAAGAAAACACTGCGATGTTTCAACCAAACCGCCAGAGGAACAATGGTTCTGCCACATCCCCTAGGATTGACAACAACCGTTCGAACCCTTTCGCGGGTAATCGCACAATGTCTGCGACTCCCAGCCAAAGACAAGCTCAAGCTCGCGTACCACAAGCGAGCGCCCGTCCACCACAAAATCGTCGTGGACGTAATTAAAAAATTGCCTTCCAGCTCTCAAGCAGGAAGGCAATTTCTTTTTGTGCTACCCGGTAGTAGGTTTTGGAAAGGCAAATTAGTAAATTTGCGTGCATAGCACATTTCCAAAACTCACTACGGGGTGCTAGTATTTATGAATGCTAAAGATGGGAGAGAGGGTGCATAACAGCAGTCCTTGTGTATTGAAATTCTCCTCTTGAGGAGTACTTCGTCAGCAGACGAAGGGAGGTGGACATATCTTATCCACCCCGGCTTTCAGCCACCCCTCAAGAGGGGAATAAAATCAATCGCTCAAAATGGCTTGCTTTATCGCTCACGATGAGCTATAAATAAGGTGTATATGACTGATAAAAAATTAAACAAAAGACAAGAGGTAATTTTATTAAATATTGAATTTGGGAAAACATATGCTATGGCAGAAATAGCAAAATTTTTTGTTGAGAGAAATAAAACTTCACTCGCAACACTTCGTCGTGATTTAAAAGAATTAAGTAATATAGGATTTTTAGAACAAGGTGGGAAACTTAAAAATACTACATATAAAATAACTACATTAGGAATGCTTTTAAATCCAATCAATGCCCATGATTATGGTGCAATAGAAGTGGATAAAAGAAAGGCTTATCCCACATATAATTTCTCTTTATTTGAGGAGATGCCTAAAAATATATTTTCTGAGAAAGAAATTCAAAAGCTAAATGAATCTACAGAATTATTTATACATAAATCAAAAGGAGCAAGTAAAACAATACAGAAGAAAGAACTTGAAAGATTCGTGATTGAATTGTCTTGGAAATCTTCAAAAATAGAAGGGAATACATACACGCTTTTAGATACTGAACTTCTTTTAAAAGAAGGTATCGAGGCTAAGGGCCACACAAAAAATGAAGCCATTATGATATTGAATCACAAAAAAGCATTCGATTATGTTTTGTCATCTAGGGACAAATATTTAAAACCTAATGTAAGGCTTGTAGAGGATATACACAGGCTGATGGTAGACGGACTTGATGTTTCTTTTGGACTTCGGTCAAGGGCTGTCGGTATAACAGGTACAAAATATATGCCTCTTTCAATTCCTACTCAAATACATGAAGCGCTTATAGATTTGTGTCATGCAATAGAAAGAGTAGAAACTCCTTATGAAAAAGCATTGATCGCACTGCTTGGTATCAGTTATATTCAGCCCTTTGAAGATGGGAACAAAAGAACTGCTCGGCTCTTTGCAGATGCAATATTACTGGCATATAGTTGTGCTCCACTTTCTTATAGAAATGTTGATGAAGTAAATTATAGAGAAAGTATATTGGTATTTTATGAAAAAAATAGTGTAGTGCCGATATGTAATATTGTTGTACAACAGTATATTTTTTCTTGTGAAAACTATTTAAAATTTTAATATGAACCATATTTCAAAAAGTTCTGAAGATACAGAAAAAATTGCGAAAGAGTTTTTGGATAAAATCACCAATGGATTCCCCCTGACAAGGGGGACTAAGGGGGTTGTATCCCGGGCTTGTGTAGTAGGACTCACGGGGGACCTAGGCACAGGCAAGACTACATTTACGCAGTTTGTTGCAAAAAGTTTAGGGGTGAAAACAAAAGTGAATAGCCCAACTTTTGTGATTATGAAACGGTATTCTCTCCCCCTGCGAAGGGGGAGTGCCCGAAGGGCGAGGGGGTTTAAAAAAGTAGGAAGAAAATTCAAAAATCTTTTTCACATAGATGCATACAGATTAAAAAACGAAAAAGAATTATTTCATCTAGGTTGGGAAGAAATAATTTCAAATCCTGAAAATCTTGTTTTTATCGAATGGCCGGAACTGGTAGCAAAAGCTATGCCGAAAAAGCACTACAAGATTTCTATAAAACATTTACCTCGCCGAAGCGGAGCGAAGGCGGGTACAAAAGAAGGGCACAGAAAGTTTGGTATAAAATTCTCCTCTTGAGGAGTACCCTTTAGGGGGAGGTGGATGAATTCTCCACCCCGTCTCTACGAGCCACCCCTCAAGAGGGGAATAAATTCTAAGATGCTATAATATGATCATGAAAGATCAGCCGAAACTTCTCGTTCTCCTCGACGCTCACGCTATAATTCACCGGGCATATCATGCCTTGCCGGATTTTTTGTCTTCAAAAGGCGAACCTACAGGCGCGCTCTATGGCATTGCGACTATGCTCATGAAGATCGTGGCAGACTTGAAACCTGACTATATTGTGGCGTGTTATGATCTGCCCCAGAAGACTTTTCGTCATGAAGCATACGAAGCATACAAAGGAGGCCGGGCAAAGATAGACGATGCGCTCATCGCCCAGCTCATAAATTCTAGGGAAATTTTCGAAGCATTTGGCGTGCCTATTTACGATGCGCCGGGGTTTGAAGCGGACGATGTTTTGGGCACTATTGTGGAGCAATACAAAAAAGATAAAAGTATAAAAATAATAATTGCCTCTGGAGACATGGACACTATGCAGTTGATAGATGACAAAAAAGTGCAGGTGTATACGCTGAAGAAGGGAATTAACGACACTATTTTATATGATGAAGAAAAAGTATTGGAGCGGTTTGGTTTCAAACCTGAATTCTTGCCAGATTACAAGGGTCTGCGTGGGGATCCATCTGACAATATTATAGGCATAAAAGGTATTGGCGAGAAGACAGCGACGAGTTTGATATCAGAGTTCAAGACGATTGAGGAAATTTATAAACAATTAAAAATTACGAATTACGAATTAAAATTTAAAAAAATTGGCATCAGTCCACGGGTGCTTGAACTTATAAAAAGCAATGAAGAAGAAGCACTTTTTTCTAAAACTCTGGCTACTATCAGGCGTGATGCACCGATAGATTTCAAACTGCCAGAGCAAACTTTTTGGGAGTCTGCAGACCTGAAAAAAATAGAACAAGTTTTTGCAAAGTTTGAGTTTCGAAGTTTGCTTGCACGACTAAAAACTTTTTTTAATAATGGATCTATCCACCCCGTCTCGGATTACCGAGCCACCCCTCAAGAGGGGAATAATCCAATTGAACTCCAAGAAGCATCCATCGCTCTGTGGCTCATAAATTCTGAGATCAGTAATCCTGGGCTCGATGACATATTGCTCTATGCAAAGACGAGCAATTTCAAAGAAGCATATGCATATATTTTCAAAAAGTTGAAAGAAAATAATTTAGAGAAAGTATATTCTGAAATAGAACGCCCTATAATGCCGGTAATACATAAGATGCAAGAGCACGGGATTCTGATAGATCAGGAGTATTTCAAAAAGCTCTCAGCAGAATATCATACAGAATTAGACAAGCTAACACAAAAAATTTACAAAATGGCGGGCACAGAATTTAATATAAATTCACCAAAACAACTAGGCGAAGTGCTATTTGAAAAGATGGGCATGAAATCAAATAAAAAAAAAGGCGCCAGTGGCAACCTCTCTACAAAAATTTCAGTACTTGAAGAACTAGAAGAAGGCAACCCGATAATTACAGAGATTATAAAATATAGAGAACTGCAAAAATTACTTTCTACTTATATAGATGTGATACCACAAATGGTGGGGGAAGACGGCAGATTGCATGCAAAGTTTTTGCAAAATGGCGCAGCCACTGGCAGATTTTCTTCACAAGATCCAAATTTACAAAATTTACCTATAAAAACTGAATTAGGTAGGAGAATTCGAACAGGTTTTATAGCAGAAAAAGGCTATAAAATATCAGCTTTTGATTACAGCCAGATAGAACTCCGAGTTGTGGCCATGCTTTCGGGGGATAAGAAAATGACGCAGATATTTAAGGATAAAAAAGATATTCACAGCGGAGTGGCGTCTTTTGTGTTTAATGTGCCCATAGATAAGGTCAATACTGAAATGCGTAGCAAGGCAAAAGTTATAAACTTTGGAATTATTTACGGTATGGGTGTATCTGCACTCAGGAAAAATCTCGGAGGCACGCGAGAAGAAGCACAGAAATTTTATGATAATTATTTCAATCAATTCTCTGGTGTGCGGGATTATTTACAAAATGTAAAAGAATTTGCCCTCAAGACCTCTTATACAGAGACACTCTTTGGTAGAAAGAGATATTTTCCAAACATAAATTCAAAACTTCCGTTTTTGAAAAATATGGCCGAGCGCACAGCTATAAATGCTCCTGTACAAGGCACTGCTACTGCAGATATCATCAAGCTTGCTATCCGGTATGCAGAAGAAGATTTAGAAAAAGCAGGACTACTTCTGAAAGTACATTTGATGCTTCAGATTCATGATGAGCTTGTCTATGAGATAGAAGAATCTGTATTAGAGAAGGCACAAGAAATAATTAAAAATGCCATGGAGGGCGTACTAGAGCGTTCATATATACACTACAAAACGGATATTCCACTTGTTGTGCATTATGGTGCTGGGGACAATTTTGGGGAAGTAAAATAAATTTCGGGTGTTGGACACCTGGGAATCTCGGTGTCCAAAATAGGGATTTTTGTGGTATTATATGCTTATGGATAAAGAATTTAAAAATCATACAGTTCATAAAACTCTCGCGCATTCTTATATTGTGTATTTTTTGATTTTAGTATTAGGCGTATGTTTAGATTTGCTTTTTCCTATAAGGATATTCCACACTTCTATCATGGCACCCATCGGTTTTGTTTTTCTTGTGTTTGCGAGTTTTATCATATTCTGGGCACAGAAAAGTTCTAGGGATTTGTTGAAGGCGGAAGAGGTTACCAAAGAGCATTTTTGTCGGGGGCCGTACTGCTACAGCCGGACACCTACGCACTGGGGGCTCTTCTTTTTGGCACTGGGATTTGGTTTTATAATGAATGCTTTTTTTATAATTTTATTTACCATTATTTCTTTTATAATCACAAAGATTACTTTTGTACAAAAACAAGAAAAGCTACTCGAACAAAAATTTGGTGCCCCATATACAGAATACAAAAAGTCAGTTAAGCTCTAATTTTCAATAAACATGATCTACCTTTTTACTGGAGATGATACGAAGAACAAGTTCATAAATTATGAGAAATTTTTGAAGTCTATATCCAAAGACACAGAAGTTTTTTCTGTAAATAGAAATAACTTTTCTGAAAGTGAAATAGAGAGTTTTTATTCGGGAGCGGGGCTATTTTTTACAAAGTGTGTAGTAGCCCTTTCAAATATTTTAGATCGGGAAGACGAGCGGGATTTTATATTAAAAAAGCTTGAGCTTTTTGCACAGTCGCCAAATACTTTTATTTTTCTAGAGGGCAAGCTAAATAAGCCGGTAGTAGATGCTTTTAAAAAGATTAAAGGGGAAGTAGTGGTAAATATTTTTGAATTACCAAAAGCCAAAAAAGAGCGGTTTGATAATTTTTTGCTAGCAAATGCTTTCGCAAACAAAGACAAGCTAAACATGTGGATTTATTTTAGGCAGGCGATGGACAAAGGGGTGATGATGGAGGAACTAACTGGTGTTCTTTTCTGGAAGATAAAAGACATGATTCTAAAAAAGAATTTTTCTAAATACTCTGAAGCAAAACTCAAAGATACAGCCAACAAACTGTCTTATCTATTACCAGAAGCTAGAAGAGAAGGCAAGGATGCAGAGGTGGTGTTTGAACAGTTTTTGTTGGAGGTGATTTAAACAACTATTTTTCCTTGACAGATACCCCCTAGGGGGTATATACTGTAGCTATGCATACAAATAAGCAAAAAATTATCAGAAGGTTGAAGATTTTGGAAGGTCAGCTTCGGGGGCTACAAGATATGATAAACAAAGACAAATATTGCGTAGATGTGATCACCCAGACTTCTGCTGTGAAACAGGGACTCTCAAATATAGAGGATATGTTACTAGAAGGGCATCTGGGGCACTGTGTGGTCAACCAAATAAAAAAAGGTGAAAATGAAAAAGCTGTGAGTGAGATATTAAAAGTTTATAAGCTTAAAAGAAAATAGTTCGACAAGCTCACTGTAAATAAAATTTTATGCAAAATAATACTAAAATATATAAAGTAAAAGGTATGCATTGCGCTTCTTGTGCGTCTATCATAGAGCGAGCAGTAAAGAAAATTGAAGGGGTAGAAGAGGTGTCAGTAAATCCAGGCACAGAGGATGCAAAGATATCTTTTGATGAAAGTAAAACAAGTACAGATGAATTTAACAAAAAATTAGAGCCACTTGGATATTCTCTTTCTGTACAAGAATCTCACAATACGCAAGATATGTCTGCTAGTTCTATGGGTATGAGTGAGGATGAGTATAGAGAACATCTTGGATTAAACCAAACTAAAAAAGAAAAACTAGCAGAATTGAAGAATATGAAGTCCATGCTAATGAT
>LBZW01000021.1 GCA_000993955.1 Candidatus Nomurabacteria bacterium GW2011_GWA2_40_9
AGCAGTCCAAGCAGGATTGATATTAAAATTTCTTTTCTCTTTTTTCGAGGCTATTGCATTCGCACCCCTCGCTGCTGCATTTGCCCAAAGTGTATGTGCAAGTATGTCCATATTGTTTATTATAACCCTCTTTCTCCCCCTTGTCAGGGGGACAATGCAAAATATATCGGATAGCAAGAATATTTACAAGTATTTGCATTTTAGAGCTAAATATGAAATACTAGAAACTATGAATTTAGTAGCACAAATTCTGCCTTATGTGCAGATAATCCTAGGAGTCATATTGGTTTTAGCAATTCTACTTCAGCAATCAGGAGCAGGGGCAGGTGGAGCACTCGGTTCTAGCGATACTGGGAGTTTTCACAGTACTCGCCGTGGTTTCGAAAAGTTTCTTTTTATCTTGTCTATTGTTTGTGGTATTCTCTTCGCTTTATCTGCCATCCTCGCTATAATAATAAAAGCGTAAAGCTAAACTCACATACCACATACTCTGTAGGCTAGTAAAATTTTTTACTATGGAAAATTTATTCACTCAATTACGCAATTTAAAATTGCCGTTAAAAATAAAACAAGCCTTGAACGCATTTTCAAAAATAGAATGGTATGTTTTTTTGTTTTTGCTTGTATTACTTTTAGTTAGTACTTTGGGAATACTACAAACTATAAACAAATCCTTTATGGTGAAAGTCCCAGTAAGTGGTGGATCAATCACAGAGGGTATCATCGGCACCCCTCGTTTTATAAACCCAATACTTGCTACCTCTGATGCAGACAAAGATTTGGTATCACTTATCTATGGAGGGCTAATGAGAAAAAGTACAGACGGTGAACTTTCTTTTGACTTAGCAGAAAAAGTAGATGTGTCCAAAGATGGTTTGTCATATACATTTACGCTTAAAGACAAAATATTTTTCCATGATGATGAGCCAGTGACTATAGACGATATAATATTTACTATAGACACAATAAAAGACCCTATTATAAAAAGTCCCTACAGAAATAATTGGGAAGGAGTAACCGTAACAAAAATAGACGAGAAAACTGTGCAATTTATACTAAAACAACCTTATTCATCATTTTTAGAAAATGCGACACTTGGCATAATGCCAAAACATATTTGGAAAGATTCTGCTGTAGAATTAAATACAGCAAACATGGATCCCATCGGTTCTGGACCTTATATGATAGACAATCTGAGCCGACAATCTTCTGGAATAATAAATTATTATGATCTAGTTCCCTTCAAAAAATTCAACTTAGGAAAAGCATATGTAAAAAAAATAACACTTAAATTTTATCCCAACGAAAACGACTTGATAGATGCCCTCTTAAATAAAGAAATAGAACAAGTAGGCTCTGTCTCTCCAGAAAACGCAGTGAAATTAAAAGATAAAGGATACAAAATAGAATCCTCTACCCTGCCTCGTATATTTGGACTATTTTTCAATCAAAACCAAAATCAATTATTTACAAATAAAAATATTATCAAAGCATTAGACTTGGCTATAGACAAAGACAGGATTGTAAAAGAAGTATTGCTCGGATATGGTGTGGTGATAAATGACCCCATACCACCAAATATGATAAATTATCAAAAGCTGAGTAATAACGATAATCAAACTTATAAAGAGAAATTAAAAAAAGCAGAAAAAATACTTGCAAAAGATGGCTGGGTAAAAAATAGTAACGGATTCTTGGAAAAAATAATGAAAGAAAAGAAGAAAAAAGTAGTTACACCTCTTGAATTTTCTATATCTACTGGAAATGCAGAAGAATTGGCTACTTCAGCAAATTTAATAAAACAAGATTTAGAAAGTATCGGTATAAAAGTAGAAGTAAAAACATTTGAAGTCGGTAACCTAAACCAGATGGTGATCCGACCTCGTAAATACGAGGCATTGCTCTTTGGTCAGATTATCAACCACGAATCAGACCTATTTGCCTTTTGGCATTCTTCACAAAGAAAAGACCCTGGACTCAATGTAGCCATGTACACAAATGCAAAAGTAGATAAAATTTTAGAAGAAGCGTTTATAACAGTCGATGAAAAAACAAGAATCAAAAAATACGCTCAGTTTGAAGATGAGATAAAGAAAGATATGCCGACAATCTTTCTTTACAGTCCTGACTTTGTATATATAGTATCAAAAAATTTAAACAACCTTTCTATAGAACATATAGTCTCTCCTGCCGACAGATTATTGAACTCATATTTATGGTATACTCAAACAAACAATGTTTGGAAGATATTTTCTCCCGACGGAAAGTCGGGGTCCCGACCCTAGATCATATCTGTAGGTATCAGGACAAACAACCAACCTCGTAATTAACTTATTAAAAATAAAAAAATAAATCACACCAATGAAAAAAACCAGACTACCGTTTAGCGCACTCCGTATTGAAAATCAAACTCCCCACAATTCTCCTGCTCCAGTACACTATACAGGAAATAAAAAACCAATAAAAAGCTCTACCTATCAATACTCAAAATTTGGTAAAGGTGGCAGAGGCCGAGGTGGAGGATTTAATAAAAATCAACAGAGAAATGAAGGCATTATTCCCAAACCAGAGCCAGGTGTCATCAGAATCATCCCCCTCGGTGGAGTAGAAGAAATAGGTAAAAACATGACAGCCATAGAGATAGGAGATGACATCATCGTGATCGACGCAGGAATGCATTTCTCTACCGAAGAAACACCAGGAATTGATTATGTCATCCCTAATACTACTTATCTTGAAGAGCGTAAAGAAAAAATACGAGCACTAATCATAACTCATGGACACTTGGACCACATCGGGGGTGTCCCACTTGTGCTATCACGCATTGGTAACCCACCAGTGTATTCACGAAACCTTTCTATTCTTATGATGAGAAAAAGGCAAGCAGAATTCCCTCACCTACCAGCTATGAAAGAAAACATAGTGGAAAAAGATGATGTAATAACTTGCGGAAACATGAAGATTAGATTCTTTGGAGTTACACACACTATTCCTGACTCTATGGGGCTGATTATTGATACTCCACATGGTTGGATTGTCACTCCTGGAGATTATAAACTAGACCAAATAGATGGCATAGTCACAGAATCAGAAGAAAAAGAGTATTCTATTTTTGATAAAGCAAAAGTATTATTACTACTTACAGATTCCACAAATATTGAAAATGAAGGATTTTCACTTCCTGAAATAAAAGTATATCAGGGTCTAGAAAATTTAATAAAAAGAATTCAAGGTCGTGTCATTATTGCAGCTTTTGCTTCCCATATCAGCCGATTGGTAAAAGTTATGCAGATAGCGGAAATGCTTGGTAAAAAAGTAGTGCTAAATGGTCGTTCTATGAAAACAAATATGGAGGTGGCTTTTGAAGCGGGACTCTTTACACCTAAAAAAGGCACTATCTTACCGATAGAAGAGATAGATAATTATCCACCAAATAAAATTATTATTTTGACTACTGGCGGACAGGGGGAAGAATTTTCTGGACTAAATCGGGCTGCCAATAAAACTGACAGAAAATTTTCAATCAAAAAAGGAGATACGATCATTCTATCTGCCTCTATCGTTCCAGGCAACGAACTTCAAGTTCAAAAAATGAAAGATGGTCTCACGAGACAAGATGTGAAAATTATAACTTATCGCACACCTGGTGAAGATTTTGTCCATGCAACAGGTCATGGAAACCAAGAAGATATTAAATGGCTCCATAAAAAAACCCATCCAAAATTCTTTATACCAATTCACGGCTGGCACTCAATGCTCGTACGACACAAAGAACTTGCTATTGAACTAGGTCAGTCAGAAGAAAACATAATTGTTCCAGACAATGGATCAATCATAGAAATATCAGCAGATGGAGAAAAAATTATTCTAAGAAAAGAGAAAGCACCTAGTGGAGCAATGCTCGTGGATGGAACATCTATTAGTGATACTCAGGATGTCGTGATAAAAGATAGGAAGATGCTAGCGGAAGACGGGATGTTTGTTATCATCGCACTGATAGACCAAGCTACTGGCAAATTAAAAAAATCTCCTGACCTCATCTCCCGCGGATTCGTCTATCTAAAAGAAAATCAAGAATTATTGAGACAAGTGAGAATTATGATAAAGAAATCTATCGAAGACAATACCGTGCGTATGCTTGCCCGACCTTCTGGTAGTAATAATCCAATCGACTTCGACCAAATAAAAGCAGGACTTGGAGAAACAGTATCAAAATACTTATATCAGAAAACTTCAAAACGACCACTCGTCATCCCCGTGATACTTAGTATCTAAAAAAGTCATAAAAGCCCTAAGTCGGACTTAGGGCTAAAAAACAAAAATAAAAACAGTATGAAACATAATAGAAAAATAATATATCTAGCGGGCTTCCTTTTCTCTATCCCTATTGCACTCACTTCTTATATAAATTCTAGTTTTTTGAAAGATTTTATTACTGAATATTACATCGGGATATTGTATGTAGTTGCATCTCTTATCACTATTCTTGGCATGCTAGAAATGCCGAAAATGCTGACGCATATAGGTAACAGGAAAACTACTTTAATTTTTTCTATAGTTTGTTTTTTGTCTTTACTCTTGCTTGCCTTTGGGTCAAAAAGTTTTATTGTTGTGCCTGGTTTTATTTTATTCTTTATCACTTCAAATCTTTTAATAGCAACGCTAGATATATTTATTGAAGATTTTTCCAAAAATTCTTCCACTGGCAAACTTCGCGGAATATACCTCACTATCATCAACCTCGCTTGGGTCATAGCTCAATCTATCTCAGGTTCTATCCTCACCAAAAGCTCTTATAGTGGCCTTTACTTATTTTCCGCTTTATTTATGCTTTTAGTGAGTATTATTTTTGTAATGAAACTACACAATTTTATAGACCCAAAATACACAAAAATCCCTGTAATAAAAACAGTAAAATCTTTCATTAAAAATAGGAATATTTCTAAAATTTATATTTTGAATTTTATTTTAAAATTCTTTTTTGTGTGGATGATCATATACACCCCTATATATCTACATGAATACCTCGGTTTTGGCTGGGAAAAGATAGGGCTCATTTTCACTTTTATGCTTCTACCTTTTGTTATACTTACCTACCCACTTGGCAAACTATCCGATAAAATTGGCGAAAAGAAAATGCTCTTATTCGGTTTTGGAATTGCTTCATTTTTTACACTCTTGATTCCATTTATAAAAGTTCCAAACTTTTGGATTTGGGCAGGCATACTCTTTGCTACTCGTGTCGGAGCAGCTACTATCGAGATTATGAGTGAAAGCTACTTCTTCAAGTCTGTGGACAAAGAGGATGCAAACATCATCAGCTTTTTCCGCAACACCGCACCTCTTTCTTTTATCATCGCACCACTTTTAGCAACACTTATATTTCTACTAACTAAAAATTTCTCATATATCTTTTTTATTTTAGGAGCTATCCTTCTATGTGGTCTTTTTGTTACCCTTCAATTGAGAGATGTAAAATAATTATTCATTTGCATCATCATTACTATTCCCAAAAGTTGCAGTTTTACTACCAAAAGTTACTATATATTTAGTGGGCTTGTCTATACTTGTTACTGGAGTAATTCTAGCAAGACCTCCTTGTCTTTCTACTTTTATCTTAAATTCTTCAGCTTTAACCATATCATCAAAAAATAATTCTAAGGGCTTATTATAATTTTCGTATGTTCTCTCAACACCACCTTTTTTATGATTTTTATCTTTTTTATTTAAATTATCCATATATATAAATATAAATTAAATGCTTGTAATAAAATAAGTATATATATATATATATCAAAAAAAAATCAACTTTTGCATTTAGCTCCCCTCCTTGAAATGCCAAACGCCGGGCGTTCGTCATTTATTCTATGTAATAAAATAGAAATGACACAAATCCTGCAGGTGCAAAATCTGTGTCATTCTGGCTGATGAGTCAAATCTCAATCAGCCACACGTATGGGAAACCGTCCCATGCGTATTTAAAAATCGTGTAATGTGTTGCCCCCGGCGGCGGGGGGCTTACAAATTCCGCTGTCTGCGCACATACACGGAACTTGTCTATATTGAACACATACCAATCAGATATTATATACATAGGGTTCATGATTTTGATTTTTAGTTAAAAAAACAAAAAAAGCTGATAATTCAGCTTTTTATTTCATCTTTAAGATAGCTCTCTCTTGATTGTCAAGCCTCTAGCCAGAGTAGCCAGAGGCAAGGCCTCTGGCTGTTGTAAGTTAATCTTATTATTAATTTACTCTTGATCAAATTTTATCCAATCAAAAATTTCTTTTTGAAAATCTTTTGGAGTATCAAAATAATCTAGAAAATCAATTCTATTTATAATTTTGTTTTCAGAGCGAAGATTTTCCATATAATCTAAATAACTACTCCATTTATAAGAATTTAAAAATTCTATTGCTTTCTTTTTATCTTTTATCCCCTCTTCTTTCCATTTTGAGTCAATCAATTTTATTGGGTTAAGATGTATATATGAAAATAAATATTTTGCTTGAACATCATTTTCTATATGTACAGATTTAAATTTACCTTCAAACAAAGAACCTGTTCTTTTATGTTTGGCATTAAAGTATCCCGCAAAAGAAGTAGAAACTCTATGCATAAAATTTGTAACAGCATTTTTGTCATCCATAGCAGCCAGAGGCAAGGCCTTTGGCATTTGTTTTGGAGATAAATAGATATGAAAATGATTTGGCATTAAAACCCAAGCTCCAATATTTACTATAGAATCCCCTTTCTCAAAATCCCAAGCATTTATTTTCTTTTTAACTATGTCCTCTCTAAAATCAATACTTATTTTAGAATTATATAGATAAAGAAGTTTTAAAAATCTTTCACGATCTTGATCATCAAGAAAAATTTTTTGCTTACTATTTCCCCTATTATAAATATGATAATACTCACCTAAAACAAATTCGGTTTTGCGAATTGACATACCGCTATTATATCATAATAAAATCAGACAAGCCAGAGGCAAGGCCTCTGGCTAATTATCCTTTGCGGCTTCGAGGGTGACGGAGACATTTTTTTCAAAGCCCTTGCTTAATACGCGCAGAGTTACAGTGTCTCCTATTTTCTTTTGCCTGATGATAGAGGAGAGATTGTTGTCCTCATTTAGTTTTACACCATTAATTGAAAGAATTATATCGTTCTCTACAATGCCAGCTTTGTTTGCAGGGCTACCTGGTATAACAGCTAGTTCATCTGCACTCGCTCCGCCCTTAACTAACACTCCGTAGTCTACTGATAACTGATTCTTTTCTTTCATCGTAGCATCTATGGCCACATATCGTACACCTAGATAGGGACGCACTATTTTACCTGTCTTTTTTACCGATTCTATTGCACTTTTTACGCTATTTATAGGTAAAGCGAAACCGATACTCTGCGAACCTTGAGCTATTGCTACATTTACTCCAACTACTTCACCTTTGAGGTTGAGGAGTGGTCCACCAGAATTACCTGGGTTTATAGCAGCATCAGTTTGAATTACATGATCTAGGAGTTCAGTCTTGCCGGTATTATCTCCAGTTGTTTCAAGTGTATCAGAATCCCCAATAGCAAGAGAAGTAAAACCGAAACCAGAAACTTTTATAAGTGCAATATCTAGTACTGGATCACGAGCCACCACTGTCGCTGTGTGCTTCTTGCCATCATTTGTATAAACTGTGTACTCCACATCATTTTGTGCCACGACATGTTTATTTGTAACTATTAGTCCATCGCTTGTGACAAAGAACCCTGACCCTCCTCCCACCTCCTTCTTTTCTGTACCATTTTGGCGATACTGCGGAATATTAAAATTAAAACCTGGGAAAAGATTCCCAAATGGATTTGCTTGCACATTTGGATCTACATAAGCTTCATATTTTGGGATTTCTTTTATAATGATTATAGACACGACAGCTTCCTTTGTTTTCTTTACAGCATTTACTACTTGAGCTTGCTGATCTAATACTGGCTCTTTTTCAATAATCTTTTCAACTAAATTTTCTACTCCCACTTTTTCATTCAAGGTAACTTCGTTCAACTTATCAGTTTGAATTTTATCTTTTTCTGCTTTTTGCTCTGCTAAATATTCTTTTGCGAAATAACTAAAAACCTCTGCTCTGTATCTCCACACCAAACCCGCAATGATGGCAAGCACCAAAAGCAAAGAAACAAAACTAGTAAGAAAAGTTAAGAAAAATGGATTTTTAAATAAATTTTTATTCATCATAAAATTATAATACTCTTTTTGTTTTGAGCAAGTGGTTTTTATAAATTTTCTTTTTATACGGTTTGAGCCTTATAATTTTTGCCAAAAAACCATTTTTTTTAAGATCTTTTCTCAGTTCTTGCACATACGCCTTCTGATCATAACCTAGGCAAATAATGTCTGGGTTTTCTCTCAAAATATGTGCCAAATAGTTATCCACACCTCCCAAAATAACCTTATTTACCAGGCCAGTTTTCTTTACCAAATTCATTCGCTGTTTTTCTGTATAAAACGGCAGTTTACCCTTTATTTTCAAGACATTTTTGTCTCGTGCGATAGAGACAACCAAGAAAGAATTTGGAGATATTTTTTTTGCCTGTTTGAAAAAATTGAGGTGCCCCGCATGCACTCCATCGAATGTCCCAAATACCATTACTCTTGTTGCTTTTTTGTCTAAATAATTTAACATTTTTTATTTTTTGTATTCCACTATCTTCACAACCTCAAGTTCTATTTTGTCAGCTTTGCGAAAGTTTTTGATAACTTTTTTGGGGGCGACATCGTAGTGTTTTATGCTGTCTAGTTTTTCATCTATATACCACAGGTCAACACTACTTGTCGGCCAGTTTTTGTTTTTAAAAATATTTAAATTTAGCGGTTTGGAATACTGACGCAAAGTTTTCTTGCCACTTGCTATAAAATACTCGTGAAAATAAGACATAGTGAGTTCGCGAATACTCTTGTACACTGGCTCTCTGTATCTGAGCACTGAGTGGTTTGTTTTAGACAGTGCCCCCCAGAGGCCATCTTGCTTGAAGAGTGTCACCACATGTGCAAAATCATCATTTGTCGGCAAGTGATACATGATAAGCGGAGGATAACCATGAGTAGAGAGTATATAAGCTCCGAGTATCGCCCCCTCCATACAATGAGCACTCCCCGTCCGCAGTACCCGAAGTGGAGACTTTATTGTATCTCTATGTTCTCCTTTTGCATCTTCTTCAAAATTAAAAGGCAACTTATTTAAAAAATCTTGTACTTTTGCTGGAGTATTTAATTTTCTAATCAGAAGTAATTCGGCTTTAGTAAAAGTCTCAGATTTAACAAATTTATCTTTACTCTCTTTCATATTTTATTTATATTCCTAGATCAGTCAAAGTGCCTACATAATTATTTAAAAATGCCGGTATTGCAAAGGCAAGTCCTATCAAAGGAAGTATTACAGCACCCAATGTCACCCAAAGCATAGTGACAAAGTATTTTCGCGTCTTTTCTACAGATTTATAAATCGCATCTATCTTTACTATTTGCTCTTCAAGTTGTTTCTTTAAATTTTCATCCATATTATTTATACTCAAGCCCTAAGTCCGACTTAGGGCTAATTAATCTTCTTTTTTATAAAAGTGAGCGATGAGAACGATAGTGATGAGGGCAAAAAATCCAGTGAGAGCGAGCATCGGAATAGAGATGTATCCACCAAATTCATAGACAAGCTGTTGATAACAAGAAACCCCTGAAGCATCACATGGGAGATTTCCTTTGTCAGCAAAATAATAACCAAAATTTTGATACACAGATATAACAAAACCAACCAGAAGCATAGGTAGTGTATACTTCACAATCTTTCTGTCTTTGTGCCAAATAGCAGAACCAAAGATAAATACCACTGGAAACATAAATACTCTCTGATACCAACACAAGTAGCAAGGAGCAAAGTTTATGATCTCAGAATAAACCATAGAGAACAGTGAAGCAAAAAGAGATACAATAAATCCCAAATACAAATAATGCTTATCTATAAAAGTCAGATAATTATTTTTGTATTTATTTTTCTTTGGTCCCATAAATATCAAAAATAAAGCAACTACAGAAAGAATCTGCAAAAGTATCGCCCCTGCTCCTAGAAAAAGATTTAGATAATGTGTAGTTTCGGGATTCATGTATTTTATTCTGCTGGTAATTCACACGCTGTCTTTTCTGCTAATTGTGCTAGTGGTATTTCCCCATTTAGTTGTGTACCATCAGCAAACTCCCAAGTCGGATAGCCAGAAATCTTTTTATCTATACATATCTGCGTCTGAGCTTGACCATCGGCAGTAGAACATTCTACATATGGTAGTAATTTAGCAGATGAACCAAAAAGCTTCTTTTGGGCTTGGCAGTGAGGACACCAAAAAGCACCGTAAAAAACAGCCCCCTTCTCTGTTAGACATTGAGCAAAGGTGTCGTATTTACCTGGACCAGCAGAAGTTCCCTCTCCTGTCCTTAAAACCACCATTCCAATAACTCCTAATATTAGTAAGCCTATAATTCCAAAGAATATTTTTTGTTGCAAGTTGTTTGTATTATACATGAACCTATTATAACATGAAAATCTTCGGCAAGAAAATAATGAGTCCTACTAAAATAGCCACAAATACTGATATCAGCACAGCTCCAGCTGCCACATCTTTTGTGTCCCGTGCGTATGGGTGGTATTCTGGAGAAGTCAGATCTATATCTATCTCAAAAGCAGTATTGAGTGCTTCAGTTACAAAAACAATTCCTATCGTCAATACGATAAACAGCCATTCTGTAGTAGAAATACACAAAATAAATCCTAGATATACAGCAAGTAAAGCAAAAAATATCTGAAACCAAAAATTGTGCGTAGTCTTTACAAGTATGCCTATACCCCTCCACGCATGTGTAGCACTTTTGATCCGAGCAACGAGAGAGAATTTATCTTTTGTTTTTTTAATCATTCGCAATTAGAATTTTTTAATTTACTACTAGAGTCCCCTTCATACCCATACTTCGGTGTGTTCCTACTGAACAATAGTATTCAAAGCTTCCAGTTTTGTCGGCAATAAATTCTAATACTTCTGTATTCGGAGATTGAGCTTGTTTAGCAGCTACACCATACGCATCTATTTTAAAATCATGAAAACCTTGCGAATTGATAAAAGTTATTTTTACTTTGTCTCCTTTTTTTACAGTCATAGTGCTAGGTGAAAAAGAAAAGTTTTTTGCATTTACAGTGAACTCTCTCACTGTATTTAATTCCACCTCCGCCTCCACTTCTAGATTTATGTCTTCTACAGGAATACTTGTATTAGTACTTAAATCCACTTCATTATTATTTGTTGCCTCTGTTGAAGATTCATTTTCATCTAATTGAACTTCATCAGTATCTTTATCTTTTGTAGCAAAGAAAATAACAACTCCCAATAAAATCAAAACAAGCACTGCTATATATGTATTTTTCATAAAATTTTATTTTGCTTTATTATAATAAAACTTTTCACTTATAACTTTTCCATCTTTCCAATGTTGCACTGCAACTTGAGACATTTTCATCTCTCCCCAATCTTTATGTGTAGCATCTATAGAATACTCCATAGTTGAATAATTATCTCCTGTTGCTATGCCTAAAACTTTCATTTCACGAACTTCTGTTATACCATTTACAAAAGCTTCTTCATGGGCTCTGTTTGAAACTTTCCCTATGCGAGGAGCATCTTCGTTTTCTTGCATGACTACATCATCCGCATAATATTTATCAAAAGCTTCCAATATTTTACCTTCTGCTATCATCTTTGCTAAATCTTCTACTAACATTTTTACATCATTCATAATTTTTAACTCTATTAACTAATATAATGCTATTATATCTTATATATGTCATTAAATCAAAACAGTAAAGAAAAAAGAGAAGAAATAATAGAGGCATTGAACTGGCGTTATGCTACAAAAGTTTTCGATAAAAAAAAGAAAGTAGATGAAGAAGATATACACACTATCCTAGAGTCTGCTCGCCTGTCCCCTAGCTCACTCGGGCTTGAGCCTTGGAAATTTTTGGTTATCAAAAATCCTGACATAAGGGCAAAAATATTTGAAGTGAGCAAGCAACCAAAGGTCACAGATGCATCACACCTTATCGTCATTACATATCGGACAGATATAGACACTGGGGTATTACAAGATAGATTAGAAAGAACCGCAAAAATTCAAAATCAAAAATTAGAAGAATTAGCAGATTATCAAAAATTCTTAAAAACTTCTATTCAGAAACAATCTGAAACAAGTAATTTAGAATCATGGGTGCGGGCACAAGCATATATACCACTTGGCATTATGATCCAAACTGCATCGCTCCTCGGAATAGACAACTGCCCGATGGAAGGGTTTGAAGCAGATAAAGTAGATGAAATATTGGGACTCAAAGAAAAGAACTTGAAATCTGTTACTATGCTCGCCCTCGGCTATCGAGGCGAGGACCCTGCAATCCTAAAACCTAAAATTCGTAAAGAGTTTGATGAAGTAGTAGAAATAATTTAATTTACTGATACTGTATATAACTCGGTCTTGGGTTTAATTTCATCAGTTCACTCGGTTCAAAGATCACAGTATTTGGTTCTTTGATGTCATTTTTATAGAAAAGTTTAAATCCAGTAAACTGCACAGGTTCGGGATATATAAAGTTTTTATATGTGCCAATCTTTTTATCCTTGCCTCCCCAGCCATCCATGTGTATCACTACTTGCACTTCGGGTGTCGGTTTTATCTTTGCAGAATTTGTAAGCATGCCTCTGGTATAACGATGCACTACTAGTATCTTTGGAGTAAGGTTTTTTTCTTTTACTATCTGAGACAAATAATTTATAGCAAAGTTCACATCTATTTCCCCGTCCATCGTGCCCACTACTTTTCCAGGACGAGCACCAGTTTTCATAGAAAACTCTGGGTCTATGCCTAGGTGTACATTTGGCATTTCTAAATATTTTTTTAAATGTGGCAACTCTGTTTGTATATCTGAAAGTGCTACCTGAATATCTAGAAACACAATCGTATTCCCGCCTGCATTAGCTATGCCTTCTGCATTGCGGGCAGGTATTTTCTCTGCCATAACTAGGACTTTATCTATCTCCGCATTCCCCATACGGAATCTGTATTTGCCATCTACACCAGCCGTACCCTGTGCTACAACAGCTATATAATGAAGAGCAGGTATCACTGGAGTTTCAGGGTCAACTGCTTCCCATTTTCTAACTTCTGTATCTAATCTGGCAAGCATTTCTTCTTCATCATATTCACCTAGCACGCCCATCTTTTTGGAATATAAATTTCCATAATATGCCACTACACGATTGAA
>LBZW01000022.1 GCA_000993955.1 Candidatus Nomurabacteria bacterium GW2011_GWA2_40_9
CCATCATTAACTTCAATAATATCGTTGTTTGTGACCGTATCGCCAAGTTTCCCTATTTTTCCGTTTATTTTGACCTTACCTGCTGAAATGAGGGTGTCGGCGGCCCGGCGCGAGCAAATTCCACAAAGGGCTATGTATCGGTTCAAACGCATGAGTTCAAGTATACCATTTTTACTTCACTTTTCGCCTCGATTCCAAAAACACTAAGAAAGGAGTTGCAACAAATGGGGATGAATACATGCCAGTTATGGTACCAATGAGGAGCGCTACCGCAAAAAAACGTATTGATGAACCTCCAAAGATCATAAGGGGAACGAGCATCAAAATGATGGTGAGCGAATTATTGACTGATCGCACTACCGTTTCAGTAAATGCCTTATTTGCCATTATTGTAAGCGGAAGAGAGGAATATTTCTCATGTTCACGAATTTTGTCAAAAACGACAATGGTGTCATGCACCGAGAATGATAGTGTAGTAAGGAGGGCTGTAACAAAAAGCGTATCCATTTCCGCACCAAAAAAGTGGGAAATGATCGAATAACATCCCACAACAACCAAAAAGTCGTGAAACATTGCCACAACTGCCGCAACTCCATAATTCATTCGTTTGAAAGCAAATGTTAAATAAAGGAGAATACCAATAATCGCAACAAATGATGCGGCAAGCGTTTTGCGCATCACCTCTACTCCCAAAGTCGGTCCAACCGTTTCAAAGCGCAGTAATTTGATCTTTACTCCCAATTTTTTTTCGAGATCTTTTCGAACTAAGGCTTCTTTTTCGTCGCTGATTAACTTTGTCCTAATGAGAATTCTCGTAGGTGACTGACGAGACTCATCAACAATTGACAATGAATTTTTCACTAATATATTTACTACTTCACCTTCCGAAACTGGTTTATTAAATGAATAGTCAAGGATTGCGCCTCCAGTAAAATCAATAGAAAGTTTAGGTCCATACATAAAAAGGGACGTCATACCCACAGAAATAACTAGTATGGAAATGAATGCGTATAGTTTGGTGTATTTTAAAAAGTTAATCATAGTTATTTTCCTCTATAAAACATATCAATAAGCCGGCGGGTTATAAAAACTCCGGTAAACAAACTTGTCAATACTCCGATTCCAAGGGTCAATGCAAATCCACGGATAAGTCCAAATTGGGGAAAAAATATTGCACTTTTCAGATCATTTCCTTTGCGTCGTTCTTCCTTTATGCGTTCAAAAATTAAGATATTTGAGTCGACAGCCATCCCAATGGAAAGGATAAATCCGGCAATTCCTGGAAGCGTTAAGGTAACTGGGATTGTACGGAACAAAGCAAAATTGATGAGTCCATAGATAATAAGTGCACAAACAGCAATAATTCCAAGTCGACCATAATAAAGAACCATAAAGGCAACTACACCCAAAAGACCAATAATACCGGCAATCATACTTTTACGTATATGCTCTGCCCCCAGCGTGGGTCCTATATTTCGCTGTTCAATTAAATTGATTGAGACAGGAAGCGCGCCAGAATTTATTGCAACTGAAAGTTTTTTAGCTTCATCAATAGTAAATTGTCCTGTTATTATTCCTTGTTCATCAAGAATAGGCGTTTCAACAACTGGTGGACTTGTTATTGGATATCCATCTATGAAAATACCAATCTTATGTCCAACACTGCGCTGTGTTAAAGCCGCAAAAAGCTTTGTCCCTTCTGTATTAAATTCAAGCCCCACTGCTGGCTTCCCCGTATCATCATATTGAATAGTTGAACGCTTTATATGTTTTCCCGTAAGTCCAGTTTTTTTAGTAACTTTCATGAAATCTGGTGTTCCTGTCGCAAACTTTGTATCCGGTGGAAGTTCTTCGGTAAACTCAAGTCGTGCCGTTTGTCCAATAAGCGCAATTGCTTGAGAAATATCCTCATTTCCAGGCAAATCAACAATTATGCGATAGTTATTTTCAGACTTTAGTGTTTGGACGCTTGGTTCAGAAACACCAAAAAAATTGACTCGTCGGTCGATAATATCGCGCGCTGATTCAAGTGCATCATTTCGATCAGCTTTTTTAATATCAGCCATATCTGCCTCAAAAACCAGATGACTCCCTCCCTTTAAATCAAGTCCCAAATGTGTCTTAAAGTCTTTGTTTATTGCTATCTTTCCAAGTGAAAAATGGATACTAAGTGGATTAATATGTGTAGTAACTTTAATCGGACCATAGTTTATTTTAAGTGGCACATTTTCCGGGAGATCAATAGCGATTACAAGCGCCAACAAGAAAAACAGTAAGCGAAGACCAGAGGCTGAAGTTAAAGACGCATATGGACATAATCAGGGCAGTGGCTTTTAAATTCAAGCCAACCAGCAAGCCATTGATGCCTTATGCCGGCTTATTTGGCTCGATAAGCTATGATTTTATTGACCAGTTTGAAGACCTTCCTCCCAACAAGGAAGACATACTGCAGGACCCGGATTATGAATTGTATTTCTTGGACAATCTATTCTTAACAAACCATAAAGAAAACAAAACATACCTCATAGCAAACGCATTAATAACGGACAAAAACAGGGAAAAAACCTACAATAACTGCCTAAAAACAATTGAATCATACGAAAAGGCATTAACAGCTAAACCAGCGAAACAAAAAAAATTCATACAGAAAAAACAGGAGCTGACAACTGACACGCCAAAAAAAGACTACATTGAGATTGTCAATGATATGAAAGCGCGCATCCTGGCAGGGGATATTTTTCAGGCAGTGCCTTCAAGAACAATAATAACAAACTATAACGCAGAGCCATTGGATATTTACAGGCAGCTTAGGACAATAAATCCCTCGCCTTATATGTTTTTTATTAATAACAAAAACGGAATCCTGCTGGGATCAAGCCCGGAAATGTTTTTAAGAGTACAGGGAGACAAAGAAAAAATAGTTGAAATAAGGCCAATAGCAGGAACAAAGCCAAGAGGCATTGTAAATAATGAGATTGATAAGGATCTTGACTCAAGATATGAAACAGAGCTGAAGATAGATGAAAAAGAATTAGCAGAGCATACAATGCTGATAGATTTGGCAAGAAATGATATAGCAAAAGTATCAAAACCCGGCTCCAGGTATGTTAATGAGCCGTTTATAGTGGAAAAATACTCTCATGTACAGCATTTGGTTTCAAATGTCAAAGGAACTTTAAAGGATGATTTAGATGCTTTGCATGCTTACCTTGCTTCGATGAATATGGGCACCTTAACAGGAGCGCCTAAAATAGAGGCAATGAAATTAATCAGGCAGGTTGAAAAAACAAAAAGAGGCTTCTATGGCGGCGCTGTTGGTTATATAACGCCAAATGGGGATCTAGACTCAGCTATTGTAATAAGAAGCATGCGCCTAAAAGACAATAAAGCGTACATAAGGGCAGGAGCGGGCATTGTTTACGACTCAATTCCAAAAAATGAATTTGAGGAAACAGAAAAGAAAGCTAAAGCTTGTTTGAAGGCAATAGCCCTTGCAGGTGGATTGAAATGACTAAAGTGCTCTTTATTGACAACTTTGACTCATTTACATACAATCTTGTAGATGAGTTTGAAAAAAGAAGCTGCGAGGTATTGGTCTACAGGAACAATACAGATATGAAATTAATAGACAGCATCATAAGCAAATTCAAGC
Organism: Candidatus Nomurabacteria bacterium GW2011_GWA2_40_9; assembly: GCA_000993955.1. Lineage (GTDB taxonomy): Bacteria > Patescibacteriota > Minisyncoccia > Phycocordibacterales > UBA9973 > UBA9973. The sequence goes on from LBZW01000022.1 coordinate 3,653, forward strand.
CTAACCTGATTGTTGTATCACCGGGGCCAGGAACACCAGCCCAGGCTGGAAACAGCATAGAAATAATCAAAAAATATCATCCAAGGATAGCTATTTTTGGTGTTTGCCTGGGCTTCCAGTGCATAGTGGAAGCAATGGGCGGAAAAGTAGACAGGTGTATAGAAACAGTGCATGGTAAGCCATCCAAAATCACTCATGATGAAAAAACAATCTTTGCAAATATTGAAAACCCATTCCAGGCAGGAAGATATCATTCACTAACAGCAACTGATGTTCCTTACTGCCTTGAGATTTCGTCAAGAACAGCAGAAAAAAGTATTGTCATGTCTGTCAGGCACAAAGAAAGCATTGTTGAGGGTGTCCAGTTCCATCCGGAAAGCATACTGACGCCAACTGGAGGAAATATAATTGAAAACATGATCAAACTGGCAAACAAAAAATGATTCAGGAAGCTATAAGCAGGTTAATTGAAAAAAAGGATTTGACGCAGGAAGAAGCAGGGGCAGTTATGAGCGAGATAATGTCAGGCAAAGCAACTGATGCCCAGATAGCTGGCTTTTTAGTAGCTTTGCGCCTAAAAGGAGAGACAATTGATGAGATAACAGCCTGCGCAAAAGTCATGAGGGAAAAGGCCTTTATAATAAAGCCAAAGCCTCAGCCATTGATAGATGTTGTCGGCACTGGCGGGGATAAGTCTGGAACTTTTAATATTTCAACATGTGCTGCATTAGTTGTGGCTGGAGCAGGAATTGCAGTAGCAAAGCACGGCAACAAATCAGTCTCAAGCAAAAGCGGCTCTGCAGATGTTTTGGCTGCCTTGGGCGTTAAAATAGATTTAGAGCCAAAAAAAGTGGAGCAATGCATAAATGAAATTGGCTTTGGCTATATGTTCGCCCCTAAATTCCATGAAGCGATGAAATATGCAATTGGCCCAAGAAAAGAGCTTGGCATCAGGACCGTTTTTAATATTTTAGGGCCATTAACAAATCCTGCTGAAGCCCCTTACGAGCTTATGGGTGTTTTCTCTCCTGATCTGACAGAGCCGTTAGCAGCAGTTATAGGAAAGCTTGGCTGCAAGCACGCCTTTGTTGTCCATGGCAATGGCCTGGATGAAATAACAATTGAAGGGGAAACAAAAGTCAGTGAATATAAAGATGGCCATGTCAGAAATTTCACAATTAAGCCGACTGATTTTGGAATAAAAATGGCAGGTTTAAATGAAATAAAAGGCGGTTCTCCTGAGGAATGCGCTAAAATAATTATGAATATTTTGGCTGGGAAGGAAAAAGGCCCGAAAAGGGATGTTGTTTTGTTAAATGCCGGGGCAGCTATCTTTGTAGCAGGAAAAGCAGGCAGCATAAAAAAAGGCATTGAGCTGGCAAAAGATTCAATTGATTCCGGCAAAGCGCTTAAAAAGCTGGAACAATTAAAAGAATGGGCAGGCAAATAAAAAAGTTATTTTCTACAAAAACAAGATGATACTAGACAAAATTATTAAAAATAAAAGGAAAGAAATAGAAATCGCAAAAGCAAAGCACCCTTTAGATAGCTTCAGGCCTTTCTTATCCTTATCACAAAGGAACTTCAGAAGGGCGATAACAGCCAAAAGAGGCCTCGCTTTGATTGGGGAGATAAAAAAAGCCTCTCCTTCAGGATTGGATGTTAAGGATTTTGATCCTGTGAAAACAGCAAGAATCTACAAGGATGCAGGTATAGCGGCAATTTCAGTTGTAACAGATGAAAAATATTTCAAAGGCAATTTATCTTATTTAAAGCAGATAAACAGGGAAATAAAAAGAATACCCCTGCTCAGAAAAGATTTCATAATAGATGAATACCAGGTTTATGAATCCCGCTACTATAACGCTGATGCTATCTTGTTGATAGCTAAAATTCTGGCAAAAGAGCAGATAGACAACTTTATTGATATTGCCAAGATACTAAACATGGATTGCATAGTGGAAATTCATGATGAAAAAGACCTTGAAAAAGTGCTGAAAACAAAGGCATCAATTATTGGCGTAAACAACAGGAACCTTGATACATTGAGAATTAACATGGGTACCGCGCCAAAATTAATAAGAAAGATGCCTGCAAATAAGCTTGTGATAGCAGAATCCGGCTACAAAACAAAAAAGGATGTTGCTAAAATAAAAAAGAAAGTGAACGGCATCTTGATTGGCTCTGCATTGATGGAAGCAAAAGATATAGCTAAAAAAATCAGGGAGCTAAGATGAGGATAAAAATAGCCCCCTCTATCTTATCAGCAGACAGGACAAAGCTGAACGAAGAAGTAAAAGAAATAGAGCCCTGCTCTGATTTAATCCATGTTGATGTGATGGACGGCAAGTTTGTTCCTCCAGTTACATTCAAAGCATCAGAGATTAAAGCAGTTAAAAGCAAACTGCCAAAAGATGTTCACCTGATGGTGCAGCATCCAATAAAAGATGGTTTTATAGGCAGCTGCTCAGATGCTGGCGCTTCAATTATAACAATACACGAAGAATGCAGGGATAACATTGATGAAGCATTTAAATTAATAAAGAGCAGGGGAATAAAAGCTGGGATATCAATAAACCCTCCAACACATTTAGATAAAATAAATCCTTACATTGATAAAGTTGACATGGTTTTAATCATGTCTGTAAACCCAGGCTATGCAGGACAAAAATTCATGCCTGATGTTTTGCCTAAAATAAAAGAGCTGAGAAAACTAAAGCCAAATCTGGATATAGAGATTGATGGCGGGATTAATAAAGAAACAGTAAAGCAGGCAGTAAAGGCAGGAGCAAATGTAATTGTAGCTGGCTCCTCGATTTTTGGGCAAAAAGACAGGAAAAAAGCAATAGAAGAGCTCAGGGCAGCAGCAAAATGACTCAAGTCAAAATATGCGGCATCACAAATGAAAAAGATGCTTTAGACGCTGCAAAACTAGGGGCAGATTTTGTTGGTTTTTTGGTTGAGATATATTTTTCAGAAGATACAATAAAAAGAGAGGAAGCAAAAGATATTATTAAAATGCTGCCCTTGGAGGTTACGCCTGTTTTTGTAACCTACCTGCAAAAAGCAGAGCCGATAATTGAGATAGCAAAGGAAATCAATCCGCAAGTTATTCAGCTGCATAATACAATTGAATTGAAGGAAATAGGCAGGATAAGAAAATCATTGCCAAAGGTAAAAATAACCAAGTCAATCCCGGTTGCAGACAGCTCTGCTGTAAAGGAAGCAAAGAAATACGAAAGATATGTTGATTATATTTTGCTGGATACAAAAGGCAAATATGGCAGAGGCGGCACAGGAAAAACGCATGATTGGAGCATAAGTTCAGAAATTGTTAAAAAAATAAAAAAGCCTATTTTCCTGGCAGGCGGCTTGAATCCAGGCAATGTTGAAGAAGCAATAAAAACAGTAAAGCCATTCGCTGTTGACATAAATTCAGGAGTTAAATCAAAAGCGAGAATAAAGGATTATGAGAAGATGAAATTGGTTATTGAAAAGGTAAAAAAATGAAACACGGCTATTTTGACAAATACGGCGGCATTTTCATACCGGAAACACTAATGCCAGCTGTAGAAGAATTGCAGAAAGCTTTTGCTAGCTATAAGAATAATAAAAAATTCAACAAAGAGTTTAATGATTTACTAACAACCTACGCAGGAAGGCCAACGCAATTAACTTTTTGTAATAATCTATCAAAAAGATTAGGCTGTAAAATCTATTTAAAGAGGGAAGACCTGGCTCATACAGGAGCCCATAAAATAAACAATGCTTTAGGACAAGCACTATTAGCAAAATATATGGGTAAGGAAAGAATAATAGCAGAAACAGGAGCAGGCCAGCATGGGGTTGCTGCTGCAACAGCTGCTGCAAAGCTCGGTTTAAAATGTGAAGTATATATGGGCACAATAGATATTGAAAGGCAAAAGCTTAATGTTTACAGGATGAAGCTATTGGGAGCAAAAGTCAATCCAGTAGCAACTGGCAGCAAAACATTGAAGGACGCCATTAATGAAGCCTTAAGGGACTGGACTGCAAATGTCCAGACAACCCATTATTTATTGGGCTCTGTTTTAGGTCCGCATCCTTATCCAACAATGATTGCCCACTTTCAGTCAATGATTGGCAAAGAAACAAAGAAACAAATCTTACAATCAGAAGGAGTGCTGCCAGATGTTATAGTGGCTTGTGTTGGCGGCGGCTCTAATTCAATTGGGATATTCAGGGAATTTATAGCGGACAAAAAAGTTAGATTAATCGGTGTAGAAGCTGGTGGTTTAGGAATTGCTTCAGGAAAACATGCAGCAAGGTTTGCAGACAAAAAAGCAGGGAGATTAGGCATTATTCATGGAACAAAAACTTTGGTATTGCAGGATAAATACGGCCAGATACTAAACACACATTCAATTTCAGCTGGACTGGATTATTGCGCAGTTGGCCCAGAGCATGTCTATCTGAGAGACACAAAAAGAGCAGAATACACTTATGCAACAGATAAAGAATGTTTAGAAGCTTTTAGGTTATTGAGCGAGACAGAAGGGATAATCCCTGCTTTGGAATCAGCTCATGCTGTTGCTTATGTTGTAAAGAATGCTGATAAATTAAAAAATAAATTAATTGTAATAAATTTAAGTGGGAGAGGGGATAAAGATATGGACACTGCTGTTAAGGAATTGAAGTTGAAATGATTAAGATAA
>LBZW01000023.1:0-8576 GCA_000993955.1 Candidatus Nomurabacteria bacterium GW2011_GWA2_40_9
GTCGTAAAATGTTGGACACTCGGTGTCGCACATAGTCACAACAGTTTCATTTTTTAACTAACATGCTCATGTCAAGGCGAGACCTTGACATTGCCTACTTGGGGAAATTGGGGGCGGACATGTATGCATTATACTGCACTCTTGCAAAAGAATGCAAGTTTTCCTATTATGTATTTATGTCATCAGGAAAGAAACTTGGGGAAAACTTAAGAAAGCTACGCTTGAAAAAGAATATGTCGCAAGGAGACCTTGCGACTGCTTTGAGCGTGGATAGAGCTTATATCAGCAACATTGAAAATGGTCGCATGAATCCTACTCTTTCGACTTTGGAAAAAATCGCCAATGCGTTGGGAATTTCTAGTAGCGAACTTTTGAAATAAATTTATGAATAAAGAAAAAGGACATTCAAATAGTAACCTCCACAAGGCTAGCAAAGGTAAGAATGATGAATTTTATACTGAACTTGTTGATATTGAAAAAGAATTGAAAAATTACAAAGATCAATTTAAGGGCAAAATTGTTTATTGTAATTGTGATGATCCATTTGAAAGCAATTTTTTCAAATATTTTGCTTCAAACTTTAAAGCTTTGAAATTAAAAAGACTTATCGCCACAAGCTATAAACCATCACCAATCGCGAATACTCAACTTGGATTATTTGGAGACGATAAGACTTTGGAACCCTCAAAAGGACGACCAAAAAATAATGCAAATAAATTCATTATTAACGATGTAAGTGATATTGATGGTGATGGTGCTTTTGATTTGCGAGATATTTCGGAGCAGTTAAAAGCAAATAAAAATAATGAGTGGTCTCCTATGGAAGGTGAAGGAGATTTCCGAAGTCTGGAAAGTATAGAATTACTCAAGCAAGCAGACATCGTGATAACAAATCCACCCTTTTCGCTTTTTAGAGAATACATCGCACAACTTGTTGAATATAATAAAAAGTTTTTGATATTGGGGAATATGAACGCTATTACATATAAAGAGGTTTTTAAATTCATAAAAGAAAATAAGTTGTGGTCGGGTTACGGTTTTAATATGTCAATGGTATATAAAACACCTTATAGTAACAATCTCGAAGCTAATCAAAAATTTGTTATAGGAAAAGGTTACAATCCGAATGATGGATATGTAAAAGTTCCTGCTGTTAATTGGTATACAAATCTTGATACAGATAAGCGACATGAGGAATTAATTTTATATAAAAAATACTCGTTGAAAGAGTACCCCAAATATGATAATTATGATGCGATTGAAGTTTCGAAGGTCTCTGATATCCCAATGGATTATGAAGGTGCGATGGGAGTACCGATAACTTTTTTGAATAAATATAATCCTGAACAGTTTGAAATAATTTGGATAGCAGATAGGCAAAATTCACAAGGATTAAGGACAAAAACTTATACGGCAAATGACACTCCAAATTATAATGATCTAAATAGAGGACCTGTTATAAAAATGGAAGAAAAACTGCAGGTTGTCTATATGAGAATTTTGATTAGAAACAAAAAACCACAAAAATAATATGAAAATAGAATTACACAAAATAAAAATTTCAGAAGTTGTAAAAGACTACAAAGATAGTGCCGAAGAAGGCGTGTCTGCTTTTGGTGGTAAGTTAGATATTCGTCCTAAATATCAACGAGAATTCGTATATAGCGGAAAACAAAGAGATGAAGTAATCAGAACTGTAAAAAATGGTTTCCCGCTCAATGTAATGTATTGGGTCAAAAAGGAAGATGGTAATTTTGAAGTGCTTGATGGACAACAGCGAACAATCAGTATTGCTCAATTCGTAAATGGAGATTTTTCTATTGAATTTAATGGGCGAACTGCGATGTTCCATAATTTGACCCCCGAGGAAAAAGAACAAATTATGAACTACGATCTTATGATTTATCACTGCGAAGGAAAGGATAAAGAAAAATTAGATTGGTTTAAAATCATCAATATTGCTGGAGAAAGACTAACAGATCAGGAGCTTAGAAATGCCGTTTATACTGGACCATGGCTTTCTGATGCAAAACTTAAATTTAGTAAAACAAATTGTGCGGCGTATTTACTTGCAAACGACGGAGGTTCGTTAGTGTCTGGTTCGCTAATTCGCCAAGAATATTTGGAAACTGCTTTATCTTGGATAAGTAACGAGCAGATAGAAGAATATATGGCAAAAAATCAGCACGATAAAAATGCTAATGAGTTGTGGCAATATTTTCAAGATGTAATTCACTGGGTGCGAAAAACTTTCCCAAATTACAGAAAAGAAATGGCGGGTGTAAATTGGGGAGAACTTTATAATGAAGAACGATATCTCTCTATCCGTGCTTTTACGCCAAACATGAAGCGTGAAGCATATGAAAGACAAGATGGTGTTTGTCCTGTCTGTAAAAAAGAGTTTGCTATCGGCGAAATGGAGGCGGATCACATCAAACCATGGCATGAAGGAGGAAGAACTGTCGCCGAAAATTGTCAGATGTTGTGCAAGGAGGATAATAGAACTAAGTCGGGGAAATAACCTATAATTTCATAATTAATAAAAAAGACTATAAAATGACAATTTATAGCGGTTTTCTCAAGTGGATAATCCTTATAATATATGGGTAAAATGTAAAAAAGACACTATTCTGTCAAAACTACTTGACTTTTAAAACAAAAAGGAATATACTTGGCATATTATTACAAATTAATGTAATTTAATAGATATATGATAATAACAAGAATTAAAGCAAGTAACTTCTACGGGATAAAAGACCCTGTAGAAATATCCTTCACGGAAGGGGGTGAAAAAGAAAAAATAGGATATGTAAATATAGGGAAAGAGAGAGCCTCTCTTATCTCTGGTTTTTATGGTGCCAATGCTTCAGGTAAAAGCACTATATTAAACATCATTGATACTATAACTAGAGTTATGGTAACAAAACAGCAAGAATTTTTACTTGCTCCAAATGGTATAAAAACGGAAATTGTTATCTCTCTTCCCAATTACACTAAATCAATGGAGTCAAAGCCTATCGTAATGGAGATGGATTTTATAATTGAAGAAACTAAATATAACTACTCAATTTCTATTATAAACGAAGGTAAAGAAATTTCTGAGGAGGTATTATACAAAAACAACAAAAAGATCTTTAGTAGAAAGAATCACAGTATTTCCTTGGAAGCTAACATAGAAAGCAAAATGGGTTCTTTGGCAAAGAATATTGTAGCACCAAAAAAGTCTTCCTTCCTCTCTGTGATTTTAGATGACAGTTCGGATATTTCTGTGTTTGCCAACCTTAAAGAAGAAATTGGTGTTTCTAATCTCAACCAAATTAAAACTAATTTTTGTTTCATTACCGACAAGCGTTCAGTTCAAATGGGGCAAAATAATCTAAACGGATTACTTGCTTTTGCAGTTAACTATCTCAATAGTAATAATGAAATACAAACTAAAATGCTTGGTATAGTTAACCCTATAGTTAAGTATTTCGAACCATCTTTTGAAAGTCTTGTCATTAAAAAAGAAAGTGATGCTAATCCCATAAATAAATCTTTTACTTTTAATTATGAGGCAAAATATAACAACTTCTACAAGAATCTTGGTGCTACCGAGCTTTCTGCTGGAACACGCGAACTCATAGCATATATAGGTGATATTCTTAGGATATTAAAAATAGGAGGTGTTGTTGTCTATGATGAAACGAGCAAGTTCTACCATCCAGATATGGAGATTTCCATCCTTAATCTTTTTAAAGATAAAGATATAAACAAAAACAACGCTCAATTATTCTTCTCTTCTCACAATCACGAAACTTTTGACCTCTTACAAAATGACCAAGCACATATTTTAGAAAAGAAGGGCGATAATATTCTGGCAAGGAAAGTATCAGATTATGACGTAAAAGAAAGAGATAACATAAAGAGGATATACCGCTTAGGGTCTCTAGGAGGAATACCAGATACTATTGATTTTAGTAGAATCATAAATAATTTACTTTAAAACCTATGGATGAGAAAAAAGGATTTAATGTATATTATCTACTCCTAAGCGAGGGCACGACCGAGTTTAACTTATTCGCTTATCTGACAAAAAATAAGTTTAGAGCACTTTTCGGTGCTTCTAGTGTTCAATTTAGTAACAGAGTTGAAATTATCAAAGATGGTAACCAAATAGTCTCTCAAGGTAAATTAGATGGTGTAAGCACCATTGCACACTTCACATCAAAACATATTTTGATAAAGGCAAAATATGCAGGTCAAAGACTGTTTTATTTTCTTGATAAAGACATAGACGACTCCTCTGCAATAGGGACATTGATTACACAAGATGGTGATCTTGTTCAATTTATAGAATATAACTCTGAGCACGTAATGCTGAGATTAGCTGGAAAAAATCCTAAAGACCCATCGGATTTTGGAAATTTGAGCGACTTCAGAACTTATTGTAAAAAAGAGTGTGTAAAGCAGTTTGGGAAAAACGCTCACAAATTTAAAGATACTGATTTTGATTCTGTATTTAAAAATATTGATGATAACAATATAAGAGCCACCTTTGCTGAATTGTTCTCTACTTTGTCTTGATTTTCTGTTTTTTGCCCGCCAGAATTTCGCCAAAAGAAAATAGCGGAGCAAATGGAAAATTCCTCCCCAGACACCTCTTCTTCCGCTTGCGACATCCGAATTCAAAAAAGATTAGCCGAGTGTTTTGCGAAATCCTTTCCCCAAAAAATAGTTTTGGCAAAACCGAGTCCGCATTGAAGCCCCACGCGAGCGGAGCGTGCGACATCACTTCTTTTGGAAATAGGTGCGAGCTTGGTACAATACAGACACAAATTTTTGGCAAATAAAAAAAGCGGTGGGGGCCGCTTTTGGTTTTGGGATTATATTGCCCATTCTTTGATTCCCCATAGGAGAATTGCGATAAGAACGAGCGTAAGCCCGAGTTCTTCCTTCCAATTTTTCATGATGAAAATTTTTGGATTAAGAGATCGGGGGATTCATGTATATTTAAGCATGATATACTAAAAAAGTCAAGTTTTTTTGCTTATACTCCTCAAACCAGCCATAATACTCCCATGACCCTGATAAACATGCTCATAGTAGCAGGGATAATTCTTGTCCTGATGCTGTATTACACAGACAAGAGGATATTTACCTTTACAAAATACATGATGCTATGCTCCCCGAAAACAACGGGGGTTTTATTACTTTGCACTTTGTGCACGGCAGGATTCCGAAATTTGAATCAGGGCAATATGCCTCATCTATACAGACTCTACTTCTTTTGGCAAAGGCAAATATTGTAGGGGGCAGAGTGCTGATGCAGATAGACAGGCATGTGTATGGGTTTAGAGTAAAAGACAGTCACAAGTGGATGCACCTAGTGCCAAATGACCACAGGGAACATTTCAATGCAGAATTTTACAAAGAGACATTTTTGTCTTGGCTAGATAGCACAGTGGGGGAGGATACTACTTCTGTAAAGATCCCCGTCACAGCAGAGCAGAAGAAAATGCTCGTGGATATATATAATAAGTACATAGAAAAGATTCCTTATGATTATGCGTTTTTCGGCATGGGTTCTGCTTCGGCTATGTATGAAGTCCTTGCACGGGCAGGGATGGTGTTCCCTCAGGAGTCGAATGCCCGCTATGCTTTGAATGCCTTTTATCCAAAAGCTTTTCGGCAGCGGGTCATAGCCTGGGCGAAATACAACAACTTTGACATCAGCACCAGAAAAGCTGAATCCACAGGCTAATTTAGCTAAAAGTATTATTTTAAAATAAATATATGAATAAAATTTTTAATGAAGATGTTTTGTTAGGTATAAGTAAAATAGAAGATGATTCTATTGATTTGATATTGACTGATCCCCCGTATTGTCTAGGGAAAGATTATGGAAATGATTCAGATCAAAAATCGTCAGAAGAATATTTGAAATGGACATATGAGTGGATAGATGCAGTCTTGCCAAAATTAAAAAAGAATGGTAGTTTTTATATTTTTTTAAGCTGGCAGTATTCACCAGAGATTTTTGTTTATTTAAAAAAGAAATTAAGGATGGTCAATGAAATTATTTGGGATAGACGAGTGCCAAGTATGGGTGGTTCTACAAGAAAATTTTCTTCTGTCCACGATAATATCGGATTTTTTGTAAACAATAATGATTATCATTTTGATATAGATAGTATTAGAATTCCTTATGATGAAGAAACTAAAAAAGCTAGGACTAGATCAATCTTTGTCGGTAAAAAATGGTTAGAGATGGGATACAATCCAAAGGACATATGGAGTACTTCAAGAATACATGCACAAGCTCCAGAAAGAGAAAAACATCCCACACAAAAGCCATTAGAAATAATTGAACGAATAATAAAAGCAAGTTGTCCAAAAGGTGGTGTAGTTTTTGATCCATTTATGGGGACAGGAACAACTGCTGTTGCTTGTATAGCCAATAACAGGCAATATGTTGGATTTGAAATTAATAAAGATTATTGTGAAATAATAACCGAAAGAATAAAAAAATATAATAATAGAGTAAGTTTATTTGAAGAAAGTAATATTTCAGTAATCTCATTAAATAAAAATAATCAATCACAATTATCTTTTTTGCTTGCAAAATAATTTACCTAAAAATTTGCGTTTTATTTCAGGTGTGTTAGAATGTATCTAAATATGTACATTCGCGTTCAAGTTAGCGTGGCGAATTGAATAGTGGTTGGTGTGAGTAAGTAGGAATAGAAGTGAGTGCTTATGAATGTTGATTTGTAAAAGTCAGTATTCATAAGCAATATCTCACTATTAAAATAACTGCAAATAATTTGAGGGCCTTTTAGGCACTCGGTTTGTTTGTAGTTAAAAACTATTTCTTATGCAGGATCTTTTCGGCCCAGGACCCAAGGATATAGAGTTTTTTAACTTGAATAGAATAGTTAAAGGACTTAAAATCTTGGAAGAAGACCACCAGCAAGAAGCTGGTTGCCTTAGGCAAGATTTAAAAAATCGAGCCAAAAATTTAACCCCCCAGAACAAAAAAATTTTTTTAAAAATATACAAAAAAATTAAAAAAACATGAAAAATCAACCACCACCTCCACCCCCGGTTAAAATACCGGGAAGGGATCTGTCAGATGATCGAAAAATCTGGTAGGTCAAACAAAACCGGGAGTGCAACATTGCGCTTCCGGTTTTTTTATTTCCACCCCCAAAATGTTATGGATTTATACCTCCCCTGACAAGGGGAAGATAGGAGGGGTTGTATTTTAACCCCCTAACCCCCTTGTCAGGGGGGCAATACACAATGTTTTAATTTTATTTTGTTATACTATAGAAAATGGCTGAAAATATAAAATTGGCATCGACTATTGTATGGAGGCAGTGTGCTTCTCTATTTTTTATTTTGCTTCTGATATCTGCAGGAGTTTCGTTTTTTATGGGGGAGAAAGTAGATGGGATAATTATTCTGATCATAATGATAGTAAATGTTCTACTAGGTTTTTTTCAAGAATTCAAGGCTTCCAAAGCATCAGAGAAATTATTGCATTTAGTACAGGCGAAGATATATGTGCTTTGTTCTGGGGTACTGTCTCAGATACCAGTGTCCGAGCTAGTACTGGGGGACATAGTGCACATGGTGGCTGGGTCTGTGGCGCCGGTAGATATACAGATCATAGAATCTCAAAATGCATATATAGATGACTCCATGCGTACAGGAGAAAGCTTACCAAAAGAAGTAAAAATGGGGGATAATATTTTTGCTGGGGCGATAGTTTCAGGGGGGAAAATAGTCGGGCATGTGATAGCCCTCGGGGAGAAGTCATCACTTTCTAAATATCTAACAAATCTAGAGTCTGTAAAAAAGTGGAGTAGCTTTAGTCTGTTCACAGAAAAAGTTATTAAATATGTTTTTATTATCTCACTAGTGTCGCTCCTCGTAGCTATGATTGTACTTGTTTTTGTTATGGGCAAATACACCCTAGCTTCTGTTTTTGTGTTTGCTATAGCTATGCTGGTGGGTGTCGTACCGGAGATGTTGCCGTTGATTATTATGCTTATTCTCACTAGGGAATCGCTCGTGCTTTCAAAAGAAAAAGTCATAGTAAAACGCCTCTCATCTCTGTCTAGTCTCGGTGCGGTGCAGTTTCTGCTCATAGACAAGACAGGCACAATCACAGAGAATAAATTAAAAGTAGCTACAGTTTCTGATATAGACAATTTTTGGGAGTACTCAAACACTATAAGTGAAGCTGAGTATGAGCGGACCCCGATGGATGTGGCATATGATGAAGCACTCAATTCTTCTGTCGGGAAAATAAAAATAGCAACACAAAGAATTACAAACTTTGAACCATTTGAACATGCATTGGGTTATGAAGTATTTGTGCTGGACGATGGAACAAAAGTAGCGAGGGGAATATTGTCACAAATTCTGGCACTCTCTAATCGGTCTGATTTCAAACGCAGTCATTTTATTTCTGACTCTATAGTAAAATCTGCAAATGAATACGAGACGAAGGGTATGCGGGTCATCGCCATGGCGTATGCTCGTGCAGGGGAGTGGAAGTTTTCTGGCTATGTTGCATTTCATGACCC
>LBZW01000023.1:8621-22837 GCA_000993955.1 Candidatus Nomurabacteria bacterium GW2011_GWA2_40_9
GTGGTATTTGCCAAGTGTACTCCAGAAAATAAACTAGAATTGATGGACAGGTATTTGAAGCTCGGCCCTGTGGCATTTCTCGGGGACGGGATCAATGATGCACTGGCACTCAAGCGGGCAGACATAGGTATTGCCGTGGAAAATGCGTCCGATATAGCAAAAGAATCTGCAGATGTAATCTTGATGGAGAAAGACCTGAATCCAATACTCGCTAGTGTGTCTATGGGTAGAAAGGCACTGCGAAATATTTTGACTTATATCATGTACACGCTCTCTGGCAATGCCGGCACTTTCTTCTCACTCCTCGCAGCTTCTTTTTTCTATCCGGTGCTTCCGATGCTACCTATTCAAATACTTTTGAATAACTTGCTCACTGACCTGCCCCTGATGCTCATCATCACCGACAATCCAGATGAATACGCCCTTCGTCATGTGCCACATTTTGAACCGAAAAAAATTATGAAGCGGGTATTTATCTTTGGTCTTGTTTCCAGTGTCTTTGACCTGATTTATTTTCAGCTTTATAAAAACGCAGGAGTAGCAGAATTCCAAACTGGCTGGTTTGTGCTCTCTATCCTAGCAGAGCTTGCACTCATCCTCTCTATTCGTTCTTCTCGTTCTATATGGAAGTCTCCAAGTATGTCCATGCCACTGGTCATCGGGGTGAGTGTGTCTGTGGTATTGCCTTTTATATTTGTCTATACAGACAGTCTCGCAAAAGTATTTAAATTTACTGAGCTTTCTTTTACTACCATACTGACACTATTATCTCTGACTGTGGTGTATATAGCTACAAATGAAATTGCAAAATACTTCATGCGTAAGAGAAACCTATACAACAAGCCAGTTGCACTAACACCTATTTTCAAAATATAAATTTGAAGTTAAGCAAAAAAGTGTTATTATATATTATATAAGTATGATTTTATTTGGACAAGACATAATAATTCAAGTTGCCATATCCCTGTTGGGATTTTCTGGTTTTTTAGTCGCTAGGCATATATACAAACACAAACATTCCGAAGAAGCTCCACTCGTGTGTCCTGTAAGATTTGACTGTGCGACTGTGGTGCACAGTGATTATTCTAAATTCATGGGCATACCGGTAGAATTTCTCGGGATGGTTTATTATGCTTTTGTGTGTCTGTCTTATCTCGCATTTTTGTTCTTGCCTTATGCTATGCCAAATGCGCTCATCGGGGTGATGGCATTTGCATCTGTCACAGGTTTCCTGTTCTCTATCTATCTCATAGCTGTGCAAATATTTATATTAAAAAAAGGTTGCTCTTGGTGCTTTGTCTCTGCATTTATCTGTATTCTCATCTTCTCCATAACCCTGCTCGCATATAATTTCTCTTATGTAACTAGTTTGTTTTTGGGATAGGGAATATAATAGGATAACGAGTTATCCACATAAATGTATTTACATTTGCAATTATAGGCATATAATAGTAAGTATGATATTCAAAAGGTATATAAAATCAAAAATAGAAGAAGCCCTTACATCAAAGAAGGTTATTATTGTTTATGGAGCTAGGCAAGTAGGAAAAACAACCCTTGTAAAAGAGATTTTAGAAGAAAAACAAAATAGTGCTTATTTTTCATGCGATGAGCCAGATGTTGTCGAAGCTTTTACACAAAAAACATCCGTAGATATGAAAGCTTTCTTACGGGGAGCCACAACTATTGTAATTGATGAAGCTCAAAGAGTAAAAAATATTGGTATCTCACTTAAGTTGTTGCATGATACATATCCAGAGCTTACTATTATTGCTACAGGTTCTTCTTCTTTTGATCTAGCAAATGAAACAGCAGAACCGTTAACAGGTAGAAATATTCCATTCACACTTTACCCTATTTCTTTTGATGAATATAAAAATACTGTGGATAGATTAGAAGCAACACGGCTTTTGGAATACAGAATTCGTTTTGGTATGTATCCTGCAGTCATAAATTCAGACAACCCAGAACAAGAAATAAAATTGCTTGCTAGAGATTATTTGTTTAAAGATGTTTTACGAATTGATATTGTCCGTAAGCCCATTGTTATTGAAAAACTTGCACAATTACTTGCATATCAAATTGGACAAGAAGTTTCATACAATGAGCTCGCACAAAAGTTAGAAGTATCTCGCCAAACAGTTATGAGTTATGTTCGTCTTCTTGAACAATCTTTTATTATTTTTCGTGTACCACCACTTGGTAAAAATCCACGAAATGAAATAACTCGTTTTGAAAAGATATATTTTTACGATACAGGTGTTAGGAATGCTTTAATTGATAATTTTGACCCATTAGACAATAGGTTCGATAAAGGGGCTTTATTTGAAAATTTCTTTATAGCTGAACGATTGAAAGTATATCAAAGAAATGGACACGATGTTAGACAATATTTTTGGAGGACTAAAGATGGGAGTGAAGTTGATCTTGTAGAAGAAACACGAGATAAACTCGAAGCTTTTGAATGTAAATGGAATACAGACAAAATAATCACTCGTGCGTGGAACAATGCCTTTCCTGATGTGAAAGTTAATTTAGTAAATAAAAAAAATATTGAAGGGTTTTTATGATTTCTCTTATTTAACTAGTTTGTTTTTGAAATAAAAAGGAATAAAAAAAGCCCCGGGTGTTCTCACACTCCGGGGCTATTACTAAAACCCAAAAAGAATTCGACATAGCCAGTTTCTCTGGCTGTATCGGCCCGGCCCCCTTTTTGGAAGGGAACCCTCGTTCTTTTCTTGTTTGATCCTCTTACGGATCAAACTTTTTTTGGGTTTTTGCCGGTCTGTGCACACCGGCAAGGCGTTACTGTTTTTTTTCATAAGTTGGATGTTTTATTTCAAAAGTCGAAAGTTTAATATCAACTACTTAAATAAAACATCCAACAATTGTAAAGAACAAAATGACGCCCTATAAACAAAAAAACTCTTGTTTCTCAAGGGCTCGTGTTTGGTTTCTTTTTTGTTTGTTATCTTTTAGAAAAAAATCAAACACGAGCTCTTGAGAAGTTTGCGAGGGTAATACCCTTGAGTAAACATTTCTTAATAATAATAAAGAGTGCGTATGAGATGTTCTATGAACATGGTATCATTAAAACATTACCAAGTAATGTGATTGCATTTCACCCGAGAATTTAGCGGACAACATATTAATATATATAGCATATAGTGTATTTTTCTGTCAACAATATCAAAACTGTGGATAACTTTTTTAGATATGGTATTATTCATAATATGAAATTTAATAAAGATAGTTTTAAGAATTTTAAGGAAATGGCTATGTATTTAGGTGTTGCTGTAGCCGTTGCTTTACCTAATACTTTAGAGGGAAAGACGTCAAACACAAAGCCTTTAAAAACAACAGATAAATTTGAAAATGTTGGGGGGAAAGAATTTGAATATACTAAAGCTGCTCCTGTTAAAGAAAGTGGTTTTGTTGTAGGTAATGAAAAAGAAGAAATAGGGGGTCCAGATGGGGACGAAGAAGGAGGTCCTTTTTCAAGTTCTATCAATATAGAGAAATTCTACAAAACAGGGACACTTGAATTTGTAGATGATAAGGCAGAGGAGGAGGCACTCAAAAGTATAGAAAATTTTTTGAGCGAAGTGGACTTCAATCTTTCAGAAATACAAATAATAGGGAAGTATTCTGTTGACAGAGCTTTTAAGGGTTTAAATAAGGAAGAAAGTGATGCAAAAAACATGGAGCTAGCCAAGGGTAGGGCAGACAACGGCATCTTCTTGGTGAAGAAAGCACTATCTAGGAAGGGCTATTCAGAAGAAGAAATAGCGAGGTTTTTAATAAAAGTGGAAGCTAAAGGAGTTTCTCTTTTTGAAAAGTATTCTGAAGAAGAATTAGAAAAAATGTCTGACAAAAAAAAGAGTAAATTGGTTGATGCAAATCAAGGAACAGAAATCGTGCTCAAAATCAATAAAGAAATATTAAAGATAAGAGACTTGCGTGGGTTTGATGTTATTTTTGGAGACGAATCAGCTTCAATGAACGATGATGTAAAAGAAGTAGAAATAGAATTAGATAAATTAAAGAAAACAGGTAAATTCCCAGAGTATTTTAAAATAAAAGGCGGGAATGAGGAAGCTCATTTGGAGAGCTTAATCGCATTTCTTTCCAATCCAGATTTTAAAAAATCAATTGTTCGTTCTAAAAAAATTCTTGTTCTTACAGACGAACCGGACAATAAATTGTTAAAGGGTCCCTATCAAGAATCAATAAAAAGACTTCTCGTGCTCACTCAGTCTAAAAATGTAAAAATTTTTGTTAAAGTCTTTAATCCAAATAAAAATGACAAATCAAATGTTTACAAAATATTTAATTTGAACACTCATCCAAATATTCTTTCTCAAAACAGTCCTTTTGACGGAAGAGTATTACAACCTCAAGAATGGTATGATCTCATAGTTAACGATTCTTTCATTTCTTTAAATTAGAAAAAAAGCTTTCGTGTGTTAAAATACCCCTATGCAACCAACAGATAAACCCTGGTCTATTTCTATAGACGATTTGATTAGTAGTGGGGGAATAGTAGTAGATGCAGGGCTCGCAGAAGAAGAGGCGAATGCTAGGCTTTTGAAATACGGCAGTAATTCTTTTCATAAGAAAGAAAAGAAAAGTAGTTTTTCTATTTTCTTGAAACAATTTGTCAGTCCGTTGATTTTTTTACTTATAGGAGCAGCTACTGTCACTGGTATTTTAAAAGAGTGGATAGATACTTCTGTTATAGTTTTTGCTGTGCTGTTAAATGTATCACTAGGATTTTATCATGAATACAACGCAGAGAGCACTCTCGACAAACTCACGAGTTATATAAAAGATAGAGCAAAAGTGATGAGAGGGGGGATAGAACAAGAGATAGATTCATCACTCATTGTGCCGGGGGATATAATAAAGCTATCTTACGGCTCACGAGTGCCTGCAGATGCTCGGCTAATTTCTATAAATAATTTGAGAGTAGATGAAGCGATACTTACCGGGGAATCTCTGCCGATAGAAAAAAAGATAGATGTAGTTTCACTTGTATCTGAAATATCTGAACAGACAAACATTGCACATGCTGGGACACTGGTGGTAGAAGGGTATGCAACTGCCCTGGTGTATGCAACAGGGGATAATACTGAGATAGGAAAAATAGCGGGGATAGTTTCTGGTATTGATCGTGTTCCGACACCACTCCAGCATGGGGTGGGAAAGCTCGCTTGGTTTATTTTTATTGTAGTTCTAGTTATCGTGGTAGGAATATTTGTTTTAGGAATTAGTCGTGGGCTACCAGTACTGCCTATGCTCGTGCTCTCTTCGGCGGTGGCGGTGGGGGCAGTGCCGGAAGCACTACCTATAGTGCTCACTGTCATACTCGCCATAGGGGCGACACGCATAGCAAGCAAAAAAGGAATCATCCGCAAGCTCTCTGCAGCGGAAACTCTGGGCTCTACTACTCTCATCATGACTGACAAGACAGGCACACTCACAAAAGCTGATATGCAACTCGTGGGGATACATTCAAAAGCTGACGCCCTCTCTTCAGAGTCTTATAAAAAAGACAAAGAAAATTTTTCGGCTGATCAGAAAAAATTATTAGAACTAGCTTTATTCAACATAGATGTTTCTATAGAAAATCCAACAACAAAAATAGACGAATGGATTTTTCGTGGGCGACCATTTGAAGTGAATATAGCAAAGGCATGTCGTCTGCACGGTGTATCGCTAGATACTATTTTAGATTCATCTAGTTCTCTGGTTTTGCCTTTCAATTCCACAAATAAGTTTTCTGTGGCAGAAAATGGCAACGAATATGTGGTGATGGGTGCACCGGATATACTACTCAAATATGCAAATATTTCAAAAGAAGAATATATAAAATTAGAAGAGTGGATCACAACTGTCAGTAATGACGGCAAGCGATTGATCGGGCTTGCTACTTTTCCTAAAACTCACAACAAGGGTCATGTGTCACCCGATGAAGTAAAGGATATAAATTTCTTGGGGATGTTAGTGTTCTATGATCCTATTCGGCCGGAGGTCCCAGATGCTATTAGAAATATAGAATCTCATGGTATCAAGATGGTGCTAGTCACAGGGGACCTGATAGGTACTGCACGCTCTGTAGCAAAGAGTTTAGACTGGGAGGTGCGGGAAGACCAAGCCATCACAGGGAGCGATCTGCACAAACTCTCTGACGGAGAACTTTTGAAAATTATTTTAGATATAAAAATATTTGCTCGGGTTACCCCAGAAGACAAGCTCCGCATCGGAGGCTTGTATCAGAAGCTCGGGGAAGTGGTGGCCATGACAGGGGACGGAGTGAATGATGCGCCAGCACTCAAAGCTATGGATATAGGTATATCTCTCGGTACTGCTTCTGATGTGGCAAAGTCCGCAGCAGACCTAGTGCTCCTGGATGATAACTTTGAAACAATTAGCATGGCCATAGATGAAGGCCGAAAAATACTCGGCAATGTCAGGAAGACTTTTGTATACTTGATGTCAAACTCTCTGGACGAAGTATTTGTCATCGGGGGGAGTTTACTCATGGGGCTCGCATTACCACTCACTGCACTCCAGATAATCTGGGTAAATCTCTTTACTGGGTCCTTGCCTGCACTCGCTTTTGCTTATGAAACAGACATGGATAAAGAAAAATATGCGGGACACGATATGAAGCTCATTTTTACTCGTGAAGTAAAAGTCCTGACTTTTGTCATAGGTGTAGTTAGTTCTACATTTCTTTTCTTGCTGTATTATTTCTTGATTAAAATTGGTTTTGAGCTAGAGGTGGCACGGTCTATATTCTTTGTTTGTTTCTCTTCTTATATACTTGCTATCTCTTTTTCTTTCAGAAGTTTACATTCATCTATACTTTCTTATCCTATTTTTTCAAACAAGAAATTAAATCTCAGTATCATATTAGCTGTATTTTTGCTCGTTGTCACTATGACCGTGCCTGCGATAAGAGGCATCTTTGATCTCGCACCGTTACCGCTGTCTTCTATCCCAATGATTAATAATCATGTGCTGTAAAAATCCGCATATGCGGATTTTTACAGCACATGATTCATGGATTAAACTGGCATTTATATGTGTTTTTTGCTATAAATAGCATTACATGGAGGTATTAGTGTAGTGGTAACACAACAGCTTGTGGAGCTGTTATCGAGGGTTCGAACCCCTCATACCTCCCAGATATGTCATCTAAAAACATTTGGGACAATGAAAATCTAGTAAAAACTCTGAAAAATGGGGGAGTAGTGGTCATACCGACGGATACTATTTATGGGATAGTGGGCAGGGCAGAGGAGGCAGATACGGTGGAGAGAATTTATAAAATAAGAAAAAGAAATAAAGAGAAGCCATGCATAATTTTGATTAGTGAGATAGAAGATTTGAAAAAGTTTTCTGTGCAGATTACAGAAGAGCAGGGAAAAATTCTTTCAGAATTTTTCCCTGCGAGTATTCCCACCAGTGTTATTCTGGATTGTGAAGATTCTAAACATGCATATCTACACAGAGACACGAACACTCTAGCTTTTCGTATGCCAACTGACGAAGGGCTCAGGAATTTAATAAAACAAACTGGTCCAATTTTAGCACCTTCTGCAAACTTGGAGGCAAGACCTCCAAGTGAGAATATAGATGAAGCCAGAGATTATTTTGGTGATTTTGTGGATTTGTATGTAGATGGGGGAGAGATAGTAGGGAAAGCATCTAAAATTATTAGATTGCATAAAGACGGAACTGTCAGTATAATTAGGCTATAACATAACTTTTTAATTTTATGCCACAAAATCATCTTTCATTTTTAACAGCACTCTTTGGTGAAAACGAAGAGTCCAAAAGAAAAATATTAAAAAGCTTCAAAGCTAAAGCAGATGCAAAGAGGACTTGGCTCGAGAAGTTGGCTGATTTTATGACTTCTGTTTTCGGTAGCATTGCTTTTTTGATTATAAATGGAGCTTTTTTTGCTTTCTGGATATTGGTAAATATAAATTATATAAAAGGGGTCAGAGCTTTTGATCCTTTTCCATTTAATCTCCTCACTACTTTTGTTTCTTTGGAGGCTATCATCCTCGCTATCTTTGTTCTCGTTTCTCAAAATCGTAGTACAAAAGTGGATGACATAAGGGAAGAAACACATCTACAAATCAACTTGATAACTGAAAAAGAAATAACTAAACTCATGAAAATGATGGCTATTCTACTAGAAAAACATGGAGTGGATTTGTCTGAAGACCCAGAATTAAAGAAGATGCTCAAACCTGTCAGTGAAGAAGAAATAGAAAAAAGATTAGAAAGAGAAATTCTGTAATTAGAAAATGAAAATAGAGCAAAATTTTGACTTGAAGAATCTAAATACTTTTGGGGTCTCTGCGAAGGCACGATTTTTTGTAGAGCTTTATTCTGAGGCAGAATTACTAGAACTGTTGAACACAAAAGAATTTAAAAAAAATACTGTGCTTTTTTTGGGCGGAGGGAGCAATGTGTTATTTACAAAAGACTGGGATGGAATTGTTGTTTTTAATAAAATCAAAGGTATAGAGGTGGTAAAAGTCCCGACACCCGAAGGGGTCGGGATCCCGACTGAAAATGTCGGGAAAGATTTCGTGTGGGTGAAAGCCATGAGTGGTGAAATCTGGCATGATTTAGTAGAGTTTGCTGTTTCTCGTGATTATTGGGGTATAGAAAATTTATCTTTTATCCCTGGTACGGTAGGGGCTGCCCCTATACAAAATATTGGTGCTTATGGAGGAGAACTAAAAGATACTATGGAGAGTCTGGAAGCAGTAGAAATACAAACAGGCGAGAAAAAGGTTTTTTACAACAAAGAATGTGAGTTTGGCTATAGGGATAGTATTTTTAAAAATAAAGTAAAAGGAAAATATTTTATATTGAGCGTGACTTTGAAGCTTTCAAAGAAAGAAAATAAAAATATAGAATACAAAGTATTGAAAGAATATATAGAAAAAAATAATACAGATACAAGTGCTTCAAAAAACATAAGCGAAGCTGTAGCTACTATCAGACGAAGCAAGCTTCCAGATACAAAGGTCATAGGCAACGCAGGGAGCTTTTTTAAAAATGTCTTTGTTAGTGAAGAAAAATTTAAAGAATTGCAGGATAAATATCCAGATATGCCTTATTTTTTAGATGAAGAACCCCCTCCCAACCTCCCCCTTATCAAGGGGGAGGGGAAATACAAAATTCCTGCTGGTTGGTTGATAGAGCAGTGTGGCTGGAAAGGGAAAAGAGTGGGGAATGTAGGCGTGCATGACAAACAGGCGTTGGTCATAGTAAATCACGGTGGTGCGACTGGTGTAGAAATAAAAAATTTAGCAAAACAGATTATAAATGTTGTCTATTTTAAATTTGGCGTAAAGCTCATCCCAGAAGTGAATTTGATTTAAGTGAATTTTTGGTATAAAATGAGAGTATTATGGAAAATAAAAAAAAGATGGTTGTTTGGATTTTGGTTGTTTTATTGGTCGTTGGTGCTTTAGTTTTTATTACTATTAAAAAAGGAAATAATAACTTGGGAAATACACAAAAAGTAGAAGGGGTAGATGTGACTATATTATCAGAAGGAAGTGGAGAGGAAGCAAAAATAGGAGACAGTGTGTCCATGAACTATACAGGCACCCTCGAAGACGGCACAGCTTTTGATTCAAATGTTGACCCAAAGTTTAACCATGTGTCACCGTTTCTGTTTAATCTAGGTGCAGGGCAAGTGATCAAAGGTTGGGATATAGGAGTAGTGGGTATGAAAGTAGGGGAAAAGAGACGTCTAGAGATAAATGCAGAATTTGCTTATGGAGAAGCTGGAGTAGGTAGTATTATCCCTCCAAATGCAAAACTTATTTTTGATGTCGAATTAGTAGCAATAGTAAAATAAAATATTATGATGGAGTCTTTTGATGATGCTGATGTCCCATCTCAAATTCTAAAAGGAGAGAATACTATCAGTTCTGATGTTACTATCACCTATGGAATAAGGTAATTTGACTATTTTGTCAATAAAGAGTATATTTAAAATAGCCCTTGAAAGGGGGCTTTTTTAAAAGAAGTAAGAATTAGGTTCTAGCTTCTAGCTTCTAGGAAACTACTAGAAACTAGCCACTAGCACCTAGAAACTAATTTATGAAAATTACTGAATATTTTAAGGAAACAAAAACTGAATTAAAACATGTTATCTGGCCTAGCCGAATGCAGACTGTGCATTATACTTTGATAGTTATAGTGCTTTCTTTTGTGGTTGCTTATTTATTGGGATTTTTTGACTTCATTTTTTCAAAAGGATTAGAGAAATTACTTTCAGTATAATTTACAACTTTTAACTATAACTTATCTATATGTCAAAACAAGAAACAGAAGGAGTTAGAAATTGGTATGCTATCCACACCTATGCTGGATATGAAAATGTCGTGCTTCGAAATTTGAAACAGCGTATAGACTCTCTCGGTATGCATGAAAAGATTTTTAATGTTGTTGTGCCTGTAGAAAAGAAAATAAAAATAAAAGCCGGCAAACGAGTGGAAGTAGAAGAAAAGATATACCCTGGGTATGTCCTAGTAGATATGATTGTGACGGATGATTCTTGGTATGTGGTGCGAAATACTCCTCGGGTGACTGGGTTCGTAGGGGCAGGAGTAAATCCAGTACCTTTAAAAAAAGATGAAGTGGACTATTTGTTCAAGAAAATGGATTCAAATACCGCAAAGCACAATATAGACCTAGCAATAGATGAAAATGTTTTGATTGTGGATGGTCCATTTAAAGATTTAGAAGGCAAGGTCAGCTCTGTAGACTCTGAACGCGGAAAGATAAAAGTGCTCGTTTCAATGTTTGGTCGTGAAACTCCAGTAGAGCTAGATTTCTTGCAAGTTAAAAAATTATAAATTAGAATTACAAATTATCAATTACGAATTACGAATTAAAAAAATGGCAAAAAAGATAACCAAAAAAATAAAACTTCAGATAATGGCGGCAAAGGCTACTCCTGCACCACCGCTTGGGCCCGCACTCGGACAGGCTGGTATAAATATAGGGGATTTTGTTACCAAGTTCAACGCACAAACTCAAAAGATGGCAGGGGACAAGGTATCAGTAAATATCTCTGTATATGAAGATCGAAGCTATGATTTCGTTGTGAAGACTCCTCCAGCAACAGGGCTTATCCTCAAGGCTGCAGGTATAGAAAAAGGATCTGGCAAGAACGCTGCAACCAAAGTAGGCAAGATCACAAAAGCTCAAGCACTCGAAATTGCAAAGAAGAAGATGGCAGACTTGAACGCAAAAGACGATGCTGGAGCGATAGCTATCATCACCGGCTCTGCACGAAGTATGGGCATTGAAGTGATATAAATCACTTCAATGAGCCGGAGCCTGACGAGGCGAGGCGTGCCCAGACAATTTTTCAGCAGAAAAATATGTGTGGGTTGAAGTTGTCTAAATAAAATTTTTCCACATCATAGACTCTTTTGGTAAGTGTTCTTGATGGCTGTATTTTGCGTTCTTTTTCTTGTTGTAAAGTCTTTCTACTTTTCCCTCTACTACATAGTAGATGAGTTGCGCTATAGGCATGCCGGGGTATATGCGAACAGGTTTTGAAGTGGATATCTCCATCGTCCAATATCCACAAAATCCAACATCTCCCTTGCCTGCAGTAGCATGAATATCTATGCCCAGGCGACCAGTAGAAGATTTGCCTTCTAAAAATGGCACATGCTTATGACTTTCTGTATATTCTTCTGTTGCCCCTAGCTTAAATGAACATCATAAGAATTACCTCCCATATTTTCAATATTAAATGGTTTTATAACTATAATTCCTTTTTTAATTTCTCCCAATATTTTTTTATCTGATAGAATCATAAACCAAGTTTCGCATAATTAATAATTTTGTCAATTTGGATATATTTTTTTAAAATATTTACTATTCTCACGGTCGTAAGTATAGTAAATATTAGAATCTCTCATACTCCACAAAATCATAATCATAAAGATTTTTTTCATCCTTTTTGTGATGCTCTCTTTTTGTTTCTCCGAAAACTACGGGGATAATTTCAGGGAAGAATGTGTCTGCTTTTTTATCTGTTGCATTTATCTCTGTCAGGTATATCTTGTCTACAAACTTCATCACTTCTTTATATATTTCTCCACCACCTATGATAAAAATTTCTGTATTTTCTCCCGCCCCTGACAAGGGGAGGGCTAGGGAGGGGTTTGGGTTGATCTTTGCTAATTTTATTGCCTCTTCCAACGAATATACCACATCTACGCCATAGCTCTTATATTTTTTATCTCTCGTCACAATAATATTTTTTCTATTCGGCAATGGTTTGCCGATACTCTCATAAGTCTTTCTGCCCATGATGACTATATGTCCTGTCGTAATATCTTTAAAATGCTTCATATCTGCAGGAAGTTTAAAAACCAAGTCATTGCCTTTTCCTATTTCATTATTTTTACCTACTGCTGCAATGAGTGATATTTTCATAAATTAAATTGCTATTTCAAAAGAAATCCTCGGGTAGCTTTCATAGTTCAAAACTTTCGTATTGTCAGATTTCCAATTGAAGACAGAAGTCCAATTTTCAGTTTCTATTTTTGGTAATGGATATTTATTTACATCTCGAATTATTTGCTCTTTTGCCCCTTCTAGATGATTTTCAAATATATGCACATCTGCTAGAAACCCTACAAGTTTGCCTTCTTTGAGCCCCGATTCTTTTGCGAGGAGATGAAGAAGTAATGCATAGCTAGCGATATTGAAAGGAAGGCCTAGCATAGTATCTACAGAGCGTTGGTTCCACATTAGATTGAGTTTGTTGTTTATGGTGGTAACTTGAAAAGAATAATGACAAGGGGGGAGCCCCATCTCTTTTAGTTGAGAAGGATTCCATGCATTTACAATCATTCTCCTGTCCCGAGGATTTGTTTTCAGTGTTTCTATTAAATTTTTCAATTGATCTATGCCTTTACCCTCATAGTTTGTGTCATAGTTTTTATATTCTGCATTGAAGTGTCTCCACTGAAATCCATAAATTGGCCCTAGGTCTCTTTCATCAAGCATTCTTTTCTTAGATTCTGTATCGTGTCCATACGGGGCTTTCTTTGGACTCGCCCATTCATCCCAAATATGGTTATTCTTATCGATGAGCCATTTTTTGTCAGTTATTCCATTTATAAAAAATTCTAATTCTGTAGCTATGAGTCTAAGGGGAACCTTCTTGGTTGTGAGTAGAGGGAACCCCTTTGACATATCGTGTTCAAACATAGCTCCGGCTATAGTGTACGCATCTGTGCCTTGTCTTGTGCTCACTTTCTCACCATTTTCTAATACCTTCTTAACAATATCTAAATAAGCTTTCATGTCTTGATTATACAATATTTTAAAAAGGATATATAATGTAGTAATTATGCTTGAGTCACTTAATCTTTTTGCCTCTGATCGTCCTAAATTGCAATTAAAATTAAATAGATTGAAAGTTAAATTTTTTTCATTAGAAGTTGAAAAGGATTGGTATTTTAAAAAAAAGAATTACGATAAAGTCTCTGAAATTGAATATAAAATAATAGAGCTACAAATAAAAATTTATAATCTTGAAGTTCAAATTGTTAAATTAGAAAAAAAAAATTGACAAACCTCTTCAATAATGCTACTCTTTAAATATCAATCTCAGCTATTAATTAACGAGACTGACGATCCCGCCAAGGGCGGGCAGGTGATGGAAATCAATTATGACTTTGAGTCGTGGTATTGGTTACCATGACACAAAGAAATATATGATAAAAACACGCAGTTTCGTGCGTTCCGCTTCGGCTGGATCTCGCCCTCATTCGCGTTTTGCGGGAGGAAATTTCAAAGGAGGTCAGAGAAATAGTTTTAATAAACGCCCTTCCGCAAGTAAGAAGAGCCGTTTTGGTGGCGAACGCATAGACTATTCTAGATTTGTAAAGAAAGCAGTTCATACAGAAGAAAAACCGTATATTAGTAAAAATACCTTTGCTGATTTTCCTTTCAATGAAAAACTTCAAAAAAATATAGCAAAAAAAGGTTATGCAAACCCTCGCCCGATTCAAGACCAATCCATACACTCTATCCTCGATGGACGAGATGTATTTGGACTTGCAAATACAGGCACAGGCAAGACTGCAGCATTTTTGCTTCCACTTATAGATAAAGTAATGAAAGATAAAAGTGAAAAAGTG
>LBZW01000024.1 GCA_000993955.1 Candidatus Nomurabacteria bacterium GW2011_GWA2_40_9
GAGCTCAAGTATGCACTACTAATTCAGTAGCAAGAGATGTTACGTACACTTTTAGATTTAATTTTGATGCAGACAACCAGCGCTTTACGGGTTATTGGTACAATGGCAATACTTTAATTGAAACGTTTGGCAACCAACTTGATAATTGGGGTATAGGTGGCTTTGGGGGAAGGAAATGGCTTAATGGTGAGTATTATATAGATGACTTTATGATGTGGAACAGCACAGCTTTAGGAGGAGGGGCTTGCCCAAGGGGATAGATTATAGAATTATTTCCTCAATGCCTTTAACTTATTTTTAACCCACTTCACAACATCTTTAAAATCATCCAGCAAAGTCTTCCTAGCTTTTAAATTGACTTTCGGCTTTTCCTCTTCATCCCTTATATTAGAAACATCCAGCTCACAGTGCCAGCAGTATCTCTCTTGTGGATGAAGTATCTTTCCGCAGTAAGGGCATCTTGTCATCTTAGTCCTGCTAAGGTTGCTGGTGTTTAAATATTTTTTCTTTTGGGAACTATTGAGCCATTTTATGAAATGTCAGAAATCAAAAAGATACATAAAAATCAAAGGTTTTTTGTATCTCTTAGAAATTCAAAGAATGTCAAAAACCACCAATCACATGTCAGAAATGCTATTCATTTCTGAGCAAATTGAAAATCTTTGATTTTCAATTGATTGGTGGCATGTTTAGGTTTCAGCATAAACATCCTGTGGTTTTTGACACTCAATATTCCACGTGAGGTGGTTTTTGAGCACAACAAATTCCAAAGGTATATATGTGGTGCAGCTAAACCACTAATCCTAGATTAGTGGAATATTGTTGTTTCAAAGAGATTTCTGAGTGTCGGAAAGCAAAGCTTTCTGACATGTCAGAAACGAAGTTTCTGAGCACGCTCAAGAATTCTGTTCTTGACGAACCAGAAATTGGCAAAGCCAATTTCTCAGTTCATGCTCAAAAACATCTGGTTTTTGACAAACTTTATATATAACAGTGTGCAGAGGTAGGTATAATCGAAAAGGTGGTAAAATAATGGCGAATAAATCTTCTAAAGTTGTTATCATAGGAGCCGGGTTTGTAGGCTCAACAGCTGCTTATGCCTTATTGATAGATGGCACGGCATCTGAGATAGCCCTTATTGATGTTGACAGGGAAAAGGCAGAAGGCGAAGCTTTAGATTTAAAGCATAGCCTGCAGTTCACATCACAAACTAAAATAACATTTGGAGAGGATTATAATCTATGCAAAGATGCAGCTATTATTGTTATATGTGCTGGCGCGCACCAAAAGCCAGGGGAAACAAGGCTGGATTTAGCGCAAAAAAATGCAAAAATATTCAAAGAGATGATACCAAAAATTACAAGGCACAACAGGGACTGCATACTCCTTATAGTGGCTAATCCATTAGACATATTGACATATCTGGCAATAAAATATTCAGGGTTTCCCTCCCATAGGGTATTTGGCTCAGGCACCATACTAGACACAGCAAGGTTTAGGTATTTATTGGGGGAGTATTTTGAAGTTGATACAACCAGCGTACATGCGTATATACTGGGGGAGCATGGCGACAGCGAGTTTCCTGTATGGAGCACAGCAAATATTGCGGGAATAAACCTAAGGCTTTTTGACAACTACAATAAGAAAAAGATGGGTGAGATATTCAAAAAAACAAGGAATGCTGCCTACGAGATTATAGCCAAGAAAGGCGCAACTTATTATGCAATTGGCCTGGGCATAACAAAGATTGTCAAAGCAATACTTAAAAACCACAATGAAGTACTGCCTGTTTCGTGTTTGTTAAAAAATTATCATGGAATTAGTGATGTTTGCCTGAGTGTTCCGGCAATAATAAACAAGGATGGCATTAAAAAGCAGCTAAAGCTGCCTTTAAACCCCCAGGAGAAGGCAAATTTGCGGAAATCTGCAAATGTTCTTAAAAACATAATAAAAAAAGTTGTCTAAAATGCCAAAAGTATTAACAACATGCGTATATTGCGGTTGCGGTTGCGGCTTGTATTTGGATATTGAAAAAGATAAGGTGGTTGGAGTTACCCCCAGTTTTAATCACCCTGTTTCAAGAGGAAGGCTGTGCGTCAAGGGATTTAACGTACATGAGTTTATACATTCTGATAAAAGACTAAAAAAACCATTAATCAAAAAGAATGGCAAGTTTGTTGAAACAAGCTGGGATAATGCCTTAAGCATTGTTGCTAAAAGATTAAAAGAGATAAAGAAAAAACATGGCGCTGATTCTATTGCCTGCTTAAGCTCCGCAAAATGCACTAATGAAGAAAATTATATAATGCAGAAATTTGCAAGAGCAGCTATCGGGACTAATAATGTTGACCATTGCGCAAGGCTCTGCCACAGCTCCACAGTAGCTGGATTAGCCATGGCGTTTGGCTCTGGCGCTATGACCAACAGCATAGATGAAATTGAAAACGCAGATGTTATTCTGATTACCGGCTCTAACACCTCAGAGCAGCACCCATTAATTGCCACAAGGGTTATTAATGCTGTTAAAAAAGGCGCTAAGCTGATAATAATTGATCCAAGGAAGTTATTTTTAAGCAATATTGCCCATTTAAGCCTGCAGCAAAGGCCGGGGACAGATGTTGCATGGATAAATGGGCTGATGCATGTTATTATTGAAGAAGCCCTGGAGGATAAGAACTTTATCAAGGAGAGGACAGAGGATTATGAAAAATTAAAAAAAACTGTTAAGAGATATACCCCTGAAAAGGTTTCTAAAATAACCGGGATTGAAGAGAGCAAAATAATTGAGGTTGCAAGGCTTTATGGAAAGGCTGATAAGGCTTCCATCATATTCTCTATGGGAATCACGCAGCATACAACCGGAACTGATAATGTCCTCAGCTTGGCTAATTTAGCTATGCTGACCGGGAATGTTGGCAAAGAAAGCACAGGGGTTAATCCTCTTAGGGGCCAGAATAATGTGCAGGGCGCCTGTGATGTTGGCGCTTTGTATGATGTTTATTCCGGCTACCAAAAAGTTGCTGATGAAAGTTCCAGGGATAAATTCAGCAAAGCATGGAATGTTAAATTGCCAGACAAGCAAGGCCTGAGTGTTGTCGAGATATTTAATAATGCGTGGAAAGGAAAAGTAAACGCCATTTATGTCATGGGAGAAAACCCAATCATATCTGACCCTGATGCTAACCATGTTGCAGAAGCTTTGAAAAAAGTTGATTTTTTGGTTGTGCAGGATATTTTTTTGAGTGAAACAGCTGAACTGGCAGATGTTGTTCTGCCTTCTGCAAGCTTTGCTGAAAAGGACGGGACTTATACCAATACTGAAAGAAGGGTGCAGTTAGTCAAGAAAGCAATTGATCCTGTCGGGCAAAGCAGGTCTGACTGGGAAATTATCTGCGATGTTGCTTCCAGGATGGGCTATAAAATGGGTTATAAGAATAGTGCTGAGATAATGGACGAGATTGCTTCCCTAACTCCAATTTATGCAGGAATTGGCCATGAAAGGCTAACTAACTGGGGTTTGCAGTGGCCTGTTAAGGATAAAAAACACAATGGAACAAAATTTTTGCACAAGGATAACTTTACAAGAGGAAAAGGGAAGTTCCATGCTGTTGAGTTTAAAGAGCCAAATGAGCTGCCTAATAAAAAATATCCTTACATATTGACAACTGGCAGAATCCTGGAGCAGTGGCATACAAGGACAATGACAGGGAAATCTGCTACACTAGACAGGGAAGAGCCATTTGGCTATGTTGAGATTAGCCCGGAGGATGCAAAAGCTCTGGAAATCAAGAATGGATGGAAAATAAAAGTCAGTTCCAGAAGGGGCTCTATAGAGCCGATAGCAAGGGTTACTGATTCAGCCAAACCCGGAGTTATTTTTATACCATTCCATTATAAGGAAGCTGCTGCCAACAAGCTGACAAATCCTGCTTTGGACCCTATCGCTAAGATACCTGAATACAAGGTTTGCGCTGTGAGGATTGACAAGATATAATCAATAATAAAAAATAAAATAAGTTAATTGTCTTGATAACAAACTTTCTTAAAAAGAAAGTTTGACAAAGAACGTAAGAAAAGCAGCCAAAAGAAAAATGGACAAAATTAATAAAAATGATTTATTGAAGCTGTTAACCAGCTTAAAGGATAAAAACAAGCTGATAGCTCCTGTCAAAGCAGAAAAAGATATTGTTTTTGACTACGTTAATGATGTTAAGGATATTGTGTTAGATTTTACAAACACTGTCAAGCCTGCCAAGGAGTTTTTCATCCCGCAGAGAGAGGATATCCTGGAATTTAATAACGGCAAAATCAAGGCTATTTTTAGCGATGAAAAAAGAGTGTTTTTTGGCATCAGGCCCTGTGATTTAAAAGGATTGTGCGTCATGGACCCTACTTTCAGGGAAGGGATTGAAGACCCGCATTACCTTGAAAAAAGGAAGAATACAGTAATAATAGCCTTGGCTTGTACAACACTTTGCGATGAGAATGCTTTTTGCGAGAGCGCAAAGGCAGGCCCTGTTGCTGATGGCTGTTTTGATTTGCAGCTAATACCTCTGGGTAAAAATGAATATTTTGTTGAAAATGGTTCCAAGGCTGGCGCAGATATTATCGATAAGAACAAGCAATTATTTAAAAAAGCTGATAAAAGCGACATTAAAAAAATGGAAGATACAAAAAATAAAAAAATCAACAAGAAGAAAGTTGATTTGGACTTATTTCTTGAAAAATTGAAAGGCAGGTTCAACAACAAAGCCTATTGGAAAGAGGCTTCCCTTACCTGTTTAAGGTGCGGCGCCTGCAATTATTTATGCCCCAGCTGTTTCTGCAACAATATGGTTGACAACACCAAGAAAAGGTACAGGTGCTGGGACAGCTGCATGTTCAGGGGCTTTACAAGGCAGGCAGCTAATTTAATACCAAGAGATGAGCTTTATACCAGATTCAGGCAAAGGCTCTATCATAAGTATAAATGGCATAAAGAAAGGTATGGTGTGCATATGTGCACTGGCTGCGGAAGATGCGTTACATATTGCCCTGGCCTGATCCCATATATAGATATAATCAATGAGGTCTCGAATTCAAATGGAGAATAAAAGCCCGTATCTGCCCAAAATTGTGAAAATAAAAAAGGTAAAACAGGAAACAGAAGATATAAAGACATTTACACTGGACTACAAGCCGATATTCAAGCCGGGCCAGTTTTTTGAAATTGGGATTAACGGCATTGGGGAAGCGCCTTTCACAGCAGCTTCTGCATCTAAGAAACATTTCCAGGCCAGCATCAAAAGGACTGGAAAATTAACTGAGGCAATACATCAATTGAAAGCGGGCGATAAACTGACTATAAGGGGGCCGTATGGAAATTCCTTCCCTATTGAGAAGATAAAAGGAAAGAATATGCTGTTTATAGGCGGAGGGATTGGCTTGCCGCCACTGCACTCATTGATAAGAACAGTTTTGGAGAACAGGGGCAGATACGGAAAAATTACGGTATTTTACGGCGCAAGGGATGAAGCGCAGATAGTCTCCAGGGAAGAGCTAAAGAATATCTGGCCAAAGATGAAAAATTTCAGGGTTGTTGTTTGTGTTGACTTTAAAAAAAATAAGGGAGAATGGCCGCATAATGTCGGCTTGGTAACAGGCATAATGGAAAAAGAGCTTAAACATCCCTTTACAAGGAATAAAAACACAATTGTTTTTGTATGCGGGCCGCCAATTATGATAAAGGCTGTAATCCAAAAGCTGCTGGAGCATTGCTTCAAGGAAGAAAATATAATTTTGACTTTGGAAAGGCTGATGAAATGCGGCTTTGGAAAGTGCGGGCACTGCAATGTAGGGGAAAAATATATATGCCTGGATGGCCCGGTGTTTAGCTATAAGGAGATAAAAGAGTTTGAAGAAGAATTTTAAACAACAAAATTCCACCTATCTTTGATAGGTGGTTAGCATAAGCAACCATAGTGCATGGGATTTTGTGTGCTCAAAAACTACCCATCAGCGTAGGTAGAATTTTGAGTGTCAAAAACCATGGCATATGTTTGTACTAACCAAAACATGCTACCCATCACAGATGGGTGGTTTTTGACAAGAGGTGATTAAAAATGGCAGAAAGGTGCAAGTCGCCGCCAGAAGTGTATCAAAGCTTGATTGAAATAGGGGTTAATAAGGTTAATTTGCCTGTTGTAAAATTATTATTGCTGGGAATAATGGCAGGCATCTTTATCGGCATAGGCTCTGCCTTGTTTACTGTTGTTACCCAGGGCATCATGAAAGGGACAGATGTTGGTTATGCAACTTTAGTAGGAGGCATAGTTTTTTCAGTCGGCCTGATGCTGGTAGTGTTTGCCGGCTCTGAATTATTTACTGGAAACAACTTAATCTTTATCAGCACTCTTGCCAGAAAAACCACTATAAAGGGCTTATTAAGAAATTGGATTTTTGTTTATATCGGGAATTTTATTGGCTCGTTAATTTTAGCTTTTTTGATGTATCACGGCGGCTTATTAAGCGGGGCGGTTGGGGAAAGGGCATTGGCAATTGCAAGCTTTAAGGTAAGCCTAACCTTTACGCAGGTTTTGATAAGAGGTGTATTGGCTAATTTTTTAGTTTGTTTGGCTATTGCGCTGGCATCAGCTGATGTGCACGAGATTGGAAAAATATTTGGGATTTTGTTCCCTATTATGGCTTTCGTTGCCTTGGGATACGAGCACAGCGTTGCCAATATGTATTTTCTGCCAGCAGGCATAATGCTTGGCAAGTCAGCTTTGCTGAACTGGGGCACTATCTTTACCAAAAATTTGATTCCAGCAACTATCGGGAATATAATAGGCGGCTCTATCCTTGTTGGAGCAGTTTACTGGTTCATCTATTTAAAGAAAACTAAAAGATGAGTTTGATTATCTTAGCCGGAGGCAATAGCACAAGGCTCAATAGAGACAAGGCTTTTTTGGAGTTGATTGAGAATAAAACAATTATTGAGAATATTGTAAGGGCCCTTTAGGAGGCATTTATACTGGGCTAAAAACATCCAAAGAGGAGCACAATTTTGTCTTAGCCTGCGATATGCCTTTTGTCAATGTTGATTTAGTAAGGTATATGCTGAAGTTCAAGGATTTTGATGCTGTAGTCCCAAGGTTCAATGGCTATACAGAGCCTTTGCATGCAGTTTACAGCAAAAATGTCCTGCCAATGATAGAGAACCAAATTAAAAAAGATGAATTAAGAATAAATGAAACTATAAAAAAAATAAAGAAAATAAAATATATTGAAAAAGAAGAAATTGAGAAATTCGACAAAGCAAAGCTGTGTTTTTTTAATATAAACGACAAAAATGACTTTGAGGAGGCAAAAAGAATCATAAATGAAAAAAGAGCTTGAAATAACAAGAATCAGGGAAAAAAGGGAAAGACTGGTTGATGTTGTGGTAGAGGAATTACCGCTAACTATTTTTTTGAATGGCGAAGAACTGGCTACTTTGCTTTGCTCTCCTAATGACTTAAAATACCTTGTTATTGGTTTTTTATACAATGAAGGGATTATTAAAGGTGTTAAAGACATAAAAGAGTTAAGAATCAATAAAGATAAGGGAATATCTAATGTAAAAATCAGGAATTTGGATAAAAATCTTAAAGACGTTTTCCAAAGAAGAGTCATAACATCCGGCTGTAGCGGTTTTTATAATCCTTCTGATTTAAAATTAAAAAAAATTAAATCAAATTTTAAAATTAAGAAAGAGAAAATAAACGAACTAATGCAGGAATTAATGAAAACATCCGCTGTTTTTAAGGAAACT
>LBZW01000025.1 GCA_000993955.1 Candidatus Nomurabacteria bacterium GW2011_GWA2_40_9
TATGGGGGGGGCGCTCAAAAAGAGAATTGATACCAAAAAAGGAGAGCAAGCCCTCAAAAAAATCCCTGAAATAGGGATAAAATACCATGCCCGCCTGAATCACTTTTTCTGCATGTTATGGCGGGCTGACAGCCATGACAAAACCGAAGGTTTTGTCAAAGATAATCATTATTTTATTTATTGATAAATTAAAAAGATAAGCGCCATCTATTGTAGCTGCTGTATTTTTTCACAAATTTCTATTATTCTGGTAGCAGCGTTTCCGTCTCCAAACGGGTTCTTCCACTCCTTTTTGGCATTAACCATTTTTCCAACAGATTCAAAAATCCTGCCTGGGTCTGTTCCTGCCAATATATTGCTGCCTGCAGTTAATGTTTCCGGCCTTTCTGTGTTTTCCCTTAAGGTAACACATGGTATTTTCAAGATGCAGCTCTCTTCCTGGATGCCGCCGGAATCAGTAAGAATAAGCCTGGAGTTTGCTTCCAGCTGCAAAAATTCAAGATAAGATACCGGCTCTATACTTATTGTCCCTTCAGGAATTTTTAAGTTAAATTCCCCAATCATTTTTTTTGTCCTGGGATGAATTGAAAATACCAACGGCATCTTAAATTCCGCATATATTTTTTCAAAGCCTTCCAGCATGCCTTTTAATTTTTCTTTTCTGTCGACATTCTCAGGCCTGTGGGCGGTGACTGTGAAATAATGCTGCTTCTCTAAATTTAACTTTTTCAGTATATCCACTGTTTTCTTTGCTATCTCCAGATTCTGGAAAACAGCATCAACTATCGTATTCCCGGTAACGAATATCTTCCCTTCAGGCACGCCTTCCCCCAATAATATTTTTTTAGCGTTTTCAGTTGGCGCAAAAAGGTAGTCAGCAAGATGGTCAACAACTGTCCTGTTCTGCTCTTCCGGCATGTACCTGTCATAGCTTCTTAAGCCGGATTCTATATGCCCTACTTTGATATGCATCTTTGTGGAAGCCAGCGTTCCTGCCAAAACAGAATTTGTGTCCCCTAAAACCAACACCAAATCAGGCTTTTCTTTGAACAAAATTTTTTCTATTTTTTCAAGCATTAAGCCAGTTTGCTCTCCATGCGAATGAGAGCCAATGTCAAGGTTGTATTTTGCATTAGGAAGATTTAGCTCCTTAAAAAAGACCTTGTCCATAGCGTAAGAATAGTGCTGCCCAGTATGTATCATAAGATAGTCCAGATGCTTCTTTTCACAAGCCCTTATTATAGGGCTCATCTTGATTATTTCCGGCCTTGTTCCAATAACTATGCATATCTTCATTTTTTTAGAAAGTCCTTCAGTGGCTTTACTCTTTTGGCAGGAATTCCAAAAGCAAGGGAGTTTGGCGGTATGTCTGCTGTAACAAGCGATTTAGCGCCTACAACCACATTGTCACCGATTTTCACACCAGGCATTACAGTAGTCTCAACACCAAGGAAAACATTATTGCCGAGCCTGACCTTTTTGTATTCTCTTGCGCCCCAGAGCCTCTTTAAGCCTCCGAGTTTTGCGTCTGAATGACAAAGTATCATACAACCCCTGGTAATCATGCAGTTATTGCCTATCTCTATAAACTCAGGTTTTGTTTTGTCAATGTACGCTTTAGCGGAGATAAAACAACTATCGCCTATCTTAACACCCATTGCCCTGTAGAGCTGAATCCTTAGTTTAAGGCTAAATGTATCATACAACCTTTTTAATATCAAGATCAGCTTAGGTATTGCCATAAAAATCACCAAAAGATTCCCCTAAATTTAGGGTTTGTCCTGGGAATCTGTCATTTTAGCACTAGAACCGTGGCGTTATTTTTATATCTTTCTATATCTTAATCTATACCTTAAATACGATTGTCAGCAGCTTTTGGCCCTGGTACTCTGCCTGGTAAACCGGCTGGAATAACCCTGATGACACCATCTCATTCAGCTTGCTTATAGTTTCATTAATGCCAAAGTTTTCCACGCAGCTGTAATCAGAAATTACATATTCATAATCTTTATTTTTCAAAAAGGAATGTATATCCGGAGCAGGCATATTGATAAAATTGCTCTTGAAATCGAGTATTTCCCTGTCCCAGTCAGATGCGCTGAACTTGTCAAAAGCTATAACGCCGGAATCAGATTTGCATAATGACGTGACTCTTGTATTAACCGGAAGGCTTGTCAGCCATACATATGCAGATATCTCGGTAACTGGATTTGCATAGTGCTGCGGCCAAATTGCTGTGTTCACTGCATATTTGGAATAAAATGAGGTTAGCAGTATCAGGATAATAATTGGGGTGATTATCAGAATGCTCGGGATGCCTTTTTTCCTGCCTGAATCAGCTATATCGCACAAACCCTTGCCGACAAGAATTGCAATTGCAATTGCCAAAAAACTCCAGCCCCTGTGGGGATTAACTGTCAGGAATGGGTTTCCATATGTGCTGAAAAAATTAAAAAACACCCACAACACAGTTATAGATATATATGCGTTTTCTTTTTTAAACAATGATTTGAAATCCTTGAATATTAATACAAGTGAAACAACAACCAGCAATGAGATGATGATTCCTATGCCGATTGGCTGGTCTATTTTATTTCCTGAGCCTGCATTTGGCCAAAAATCCTTTGCCCAGATAAAATCACCTATGGTGCTGATATAGCTTGTTCCTGTCTTATAAAATTTCTTTTCGCTTTCTGATATGGGATTTACCCTGTCAACGCCGTATTTAGCTATCATCGGAGCCCAATAGACAAAAGAGAGAAGCAGGCCTAAAACTGCTGCTAAAATAATGTATTTCTGGAAATTTTTTTCAGTTATGCATTTAACCACAAAATAAGAAGGCAGGAACAAGAGAACAAAAGTAGCTGCAGATGAGAACTGGGTGATTAGGATGGAAGCTATGATAACAGCGGCTACAAAAGCCCATTTTTTATCGTCCTTAATAGACTCCAGCGCGTAAAAAGCCGGGAAGAAAAGCAAGGCAGCAAGCTGCTGCGCAAATATAAAATGGCTTTCAAAAGAGGGAATTGCAAATAATACAAAAGAGGAGAACAAGGCAATTTTCTTGTTATTGGTGAATTTTTTAACAAAAAAGTAAAAGAACGGTATGCTGAGGGAGACCAGCAATGCGTTGAAAAATTTTAATGTCCACCTAATAGAAGGGGATGTTTGATGCAGAATCCCCATCAGTATATTATAGGTCAGCGTGTACGGCTCTGCATAATGAGATATCCTTAAGTCCTCTGTTCCGGCTGGCCTTGTAAATGTTTTGTAGGTAGCTATGTATTTTGCCATGACAGCAACATCGTATGAGTCGCCGTCTTCCAGCCACGGGTAAACAAAGGCCCCTTTGTGGTACATATAGAATGTGAACATGAAAAGAAACAAAACGACCAGCAGGTATATGCCTGACTTAGTCAGTTTAAATTTAAATGACGGCAGCTTTAATTTTTTTATGTTTTTGAAAAGCCAGTACAGCGGGAAGGCTATGCTTAAAATCAAAAATATTCTCCAGTCAAGAGGTATGCGCAGCAGATTAAGCAGAACACCAAGAAGAGGTATAACCCCAATGCCGATTCCCAAACGCATGATATTTCTTTCCCAAAAATCATCTGAATTTTTTATGAAGTTAGTTATTGTAAAACCAAGGCCCCAGCCATACAATAAGAATAAAATTATAGTTATTATGCTCATTTTTACCCTTAAGAACGGAGTAAGAGGCCAATATATAAATTTTGCTTATAAGGCAAGAGCTATTGCTAAA
Organism: Candidatus Nomurabacteria bacterium GW2011_GWA2_40_9; assembly: GCA_000993955.1. Classification (GTDB taxonomy): domain Bacteria; phylum Patescibacteriota; class Minisyncoccia; order Phycocordibacterales; family UBA9973; genus UBA9973. Next base: position 3,764 of record LBZW01000025.1, read on the forward strand.
TAACGAAAGCTTTAAAAACCCACAGATAATTCCCTATCATACAGTGAATACATGCTAGCGAGCTGGTATTTAGGGCAATATTACCGAAAATGAAGAAAACATTAAAGGCTATAAATTGGATTGGAAAATTTATAAAAAAGAGGAAAAAGCTAGTCTTGCTTCTTGTTTTTTTGGCTGTCTTATTCTCTTTATACAGTTCAAACAGAATAGTTATAGACCTTCCGCAGGAGCTTTATGAGTATGTTCACACCAAAATTTATGTTGAAAAATGGGAGATGGATGATTTCCCGATAATAGCCAGAAAATTTGACTTTATATCCAGGATAGCAGATGATGTGAACATATTTAAAATAAAAAAGAACTTATTGGACGGCAATCTGCCAGTTATAAAAATAAAATTATCAGCAAATGATATTATCCATTTCAAAAAGGTCTCTGAAGCGTTCCAGTCTGCAGGATACTCTATAACAGAGATAAATACATGGAGAGAGGTAAAGCTGGATTACCAGGGCAATGAGTATACAGCAAAAATCAAGTTTCATGGCGATATGCCTGGGCATTGGTCCAATAACCTAAAGTCATACAGAATTGAAATAGAGAACGGCTCTATCAACAATATAAGAAGGTTTAACCTTATAATTTTTGAAGACAGGCTGCTTGATGGAAAAACAACAAGGATATTGGCAAAAGATTTTGGATTGTTTGACATCAGGGATGATATAGTTGTTCTTAATATAAATGGCGTATTGCAGGGCGTTTATTACCTCCAAGAGCTGCTGGACCAGGATTTTTGCGAAAACAATAAAATATCGAGCTGCGCAGTAATCAAAACAACTGACAATTTTGCAGAAGACCACCCTTATGGAAGCAAAGACAGAGACCCTAACGGGGTTTTTTTAGCCGGGGGGCATATAACTGCCTTTGACTACGAGCTGGGCAATATAGAGCTAGGGAAAAGCGATCTTGACTTGGGAAAGGTTTTATATGCAAATGAAAACCTGCTTAGAGCAGTAAAAAATAAGGATCCAAATATAGCAGATTATTTTGACATAGAGCAGATTAGCTCATTCGAAGCATTCAGGACATTAATCGGAAAATCCCATTTAGTGGCAGGAGACAACCTTAGGATGCTTTACAGCGCAACTAATGGCAAATTCTATCCTATCCCATCCAACGAGGATTTCGGAAAATTGAAGCTTGAAAGAGGCGGGTTTGAGCGTGATTTAAACATGCGCAACACATATTTTATTGAGCTATTCTACCTGCTGAACAAAAATGACCAGATAAGGCAGCTGAAATACAAAAAATTATACAACTATGCCCTGAACAATTCCCTGCTTGAAGAGTTTAGCGCGCTGAAAAAGAAATATCTGCCATATGCTCTCTCTTATAAAACAAATAATTACCCGAGGAGGTATGTAAAATACACCATAGAAAGCATTGGGAATGCATTAAAATATAATTTAGAGCTTGTAAAAAGGAACCTTGAGTATTCAAAAGCATATATAAATGCCATAGAAAAGGGCAATATGCTAAGCCTTGAAATAATTCCTGATTCAACAGCCCAGATAAATTTTGATTACCTGAAGATTAACTTGTCTCAGGGCTATTCTGGGGGTGTAGAGGTTATCCTGCGCAAAGAAAATGGTGAAAATGCAACAAGATATCTTTATATAGCCAATAAAACCAGTATTGCAGATTTGACAGAAGCTGTAAATGGCCTTTATTTCTCAGCAGGGCTTGATGAAGATCTCTATCCTATGAAAAGGGCGTATCCTATAGAAGTAATTTTTAGTGACGCTGAGAGAATAGATATTAACCATATTGAGCTGCAGATGAGAAATGATATAACTAATCAAGTTATAGCTGAAAATGATATCTATCTGCAGCTGGCAGATGGAAATGATTATTATGATTATTATAATTTAGATGTTAGTTTTGAAAATTTTGCAAAAAGGTATTCAGAGTTTAGCTGGGAATACAAAGAGGATATGCTGACACTTAAAAAAGGGAAGTATATCTTAAAACATGACCTTATTATCCCAAAATCCTTTAGCCTGGAGATCCAGGAAGGGACAGAAATACTGATTGATGATGATAAATCAATAGTAGCCTATAACTCAGTTAATATAGCCGGTACAAGAGAAAATCCTGTTAAGATAATGGCGCTGGACAACAACAAGCCATTCGGAGTTTTTGGCATTATAGGCAATGAAGATGACAATGAAAATTCAAAATCATATATAAGCTGGCTGGAATTATCCGGAGGAAATGAAAAATTTATCAACGGCCTTTACCTCTCAGGGGCGCTATCAATCTACTATGAAGATGTTGTTATGAGCAATACCCGGATACATGACAACAATGCAGATGACGGGCTGAATATAAAATATTCAGACATAGTTATAGACAGCAGCGAGTTTTATAATAATTTTGCAGACCAGTTTGACTGTGATTTCTGCAATGGCGCAATAAAAGATTCGAGGTTTGACGGCAATGACAGGAAAAACCAGGGCGGGGACGGCCTCGATTTAAGCGGCTCTAAAGTCCTGATAAAAAATAATCAGTTCCTAGGAGCAGGAGACAAAGGAATCAGCATTGGCGAAGATACAGGTGCTGTTTTGTATAAAAACAAGATTGAGAACAGCAATGATGGCATTGCAGTTAAGGATTTGTCAAAGGCATTTGTTATTGAAGATAGTTTTAAAGGCAACGGGATAGCAATAAGCCTGTACCAGAAAAAGCAATTGTTTGGGGAAGCATATGCCTATTTGTATAATGTTATTTATGAAGGCAATGAAAAGATTTATAATTTAGATGACAATTCCAAGATTTACAAATTAAAGCTTAGCGAGCAGAAATACAGCCAGATAACTGAGCTGATAAAAGAAGAAAACGTTGATGAGCTGATTGCGGTGCTTAGCGCCAATACAGAGGCTGGTGGATAATGAAAGCCGGGAGAAGGGAGCTGAAGTATTATATCTCATATAATGATTACAAGGTACTTTCCGGTATTCTGCAGGAGGTTATAGGGCGAGACCCGCACGGAGCAAGGAATAAAGGATATTTAATAAGAAGCCTGTATTTTGATGATATAGATGACAAAGCATTCTTCGAGAAGATGTATGGCACAGACAACAGGAAAAAATTCAGATTGAGGCTGTACGACCTTAACAGCAAGAATGTCAAATTTGAGATAAAGAACAAATTCAATGAAGATATACTATAATTTCAAAATAAATTATTACCATCCTGTTGTCATGATTGACTACACAAGAGATGCATTTTTCTTTGAGTATAATGATGTCAGGATAACATTTGACCAAAGATTGATGAGCAATTCAACAAACATGGATATTTTTGATGAAGATGCATTTATGCTCCCTCTATTAAAAGAAGGAGTGCTTATCATGGAGATCAAATACAACCAGTTTATCCCAGACTGGATAAAAAAGCTATTGCAGATACAAAGATTTGAAAGATGCGCTATAAGCAAGTATTGCATAAGCAGATTAGCACAATAAGAATGGAGGAAAGAAAATGGCAGTTTTAAACTTTAAAGACATTACAAATATAATATCGCCGGATAATGTAGGCCTTGGCGTTAATGTGACAACCGGGGACATAATTTTTAGCCTGGCAATAACATTTGCAACAGCAATGTTCATATTTTACATCTACAAAAAGACATACGCAGGAGTGCTTTACTCAAAAAGCTTCAATATCTCTTTAGTCGCTACTTCAATGATTGTGGCTATTATAATGATGGCTATAAGCGGAAATCTGGCCCTTTCACTGGGCATGGTCGGCGCCTTATCAATTGTAAGGTTCAGAACAGCAGTCAAGGACCCAAAAGATATAGTATTTTTATTTTGGAGCATTTCAATAGGGATAATAAACGGGATTGCATTCTATAAACTGTCTCTTATAGGTTCGTTGGCAATAGGGGGCGTGCTTATACTGCTTTCCAGAAACATGGTTTTAAACCCACCTTACCTTATAGTTTTGAGGGGTTCCAAAATTGATGAGAATAAGGTTATAACAGCTATAAAGAAATACTGCTCAAGGCATTATATAAGGAACACAACCATAACTGAATCAGGGAAAGAGATCACAATTGAGGTAAAGCTAAGAAAAGAAGAAAGCGAGGAGCTGCTTAAGGATATAAAAAACATAGCAGGAGTTGAAAAGGTGATGATGTTTTCGCATAGCGGAGGATTAAGCGAATAAAATGAGGGTTGTAATAACAATACCTGCTTATAACGAAGAGAGAACAATAGGCAAGGTAATCAGCAATATAAAAGAGGTTATGAAAAAAACAAAGTATAGCTACAGAATACTGGTTGTTGATGACGGGAGCAAGGATAAAACAGCGGAGATTTCAAAAAAAAGCGGCGCAGTTGTTTACAAGCACCCTAAAAAGTACGGCTTGGCAGAAACTTTTAAAACTGAGATGCAAAAATGCCTGGAGCTTAATGCAGATGTTATAGTCCATATAGATGCTGACGGGCAGTATCTAGCCAGGGAAATTCCATTATTGATAAGGGAGATTGAAAAAGGGAATGAGCTTGTGCTTGGCTCCAGATTTAAAGGGAAGATTGAGAGCATGCCCTTAATAAAGAGGCTGGGGAATATAGCATTTTCAAAGGTAATTTCGCAGATAACCAAAGTTAAGATAACAGACGCTCAAACCGGATTCAGGGCATTTACAAAAGAGGTAGCTAAAAAAATAAATATCATATCAAATTATACATACACCCAGGAGCAGATAATCAGGGCTGCAAGAAAAAAATTCAAAATAAAGGAGGTTCCTGTTTATTTTGCAAGCAGGAAAAGCGGAAAAAGCAGGCTGATATCCAATCCTTTTAGATATGCCGCAAACGCATGGATCAACATATTCAGGATCTACAGGGATTATGAGCCCTTAAAGTTTTTCGGGGCAATTGGAGGATTCTTCTTTTCTATCGGGGCTTTGATAGGATTGTGGTTTGTTTATCTTCATTTTACAAGCGGCATAAGGGGCCATCCCGGGCTGATTACCTTGATGTTTTTATTGCTTATTATGGGCATCCAGATAGCTATATTCGGGTTCCTGGCTGATATGAGTAAGAAATGATTATTTATGCTTGGCCAGCACATAACTGAATATTGAGCCCAGCACAAAAACAAATATCATTGCAATAGCCCTGTCCAGCGCAGCTGCATAAGCTCCCATCACCAAACTGGCGCCTAATAATTTAGAAGAAAATGCTATTACTGCTTCTCTTATTCCCAGGTTGGCTGGCGTTATACCGACTATTGCTGATAGCAAGGATAGTATTGCTATAAACAAGCAGAAAAGAAAACTAATGTCATAGTTTAAGGCCTGGAATGCATAATAAAGCCTGCCAGACATCACCAGCCAGGCTGATGTTTCCAGTATAACCATTTTAGAGATAAATTTGCGATTTTTTCTCATACTCCTCCATTCATTGGCTACTGTCACAAGCCTGTTGAGCATCTTATTTTTTCTTTCTTTGAGTTTAGGCGAGAAAAGCATTACAGAAGCGGTTGAAACAAAGACAACCAAGAGCAGGATAAAAACAGCCATATTGAATTTGTTGTAATACGCAGATATCATCAAAGTGAGCACGATGCCTGCCACTGCGTACACAAAAAAACTCACTATGTATACTGCGCCTATTGTTGTTGCAAACGAGGTATATGGAAAATTATGGATTTTTTTTAAGTATATGGCTTTTACAGACGTTCCCCCCTTAAAAGGAACCAGGTAGTTGGCCATTGTTGTAACTGCGGACAAGCCAAACCATTCCCTTTTTTTAAGCTTGATATTATAGAAGCCAGCAAGCATTTTAATTCTAAGGGCATTCAGGAATATTGTCAACAATGTGAAAAAAGCCAGGATAAAGACATATTTTACAGAAACTTCTGATATTTTTTTAAATTCCGGCAGATATTTTTGAAAGAAAAAGGCTGCAAGTATGATTAATGCAACTAGCACCACAAGGGACAGCATATATTTTTTATTTATTTTCATTTTTTAAAACCAGGATAAAATAGCCTCCAAGGAATTTGAGGAGCGTATCTGGAAATGCTTTTTCTGAGAAAGCAAAAAGCTCAGACAACAACGGAATTTTATAAACTGCGCTTACGGGTGTAAAAATCCTGATGCCTTTGATTGAGATTATTTTAAGGTTTTTTGGCAGGTAGGATTTTATTTTAAAATAATTATCATACCGCGTGTATACTGTGTTTTTTGAAAAGAATGCGCCTATCTTATTTGCTATGTATTTCAAAGAGAAAGGATTGTAAAATTC
>LBZW01000026.1 GCA_000993955.1 Candidatus Nomurabacteria bacterium GW2011_GWA2_40_9
CCGAAAGAAGTTAAATTGTCGCCGGAAGTGTAAGTAATTCCGATGTTTTCTTTATTTAAGCTTAATATTTTGGATAATGATTCAATGATTTTGCCTGTGTGTTTTTCCAGTCTGGGCTTAGACGCTTCGATTGAAATGCTCAAATTGTTTAGTTTCATATTCCTATCCTTTAATTTTTTTAATATGACTTTTAAGTACTCCCTGCTGTCAGTTATTCCATTTTTGCACATTGGATTCGAATAATATCCCAGCCCTCTTTCTCCGATTGCGGAGCTTATTGCGTTAAACAAAGCATGCAGAATTAAATCACCGTCAGAATCAGCTTCCAATCCAGTTTCATTTGGGATTATATATCCGCCCAAGATTAATTTTTTAGATTTATCTTTTGAAAATGCATGGCTGTCCTGCCCAAATCCAACTCTGAAATTTGAATTTATATTATTTCTTTTCATTAATATCCCTTCCGCTATTTTTAAATCATCTCGGGTGGTTATTTTAACATTTTCGTAAGAGCATTCAACAATATTTACTTTTTTATTTAAGGATTCAACAACTGCAACGTCATCGGTTATTTTTAATTTCCTTTTCTTAACATTGTTATATCCCTCGATAAATAATCCATATTTTATCGCCTGCGGAGTCTGCATTTGATAAACACCTGTTCTGTCTATTGTTTTTTCAACAAAGTCATTATTAATTTTTTTAATTGTATCTTTTAACGGAAAACAGCAAACTGCTGCGCCATATTTTTTTGCTGAGCTTATGCAGCTTATGATTTCATTTTCCCTTATTAAGGGATTGCTGCCGTTATGAACTACAATAATATCATCATTTTTTGCATTCTTTATAGACATTAATCCGTTGTAAACCGAATCCTGCCTTTCTTTTCCGCCTTCAACAATGTTTTTTATTTTTGCAAAGCTGTATTTATTTTTTATTTCATTTATTTTCCTAAAATCGTTTTTTTGGGCTACGATTATTATTTCATTTATTTCAGAGCAATCCTGAAAAACTTTTAATGAATAGTATAACATCGGCTTATTTAACAAATCAAGAAAAACCTTATTTTCCCCGGATTTCATCCTTTTTCCCTTTCCGGCTGCTACGATAATTGCAAAATTCATTTTTATTATTTTATTTAGTTTAAAATAAGCTCTTCTTCAACAATTCTTTTTGTTTCTTCTTTAGTTTTTTTATCAACTTCCAATATTTCATTCAAATCCGGATTTTTAATTAATTTATGCCCATCCATCATTTTTTTAATTAACTTTGTAATATCCAAAAATTTTATTTTATTTTCTAAAAATGCGTAAACCGCAGTTTCATTTGCTGCATTCATGACAGCTGGCATAGTTCCATTAATTTTTCCCGCCTCGTACGCATAGTTTAAGCAAGGGAACATTTCAAAATCCGGTTCACGGAATTCAAGATTTTTTATTTCGGCAAGATTCAATGATTTGGAATCGCCTGGGAATCTTTTTGGATAAGACAAAGCGTATTGAATGGGAATTTTCATGTCCGGCAGCCCCAATTGCGCAATAACTGAGTTGTCATGGAATTCAACCAAAGAATGGACTATGCTTTGCGGATGTATTACAACTTTTATTTTTTCATAATCAATTCCATAAAGCCAATGGGCTTCAATCACCTCAAAACCTTTGTTCATCAAAGTTGCGGAATCTATTGTGATTTTCGAGCCCATGCTCCACGTCGGGTGTTTTAGGGCATCCTGCAATGTGGCTTTTTCGAGCTGTTCCTTTGTGTAATTCTTAAATGGTCCTCCGGAGCATGTCAGTGTAATTTTTTCCACTTCGTTTATGTTTTCCCCGTTCAGGCACTGAAAAATTGCAGAATGTTCCGAGTCAATAGGCATCAGCTTAACACCATTTTTTTTTACTTCATCCATAATTATGGAGCCCGCTGCAACCAAAGTTTCCTTATTTGCCAGTGCAATGTTTTTTTTATTTTTTATAGCATGGTAAGTCGGCTCGATTCCGACAGAACCTACTAAAGAATTAATTACTGTGTCTGCCTCATCCAAAGCTGCAATTTTTTTCAATCCTTCCATTCCAGAATAAACCTGGCAGGAAGAAAAATTTTTTAGCTCTCCAACTTTAGAGCCGTCCATCACTGCAACAGCTTTTGGCCTGAACTCTTTTATCTGCTTCAGCAATAAATCAGAATTTTTGTTTGTACTTAAGCCAACAACTTTGAATTCATTCGGAAACTGCCTAACTATTTCTAAAGTCTGGGTTCCGATGCTCCCGGTTGAACCAAGGATTGAGATGTGTTTCATTTTAATTGCCGCTATTGGCTATCTCATTTATCTCCTTCAGCAAAACTTCTTTTATCTCAGAATCATTAATTCTTCTTACAATCTGGCCATTTTTGTACAGCAAATGATTTCCCGGGGCGCCGACAATTCCCAAGTCCGCTTTTTTTGATTCGCCGGGGCCGTTGACCGCGCAGCCCATTATTGCAACGTGAATCGGCTTTTTTATTTTGTCGGTTTCATTTTCAATCTCTTCAACCAGTTTAATGACATCAATTTGTGTTCTTGCGCACGTCGGGCAGGATGTAACCTGAACGCCGTCATTTCTCAGCCCCAAAGAGCGCAAAATTAATTTTCCCGCTTTGACTTCTTCTTTCGGGTCTTCTGACAATGAAACTCTTATTGTGTCTCCGATTCCTTCCGAAAGCAGCATTCCCATGCCCATTGCGGATTTTATTGCTCCAGGCAGTTTGGAGCCCGCTTCTGTAACGCCAAGATGAATAGGATAATCTGTTTTCTGCGCAAATAATCTGTAAGCCTGCACCATTCTGGGAACATCAGACGCTTTCAAAGAAACTATTGTGTTGTAGAAATCCAAATCCTCAAGAATTTTCACGTGGCGCATCGCGCTTTCAACCATCGCCCCAGAAGCGTAGCCATATTTTTCATATAAGTCCTTCTCCAAAGAGCCGAGATTGACACCAATTCTGATAGGAACATTGTAATCTTTGCATGCTTTTACAACCTGTTGGACTTTGTCAATATTTCCGATATTTCCGGGATTAATCCGGACTTTATCAACGTATTTGACCGCTTCCAAAGCAATCCTGTAATCAAAATGAATGTCAACGACCAGCGGGATGGAAATATTTTCTCTTATTTCTTTTAACGCTTTTGCCGCATCCATTGTAGGTGCAGAAACTCTTATTATGTCGCAGCCAACTTCTTCCAATCCATGGATTTGCTCCAAAGTTTTTTTAACATCTGTTGTGTCAGTTGTTGTCATTGATTGGATTGGAATAGACGCATCCCCTCCGATGAATAACTTTCCAACTTTGACCTTGCGGGATTTTCTTCTTTGAATATTGATTTGAGCCATTTTATTGAGTTTATTTGATTTATTTTTTTTAAATTATTTTATTTAATCCTATTCTAAATATTTAGATTGCCAGAATTATTTTTATTTCCTGCTTAAAATTTCATTGATTGCCAGCTTAATGCCTTCTTTATCAATTCCGGTAATTTTTTTCTGTATGTCCTGCTTGCCGTGCTCAATGAATTCATCGGGAATGCCTATCCTTTTGACGTTCGCTTTTATTCCATTGTCCTGCAATAATTCCAAAACCGCAGAGCCAAAGCCACCATTTATTGTGCCTTCCTCAAGCGTAATTATATTTTTGAAATTTTTAGAATAATTCAATATTAATTTATTATCAATCGGCTTGACAAATCTTGCGTTTATGATTGTAGCACTAACGTTTAATTCTTCAGCAGCATGAACTGCATCGTACAAAATAGGTCCAACGCCTAAAATCAATAAATTATTTCCTTCTTTCAAAACTTCCGCTTTGCCAATTTCAAGTTTCCTGAATTCTGAATCGAGCAAAATTCCGATTCCGGCTCCACGCGGAAATCTTAAACTTGAAGGCCCGCTGATGAAAGTGGCAGTGTAAAGCATGTGCTGCAGCTCATTTTCGTCCTTCGGCACCATTATTGTCATGTTGGGAACTGCCCTAAGGTAAGCGATGTCAAAAGGGCCGTTGTGCGTTGGGCCGTCGTCCCCCACCAGCCCTGCCCTGTCCAGTGCAAATATAACCGGAAGGTTTTGGATGCATACATCATGTATAATCTGGTCATAAGCCCTCTGCAAAAAAGTTGAGTAAATTGCGCAGACGGGCCTCATGCCCGAGATTGCCAATCCGGCAGCAAAAGTAACTCCGTGCTGCTCAGCAATGCCAACGTCAATCGTTCTTTCTGGAAAATGCTCCCAGAATTTATTTAGGCCGGTTCCTGATTTCATTGCGGCAGTTACGGCGATTATTTTTTTATTTTCTTCCGCAATTCTTATCAAAGCATTTGCAAAGGCATCAGTCCAGCTTATGTTAGTTGTTGTGACATATTTCTGGCCGTTTATTGGGTCAAATTTTGACATGCCGTGAAACTTTTCCATGTCTTTTTCCGCGAATTGGTAACCCTTGCCTTTTTCAGTCTTAACGTGGAGAAGAACAGGCCCTTTCAGGTCTTTTATGTTTTGAAGGGCCATTATCAGCTCATCTATGTTGTGGCCATCAATTGGGCCGAAGTATTGAAATCCAAGGCTCTCAAAGAAAATTCCCTCTGAGGTTATGTTTCTCAGCCTTTCCTGCGCCCTGAATACTTTTTCAAGACTTCCTTCTCCGACGCCGGGAATCCTTTGCAGAAAACCTTTTGTTGTTTTTCTCAGCTTGAAATAACCGGGCTTAAGCACAATTTGATTCAGATAATTTGAAATCGCGCCAACATTCGGAGAAATTGACATCTTGTTGTCGTTAAGAATTATCAGCATGCTGGTCTTGCCTGCCCCAAGATTATTCAGTCCTTCAAAGGCAATCCCTGCAGTCAAGGAGCCATCACCCACTATAGCGACAACTTTGTGATTCTCATTTTTGTAATCCCTTGCTTTTGCAATTCCGAGAGCCGCTGAAATTGCGGTTGCGGCATGCCCGGCTCCAAATACGTCATATTCTGATTCTTGGATATTACAGAAACCGCAGACTCCTTTGTACTGCCTTAAAGTCTGAAAATTATCTTTTCTTCCGGTTATTAGCTTGTGCGGGTAGCATTGGTGGCCTGTATCAAATATAATCTTGTCAGTCGGAGCGTCAAAAACATAATGGGCCGCTATAGACAATTCAACAGCGCCCAGCGGGCTGCCCAAATGGCCCCCGTTCTTTGAAACTACTTCTATAATTTTGTCCCTGATATCCTGCGCAAGAATTTTCAGCTCTTCCCTGGCCAGTTTTTTCAAGTCTTTGGGAGAATTTACTTTATTTAGAACTCCGTACTTGCCAATCTGATTTTGTTGTTCCACTCATGACCCCCATCTTTCGAAAGGTATGCTTTTGTTTATAAAACTTTTGAACGACGCATTCAGGGGTATTGAAAATCAATCTTAAGTGCAAATAGCGTTTGAAAAAATTTAAATATTTGAAGTTCAAGAGTAAAACTATGATAAGAAAAATAAAAGGAAAATATGTTGTCCTGTCAGAGGAAACAGGAAGGAAGTTTGGAACTTATAATACAAAAAAAGAAGCTGTGAAAAGGCTGCAGCAGATTGAATTCTTCAAGCACTTGAAGGGGAAGCAGAAGAAAAAATAAGGGGTATGTTACTGCGCCTAATTCAACAGTTTGGGATATATTTTTAAATTAAACTATGTTACTTTGAGTGAAATGGTCGCTGAACTGCCAAGAATAGAATCTGCGAGTTTTAGATATTCTTCAGCAATTATGCCAAGCCCATATTTAAGCCGATTAGGATGGACGTCGAATGATGCGGGAATAAACCCTTTTGCAAATTCTGGAATCCCACACTCGCGGTATTCGTTGCACGATAACTTCACAATCGGAAAGGGAAAATTTGATGCATCATGGGCAGCTGTGGTTGCTGTCTTTGCTCCTGAACAAGCTGTTTCAAAATATGGTTCCATGAGGTATCTGCATTTGCCCTTGAAAGACATTCAAAGAGACACTAAACTTCAGGGGTTCTCGCTTGAGTTTGAACAGATGCCGGG
>LBZW01000027.1 GCA_000993955.1 Candidatus Nomurabacteria bacterium GW2011_GWA2_40_9
AAAATTCAAATTTTCCTTAATCAGAAAACGCAAATGCTGAACTGATTGTATTATTTTTTAAAAATAATTCTAAAAATTTAAACCTTTTTAGACAGCCCCCAGGATGCTCAAAAACCGAGTCAAAATAGTCTGTCGGTTTTTGACATAGTAAATTGCCTATTTATAGCTACATAATTACTGCAATTTACTATATCTTAGCATACAAACTTAAATATTAGATTTTATTTCAAGGCAATTATGAACATCAGCAGGAATTTAGCAGCAGTTTTTATCCTGGCGGCAGTTGTTTTTATAAGCTATTCCAACATATTCAAAAATGAGTTTGCGTGGGACGACGTTTATTTTATTACTGACAATATACACATAAGGGAGCTGGGCAATATTCCTAGCTTTTTTACAGAGCCTTCCACTGGCAATTTATACCGGCCTATCCGGGGAATTTTTTATGCTTTGGCTTATAAGATGTGGGGCCTTGATGCTTTCGGCTACCACCTTAACAGCATTTTAGTGCATTTGGCTGTTACGCTATTGATTTATTTTATAACCCTAAAAATAACTGAAAAAAGCTCATTGCCATTCATTGCAGCGCTTTTCTTTGCGGCGCATCCTGTGCATACGGAAAGAATAACAAACATGACTGGCGCATTTGACGCTTACGGAATTATTTTTTTGCTTCTGGCATTATTTTTTTATGTGCTTTTTTCAAAAAATAATACTAATAATAATAAAAAATATTTTGCCTTTTCAAATATTTTTTATTTTCTGGCGTTATTTTCTTCGGAAGAGGCAGTAACTTTCATCCTATTGCTGATTTTATATGAATTTTCCTTTAATCTTGATATAAGCTTGGCGAATATAAAATTACTTTTAAAGAGGCATGCGCCGTTTATTGCGATAACTTTGTTTTACCTTCTGGTTAGGCTTATTGTTGTCGGAAAGGCAGGAAGGGCAGACATATATTTCAATGAAAGCTTTTTTGGGACTTTGCTTACTACAATAAAAATCTTTTTCCAGTACATACTGATTTTGTTTTTTCCAGCAGGGCTTGTAACGGAAAGGTATGTCAAGTTTGAGGCTTCAATTTTCAGCTTTGCGCTTTTGATTAGCTTGGCTGCGCTATCCTTTTTGCTTTTCTTTTTTATTAGGTCCTATAAAAAATCTAAAATTGCGTTTTTTTCCATTGGGTGGTTTTTTGTAACGCTGATGCCATTTTCTAATTTATTGCCGCAATACACAATAATGGCTGAAAGGTATTTGTACTTGCCTTCATACGGATTTTGCCTGCTTTTGGCTTTTTTGATTTTATCAATAGAAAATATAAATTTTGCCAAACATGGAGTTATTCAAGAGCATTCTATCAAAAAATATTCTAAAGCTGCAATAATCGCCATTGTGCTGGTGTTGGCATCATCTTATGTTTTTCTTACAATTCAGAGAAATTCAGAATGGAGAGATAATTTTACCCTGCTGAGCAAGACTGCTGAGCGGAATCCTTTTGGGACAAGAACTTATCAGGCGCTGGCTTTGCATTACAGGGAGCAGGAGGATTATGGCAAGGCATTTGAGCATGCTCTTAAAGCAGTTGAATTGAGCAGCAAAAACTACCATGCTTATGAAAATTTAGGCACAATAAGCGCCTACACTAAGAATTACCAGCAGGCAATTTATTACTACAAGAAAGCATTGGAGCTAAATCCTAATTTCTATTTAGCGCTTAACAATCTGGGCTTGATTTATAGCTATGCGGGGGATTTTAACAGCTCTATTTTTTATCTTAATACTGCAATTGAAGCAGAGCCTAAACTATCAAAGGCATATAATGACTTAGGCGTTATTTATGGGCAGATGGCAAGATTTGATGATGCAATTGCGCAGATTAAACAGGCAATAGAAATAAACCCTTATGAGGGCAGTTATTACAAGAATCTGGCGGTAATATATGCTTATCTGGGAAATAAAAAAGAGGCTGAGCGGATGATGCAGAAATCTTTGGCACTGGCAGGTGAAGAAAATTTAAGAAAAAGATTGAGGGGTAATGATTAAGCTGGCAGCCTTCCGCTACTTCTTAACCTTTAACACGGCGCACCATTCATCTTCATATGCTGCATTATAATCTTCTTTATGGGCTACAATATACTTGAAAAGCTGCACATCCTGCTTCAATTTGCCGGAGAAGACATAATCGGGAGCGTAATCTTTAACAATAAAATCTGTTTTGCCTTTTAAATTGCCCTGCAATATTTGTATATACCTTTCAAATTTTTCCCTATCATAAAGGTATGAATAAGTAAGGTCAATACCATGAGTATAAGCCAAATCGGAGTTTTTAAAAAAGAGATAAGGAAAGGCGTATGCATTGGTAAAAATCAGGGAGCCCTTTGGAACATTGCCTTTCATCCATTCGGCGCAGCCATTGTAGTTGTGCAGGAATTCAGTATCTAGGTAATCTTTTTTCAATAGCACGAAACTTAGGCTTCCAATTATAATAATGAGGATTATTCCGGCAATTTTTAAGATTTTCAATAATTTATTTTTTCCGATTTTTTCCAGGCTTTGCAAATAATCATTTAGAATGAATGCAGATGCAAGCACAGCAAATGGCGCAAAGTATTCCTGCATTCTTCTTGATAACATGGTGTACGCAAAGGAGAGAACGGCCAATGAAAGAAAATATGCCTGCATTTTTGCCAGTTTTTTATTTTTGACCATAGCAAAGATAGACAATGCAAAATAAATTAATGCAATAATATTATTTTTGATGAATTCTAAAAATGGCCATGGCTTCCATTCAACATTATACAGGTTTGAGAGCAGGTTGACCTTGAATATCTGTATGTAAAGCATTGACAAATTATTTGGAAAATAGGGATTAATTATTAATCCTGCAATTGCGCCCAGGAAAGGATAAGCAATAATCTTAAGGTCAAATCTTTTTGTAAATATTTTTTCAATTAAGAAATATGCAAAAACGATAAAAAGCTGTATTACAAAGCCGCTGTAGAGCCAGACGAATATCAAAGAAGATAAGCTCAGCAGAATATATTTTTTTTCCTGCAGGAAATAAATAGTTAATATTATCAGAGAGATTGCAAGAGGCATCTGCCTTCCGAGCAAAAACCTGTACATTAGCTCTACAGATGCGAATACATAGAGCAAAGACCAGAATAAAGGGAATTTTATTTGGCTTTTGGATAAAAACCAGTAGAAAAGCGCAAAGGCAATAGCTGCAAATAAGGCAGCAGATATTTTTGCTCCCAAGCTAAGGCCAAAAAATGCTATAAAAGGCACCTGCAAAAGCCTGAAAAGAAATTGTATGTCGGCATAGTTTTCTGACAATATTGTGTATTTTGCCCAGGGGAATTCCCTGATAAGGCCGTTTTCTTTTACTAATCCTGCAGCTTTTATGTGGTAATAGCCATCAAAGCCAATAATATCTGGAGACATAAATTGAGCTATAGTAAATATAAGCAGAAATACGGCGAATGCAAGCGCTATGTTTTTGGCAGGGATATTAGGCATTGGGGAGAAGCTTTGGAGTTAGGTATTATTATAATATTTTGTTTTAGGCTTATGCATTAGCATTTTTCCTGCTTTTAAAATAAAAAGATTTAAGTATGTATAGCGGAGTAGATATAGTGAGAGTATTTATAGTGAGACTATTAAGAAATAATTGCTTACATTTGGCTATTGGCCAATAGTGAGGCACTATGGACATATGTGCTAGAAAATATATATCGGAAGAGGTGGTGTAACCGTAAGATTTAAATATGATTGATTGTTTGATATAGGATGTGAAACTCATCTCTATAGAGTTTCCTAATCATAAAATAAAAACATAAACACGGAGGTGTTTAGTTCAGATGGGATTTAAAAAAACAATAAAGAGGATTTCTGCTCTGGGTATAGGAGCTACAATGGTTGGAGCAACAATATTCGGCGCAATGGCTGCTGATTTATCTGCTTATCCAAGCCAATATATAAAAGACGGTAAATTCACGGGAGTTATGGTAATAGGCGACAAAGCTGATGCTCAGGACGTCATAGGAGTTTCTGATATTGCTGTAAGCTTACAATTTGCTGCTACAAAGCCAGCTGAAGCAGGAAGCAGTTCAGTTTCAGTTGAGGGGGATGCCTGGAAGGTAGGAACAAGCACTAAGATTTTGGAAATGAGCGAAGATCACACAGTAACTACCACTCTCGAAAATAGAGAGACATTGAGGAATATAACCACCTTTATTGATGATAGCGAGTTAAATGCTTTGGCATCTGGAATAGTTTCAAATGGAAAAGGAGATGCACCTTACAACCAATATCTATATTTGTTAGGTCCTGGTGCAACTGTTAAATCTGGATATGTGATTTATGCAGAAGATGATCAGGATGTTACAGCAGACTTCCTATACTTTAAGTCAGGAAATGAGATAGGACGATATTTGTTAGAGTTTACAACAGCTTTGGAGTCAGATGTAGATGATAGTGCAGGTACACAAACATCAACTGGAACTTACCTTACAGATTTTGAGAATACAGAGTTGACAATGTTTGGAAAGTCTTATACAATTGTACAAGCACGAAAGGTATCTACAACAACAAATGCAGGTGCTAATATCAAGTTAGTCTTGATGGGCGGAGCAACAAAGGATACTCTGCTTGAGAGCAATACTAAGACCTATTCAATTGATGACAAAGATTACGAAGTTACTGTTGACTATGTTGACTCAAACAGTGCTAAGATAACTGTAAATGGACAGGGCACTAGAGATTTGCTGGAAGGAGAGAGTGACAAGCTTTCTGATGGAACTACAGTAGGAGTTTCGGAAATATTATACCAAGACTATGCTGGCGGTGTCCATAGCGTAACTTTCTTCTTAGGAGCGCAAAAGGTAGAGCTTAAGGATACTGACGTAAGAGATGCAGGTCCATCTAACTCTCTTAAGATTGGTGATGATACCATAGACGATGCTTTTGTTGTTATTGAGGGAACCAATGATAACGCTACATTTAAGGTGAATAGAATTCACATTAATATGACGGCAGATGATGATTTTTATGTGCCTGCTGGAGGAAAGTTAAGCGAGAACCCTGATTTGACAGAACCAGAAGTATTGTTTACCAATAACTGGGATGTCGAGTATAAGGGTCTTAGTGAGGAGCCATTAGAAACTATTGAAATAGAAACAAGCGGCAATAAGAGATACAACTTAAAATTCAAAGATGGAGATGGTAATGACGTAAAAGTTCCATTAATAGAAGCTGTTGCTGCTAGCAATTTGGAATTTGGAGAAAAAGACAAGGCTTTGATTAATACTGAGGTTAGGAACATAACCAAAGATGACTACCTTGTTGTAACTGATATTGCTGAAAGTAGGGGAGAGAGGAAAACTTATGTACTACAGTATACGGGTGCAGACAAGCTTAGTGCAGATAGCCCTGTGGTGAAATTTAAGAACTTAGGAGATGGTAAGACAATTGAGCAGACATATACCAACTCCTCACCATTAGCAACATTAAAGATAGGCGGAGCAGATTACAAGGTTTATCTTGGAACTGATGCTGATGCTAGTGCTAATGACTTTAATGTCCAGGTTGATCTTGATGCAAGTGGGGCTCTTGGTACTACCGACAACGTAACTGTGAATATAACCACCTTTTATGGCATGGAGATTGGAATAGAAAATGCTTCAATAAGAGACAGTGGTTCTGGTGTAAATGTTGGTACGGTTGTTTCATTTAAGACACCGGATAACACTCGAGAGGGCGGTACAACTGAAGATACTGTAGAAACACTACAGGCAACTGACTTAGTAGTTAACTTAACTGCAGATTCCAATACTAAGGTTGTATTGGGATTGCTAACAGGTTATACAGCAGGTCAGAAAGTTGCAGGTGGTGCAGATAAATTAAGTTTGAGG
>LBZW01000028.1 GCA_000993955.1 Candidatus Nomurabacteria bacterium GW2011_GWA2_40_9
CGTAGCTAGCCCTCATTGAAAACATGCCAAGCGGTATTGCGATCATCCAAAAAGTCATTCCTGATTTTTTCTCTCTGATGTTCTTCCTTATCTGGCCAGGCAGCGCAATGGCAACCAAGATTATGGAGAAAACCAAGGTTAAAATGCCGAAAACGTCAGCCATTTTCCGCCCTCCCGTCAGATTCCAATCGGGTATCAGGCCTGGCAAGCAAGCTCATCGACAGAAAGAAGGTGGGAAAGCCTATCACCGCCAGGCCGATATGCCAGCCAGTCTTGGCGTTTAGCAACCAAAGAATACCGTGCCAAATTGCCCCGCAAATTACGGCCGCAGCCAAAATAGCCAGCAAATATTTCCTTCTTTTCATTTCTTCCTCCTTTGTAAATAACATTTCAGCCATATCTTAGCTTTGCCGCATAATTCTGTCAATTTGATGCCTCTTCTTGACAGCCAAATAACTATCGTATATACTTCAGTTATATTTAGATAAAAACATATGAAAACCCTCATCAGCGTCAAAATCGACCAGGATATTAAAAACCAGGCTCAAAGCCTCTCAAAAAATCTGGGCATCCCTTTGAGCACTTTGGTCAATGCTTACCTAAGGCAGTTTGTCAGGGAAGAGAAAGCCACTTTTACGGCCGCCTGGCAGATGTCCCCTGAATTGGAAAAAATATTGGGCCCGATTGAAAAGGATATTAAAAGCGGCAAGAATATGACTAAAGCTATTTCTACGGCAAAAGGGCTTGATCAAATGCTATGACCATAAAACTGCATAAAAACTTTATCAAACAATTTGACAAGTTACCCGCCAAAAACCAAAAACAGGCTAAAGAGCGGTTGAAAACCTTTTTAATCAATCACCACGACCCGAGCTTAAACAACCACCCCTTAAAAGGCAGATACTTAAATTACAGAAGCATTAACCTAAGCAGTGACCTAAGGGCGGTCTACAGATACCTTGATGAAGATCAATGTATTTTCGTTCTTTTAGGGACGCATAGCGCCCTTTATTCATAAGCAAAAAACCAGTACAATAACTCCATGAGTAGAGTCAAAACAAGATTCGCTCCCAGCCCCACCGGTTACCTCCATATCGGCGGCTTCAGAACCGCTTTATATAACTACCTGTTTGCCAAACAAAACGGCGGTTCTTTTGTTTTGAGGATAGAAGATACGGACCAGACCAGAGAGGTCAAAGGAGCGGTTGAAGCCTTAATTTCCACTCTTCAAAAAATTGGCTTAAATTGGGATGAAGGCCCTTTTGCGGATAAAACCTTCAAGATGACGGAAAAAGGCCAAAATGGGCCATATTTTCAGTCAAAAAGGGCTAAAATATACCGAGAATATGCCCAAAAGCTGGTTTCCAGCAATAAGGCCTATTTTTGCACCTGTTCAGCCGAAAGGCTGGAGCAATTAAGAAAAGAGCAGGAGGCTAAAAAACTGCCTCCCAAGTATGACGGTTTGTGCCGGGAAAATACCCAAAAACCAATTGGTAAATTTGTCATCCGGTTAAAAGTGCCAACAAGCGGGGAAGTGGTTTTTAATGATTCAATCAGGGGCGAGATTAAAATATCAGTCAATGAAATTGATGATCAGGTTTTAATCAAATCTGACGGCTTTCCAACTTACCATTTAGCCAATGTGGTTGACGATCATCTAATGGGCATTACCCATGTCATCAGGGGAGAGGAGTGGCTGCCTTCCACGCCCAAGCATATTCTGCTGTACCAAGGCTTTGGCTGGAACTTGCCGGTCTTTGCCCATTTGCCACTTCTTTTGAACAAAGACAGGTCAAAACTATCCAAAAGACAGGGGGACGTGGCCACAGAGGATTATTTGAACAAGGGCTATCTGCCGGAAGCAATTATTAACTACGTGGCTCTACTGGGCTGGCACCCCAAGGATGACAGGGAGCTGTTTGGCTTAAAACAACTGGTAAAAGAATTTGATTTGAAAAGGGTTCAAAAAGCCGGAGCCATTTTTGATGTTGAGAAATTAAATTGGTTTAACTGTGAATATCTGAAAAAGAAATCAAACAAGGAATTAGCGATTTTGGCTAAAAGGTTCCTGCCTCGGGCCGATGAAGCTACTTTACAAAAGATAGTCAAAGTGGAAAAAGAAAGGATTAACTACCTGGAAGAGATCTGCGAAAGAAGCCAATACTTCTTTAACTTGCCGAACTACAAGCAGGAACTGCTTGTTTTTAAAAAATCAGACAAAGAAACTACTTTGAAAAGCTTAAAATTAATCTTGGAAAATCTAAATAAGCTAAGAGAAGGGAAGTGGAAGGTAAAACATTTGCACAAAATTTTGGAACAGATGGTTAAAGGTAATAATTTAGCCAACGGGGATGTATTTTGGCCAGCCAGGGTGGCTGTTTCCGGCCTGGCCAAATCCCCTTCACCTGAAGAAATTATGGAAGTCCTGGGCAAGACAGAGAGTCTAAAAAGAATCCAGAAGGCCATATCCGTGATATAATAAAACAGAAATGAAAATAAAAAGAGACAATTTGAATATTTTAATCTTGGCCTTAATCATTCTGGCCAATTTTTTGATGCCTCTGAACCTTAAGGCTCAAGACGGCCAAGGAGCTGACCTGATTGAGCAGCTTGATCCGGAAATCCAAAGGCTGAAAGATGAAATTCAGAATTACCAAGACCAACTGGATGAAATTACCAAGCAAAGGCAGGCCTATGAAAACAGCATTAAGGCCAAGAGTCAAGAAATTACCAACTTAAGGAACCAAACAGCTATTCTGAATGACAGTATTGCCAAGATAGTCCTAGAAATCCAAACCACCCAGTTGCAGGTTGAAAAGACTAATCTGGAAATAGAGAACATTCAATTGGAAATTGACCATAAGCAGCAGGAAATGGCCAACCAAAAGCTTAAAATGGCCGATGTTATCACCACTATCGACAGAATGGACAGAAAAAAAAGCTATCTGGAAATTTTGGTCTTAAAAGGCAGCTTGGGCAGTTTCTTTAAGGAAGTAAATGAATTGCAGGTCTTGGAACAAAGCCTAAACGAAGATTTGTCTGTTCTGTCTGAATTAAAACAGCAACTGGATACCAAAAAGGATAATTTAGAAAAAAGACGGGAACAATTGGACAGCTTGAAAGATAAGCTGGAATCCAACGGTGAAAGATTGGGGATTGATAAAAGGGCAAAAGATACTTTACTTATCCAAACTCAAGGCCAGGAAGCCAGTTTCCAAAAGCTGTTAGAGGAAGTCAAGGCTGAACAAGCCCAAATTAATGCCGATATTCAAAACCTGGAAGTCCAGGCCAGAAGGAGGTTGTTGGAAAATGAAGGAGTTTTACCCAACGACGATGGCTTTATCTGGCCGGTGGCCTCAAGAAAAATCACCGCCTATTTTCATGACCCTGATTATCCCTTCAGGTATATCTTTGAGCATCCGGCTGTTGATATTGGCAGCACGCCCCAGGGTACGCCCGTTAGAGCAGCCAGGTCAGGCTACGTGGCCAGGGTCAAATTCGACGGCAATTCCAGCTATGGATATATTTTAATTGTCCATACCGGGGGGCTTTCTACTGTTTACGGACATATTAGCAAGCCGTACGTTAATGAAGACGATTTCGTGGTCCAAGGTGAAGTCATAGCCCTTTCAGGAGGAAATCCAGGCACTCCGGGTTCTGGCAGATTAACCACTGCTTCCCATTTACACTTTGAAATCAGGCTTAATGGCATTCCGGTTGACCCCTTAAAATACCTGCCTTAATATATTTTGCGACACTAAAATATTCAAAAAGAAAAAAATAGGGGAAAGCCACCCTATTTTTTGTATCAAAAAGCCTTTCCAAGATTAATCGTCTACGAGGTTCCAGCCGGTCATTATTACAATTATGGCTAAAATATAATACCAGACGCTGACATTGTTTTGAATCATGACAAAAATTATAATAATGCTGATAAGTAATAATAAAATCTTTTTCCCCATATTGATATTTTACATCATTTTAGGCTTTAACGGTAGGGAGGAGAGGTATTTTAAGCTATTTTGAAAAAGCCTATGGTTCGCACAATATATCTTATACGAAGCTATAATACAACTTTTAGCCATTATTTATAAATAACCTGATTTTCAATCCTTAAGTTGATATAATTTATTTTGTTTAAATCAATCTTCCCTGCCACTAAAGATTTTCTTAGCTTATTCATTTGACTTTCAAAACTTAAAAGATAATTGACGTGAATTTCAAAACCCTGCTTGGTAACTATCTTAACGTAATTGGCTTCAGGGCCGTCGACCTTAAAATGATCCAACTCTATCACCGGCAATTCGTATGAGCCAAAGGTGGTATAAACTTTCAAAATCAAATCAATCAGCTGCTCATTAACCAACTTATCATTTAAATCAAAGGTGGTATTTGATAAATCGTAGATCACTGGATATTTAACATTAACCAATTCTTTAATTGGCAGCTGTTTTTCAGCTACCCCCGCTAAATTAACCACGTAAAACTGCTCATTTGATATCCAAACAATCTGCCCGAGCCTATCCTTTAAGTTAATATTTAAAGTATGCGGAAAGTCTTTTTTTACTTCAATCTCAACCAGTAAACCCTGCTCATCGAATTTCTTCTGAATCCGTTTAATGTTAATCAAAAAATAGTTATCGCCAGGAAAAATGCTCAAAGAATGCCTTTCCAGGGTCTGCCAAATCAAGCTTTCGATCTCTTCAGTTGGTGTTTCCGACTGGCCTGAGATATTTAGAAAAGTTATTCTGAAGTATTTGGAATAAAAGAACAAATAGCTTAAATAAAACAAAATTAAAACTAAAATAATCAAGAAAACCTTCTTTCTTAACTGAACGGCTGTTTCAAAATCGTATTCATGCGTTCTCTTGCTCCGGTGCCTAATTGTCCTAAAGGTCCTGCCTTTGTCATAGGAAGACCACAAAAACTTTTTACTCATGTTTGTACCAATCAGTGGTTGGTTTGTAGGAGGTTTGCAGTTGGTTTTTCAGCCTGTGCCTTTCAAAGGCTAAATCAATCAGTCTTTCCAAAAGCTTTTCATACGGCAAGCCAGTGGCTTGCCAAAGCTTGGGATACATGCCAATTTTGGTAAAGCCGGGTATGGTATTGGCTTCGTTAACGTAAATCTTGTTTTTCCTGTCCAACAGAAAATCAACTCTGGCCATCCCCGCCAGATCAAGAACCTTGAAAACCTTGATTGCCAATTCCCGTATTTTCCTAATAACTTCCTTGGGTAATTTAGCTGGTATTTCAAATTGAGTCTTGCCGTCCACATATTTGTCATTGTAGGTGTAAAACTCATCGGCTGGCACGACCCTGCCGGGAACTGAAGCCTCGGGCCGGTCATTGCCTAAAACCGAACATTCAATTTCCTTGGCCTCTTTAACGGCCTCTTCCACAATTATCCTCCTGTCGTATTTAATGGCGAGGCTGATGGCTTTTTTTAACTCAACCCGATTGCCAGCTTTATTAACACCGACCGAGGAGCCTAAATTGGCCGGTTTCACGAACAGAGGGTAACTTAATTTTTCTTCGACTCGTTTAATTACTTCTTCCTGGTTCTCTGTCCAGTCTTTTTTGACAAAGTAATGGTATTTAGATATCAACAGTCCAATTGATTCAAAAATCTGCTTGGCGACTATCTTGTCCATGGCTACGGCCGAGCCTAAAACCCCGGACCCAACATATGGTATATTGGCCATCTCCAAAAGACCTTGAAGCTTGCCGTCTTCGCCGTAAGTGCCATGGACAATGGGAACAATAACATCCAGCTTTTTCTCAGCCAAAACCCGACGGTCTTTAATCGCCACCAGCGATTTTTTATTGGGGTCGGGCAATAAAATCTTTTCGGTCAGCAGCTTGTTGCCGGAAC
>LBZW01000029.1 GCA_000993955.1 Candidatus Nomurabacteria bacterium GW2011_GWA2_40_9
TACAAGAAAATATCTCAGAATGTCTGCTCTTTATAAATGAAAATCAGTCAATCAAGAAATTCTTCGACGAGCTAAGGAGAAAATGTCAAACATGAGAATCTTATATATTTGCGGTAGGCTAGCTAAAGCCATTACGCTACCCGAAATTGTTGCTAATATAGATAATATTGACATAAAGAGCCTCCAAATAACTCAAAGATTTATAATTCCTAGCGGAATATAAATCTTTGGTTTTTCTTTCAGAAAAACGAACATAACATCGTTATGTTTAATTTTCAAATTGCTTTTTGACGATTTCCTAATTCTTTACGCCAAGTCGATTGTGAACCATCATGTTTATATTGTAGTAAATTTTTCGGCTTTACTATGGCTGAATCAATCCTTCGTGATGACATTGAGTACATCATTCACTGTGATGAAAACGGTAAAATAATTGGTCCAATTTCCAAAATCCATGCACATCTTCGAGGAGCACGACCAGTTTTAACTCACTATTCGACGTGGTCTATGATTTTTCATGCAGAATCAGGAAAATACGGACTTCAACTAAAAAATCCCAAAAAACTTGATGGATTTGGGGCAGGAAAATGGGATATGGGTGCAGCTGGTCATAACTGTTACATCAAAGACAGAACTGGTTATCGACCAATGGATTTTGAAGAAACATTAATCAAAGAAGTTGATGAGGAAATTGGACTTAATATTGACATGATTAATTCGGTAAATGAATTTGTAAAACTCTCAAAAACAAAAATAAAAAAACCAATAGCCATCATCTTTGAAAAATTCCATTACAAAACAGAAAGAAATAATGAATTTGTAGGTCTAGGTTTCATTTTAACTCCTACAACAAAAGTAGAATTCAAAGATGAAGAAGTAATAGACTTCAAATGGCTCACTCCCGAAGAACTCACAAAATATCTTAAAAAAGAAAACAACTATTGCGATCCACTACCACTTGTTTTTGAGAAAGCCGAAAAATTTAGGAAGAAGTATCTCTCGAAGTGATTGAATTAGGAAATCTCTTATTCTTGTCTCACTCTGTTCGTATTCTTATCTTGAAAGCAATTTGAAAACTCTGCGCATGTTCCATGCTTGCAGGGGCACGTTCGCCAGTTATCTGATAAACTAATTTTAGTCAGGCTCACTTAAAGCCCCTGAAACATAACATCGTTATGCGTAATTTTTTATTTGCCTCTATCGACTTTCTCGATGTTGTTTCCGCCCTTCCATGCAAAGCTCGGGCACACTCTGTCCAGAAAGCTTCGGGCTGCGCTGGGAATGTCGACGTTGGCACCTTCGTTTATCTAAGACGAGACTAAAACAATTTCTATGAGACTTAACATAACGGATGCTAAACAAAATTTTCTGGTACTTTGCACTAACGAGGGGGAGTCGCCACTATTACAACAATGACCAGATTAATTCAAACTGATTCTTTTGCGAATTACTAATTTCATAATCTTCAATTAACACACCAATTGGTTCTTTTTGACTCAAAGAAACTATCGCCACTTTATCATTATATACCCATGTAGCCGTCTTAAATTTATAACTCTTTGGCAAGAATCTATACTTAATCATTTTTTTAGTCATAACTTTTCCATCGGTTAACAATCTTGTAGGAATTTTTAATTCAACCCTTCGCTTTACAAAATTAGGAAAATAAAACTCAAACATCTCTCGAAGTGATTTATTTGAAGCTATGGTCAAAATTTCTGTCTTACTTGTTAATATGTCCTCCATCATTGTTTTGAGGCCTTCTTTTCCTTCAAATAATTCTACTTTTGGCTTAGGTCCTCTTTTCTGTTTTATTTCTTCTAATTCAGGTAATATTTTCTCTATAGCTCCTAATTTCTCTTTGAGAATAACCTTCAACTTTGTTGGTTCTGCTGCTTCAAAATATCTAACTCCAGACTTTATGATACTTGAGACTAATCCTTTCTGAACTAAAGAATTGATAACCCCATACACCGTTTCTCTAATTATCCCTGCTTTTTTTGCAACATCACTCACTTTTGCTACTCCTAATTTTAATATTGTGAGATATATTTTTGCTTCTTTTTGATTGAGACCAAAGTTCTCCAAGCTGTCTACTATCATTTTATCTTCCATGTCTTACTTAAAATGATAAGTTCTATTTAAATCTTTATTATTGTAGTAATTTTTAACCAACAAAAGTTTATTAAGTTGTCTTATAACTATTGTTTAGTGGTGTTTAAATAAACCTAAAGCAGTGATTTAATGGAAAAACAAGAAGAAGCACAGGAAATGGGACAGAGTATAGCGAAACTTGTTAATAGAGAGATAATTCCCTGGTTAAAAATTCGTGCTCATAATGAGCTTATCCCTGATAGTATTATATCACAATTAAAAAGCATGGGGCTCTTTGGTGTTAACATACCTGACGAGTATGGCGGCTCTGGTCTAGGTTCGCAAAGCATTGCCCGCATTGTTCGTGAACTCTCGCGCGGCTCTATCGCCTTCGCCTCATTGATATTTTCGCATTGCAAAGTAAACTCCTACTTGTGTAATGGTGGAACTGACGAGCAGAAATGTCAGTGGCTTCCTAAACTCGCATCTGGTGAAGTTATAGCTGCACATGCCCTTACAGAATCAACGGGTAAGGCAGTTGCCAACTTCACGACAACAATTTGGGAAGATGGAGATAGACTTGTTTTAGATGGCTGCAAATCGTTTGTTACCAATGCTGCAACAGCCGGCTTATATGCAGTAGTAGCCAAGCGGGAAGGTCAAGAGGGTTCACTATGCTCAATAGCACTAATCAAGAATGATACTGTTGGGCTTACCATCGGTAAAGAAATAGAGCGTATCGGACTACAGGAAGTATCACTTGCCCCCATCGTTCTCAGTGATTGTTATGTAGCAAAGAAAGATATTCTTGGTGGTTGGGATAAAGATGCAGCTTCATTATTAGCCTGTGTTCGACCCGCAGCAAGATTAAACTATGTTGCACGGGCAGCTGGGATAGCTGTAAGAGCATTCGAGGAGGCAAATACTTTTGTCCATAACAAATATTCTGGTCAAAGACTACTGATAGATATTCCCATGGTTCGTTTGCGACTAGCAGAAATGAGAGCTAAAGTTTCATGTATTGATATGATTTTGAGGGACCTCTCTCGCCAGCTTGAAGAAGGAAAAGTCGAAATGATAGATGCTTCTGCCGCAAAGGTTTACTGTACCAAGACTGCGGGTGAAGTTGTAAGAAGCGCAGTTGAGCTTCATGGCGGTTCAGGATATGCATCAAATTTACCTATTGGGAAATTGTATAGAGATGTTGAAGCACTTAGCATTGTGGGCACTCCTAATGATATTATCCTTAGTGATATCTCCGATATACTTCTTGGTTTGGAAGCTAGTGGAAGCGAAATTACTGTGGGAATTGCTTTATGTAAAGGGGGGCATTATGAATACTAAAATGGAAGAGATGTTTATTAAAGTGGATATTCAAAATCCAGGTCATCACTTAGACACTATCTTAATTGAAGATAATGATAGTTCTGCTGTACAAATCATGCCTTACCATAATTTAGAGGGAGGCACTCATAAAATGGTAAGTTGTGCAGGAATGTACCAGCGTATTCCAGTAGGAGCGCAAGAGTTGATTGAGTCAACAACTGGTAATACGGGATATGCTTGTGCGGTTTATGCCCAACAAATCGGAATGCCCATTACAATTTTTATGCCCGAAGGGATGCCATCTAAAAAAGTGAAAATTTTAGAGGATCATGGTGCAAGAGTAGTACAAACACCAAGAGAGGAATATACTGCAGGAGCAAGGAATAGGGCACAGGCTTATTACAATGAGAATCCAGAAACTAGATGGTTTCTTGATCAAGCAAGAAATCTTGGAAATTGGCAAGCGAATGAAGAGTTGGCTTATAAGTTAGAAGGATCAAATCAATTGAGTTTAATTGGGGGCACCTGTGGCACGATTGCAGGATTAGGCAAAGGCATGAAAAGAAGCAATCATCGGACTATTATTACACAAATAGATTTAGATGCTGGTCCACATTTTTATAATCGGAAACATGGAAAACCAACTGAATGGTGGGATCATAGTATAGTTGGAGCAGCCCCATCTACAATGTCTTATATTGGAGAGCAATTTTATGATTTGGTTGATCGTGTGGCCGTAGTCGAAGCCAAAGAGTGTGAAGCTTTGTTTGAAGAAGCTCTGAGATGCAGACTTAATGCTGGAAAATCTAGTATAGTTAATCTAGCTGTTTCTGTTAGGATAGCAAGACACTTCCATCATCTTGTTGCTACTGTTACTTATGATGACATAACAAGATATACACAAGCAGAGCATCTCCTCTCAGAAGAACTTAACTTTGATTTGGATTCTTTAGCAAGATTCTTTCGAAGTGAGGCAGTTAAGAAGTTTTGTATTAAGTTAGAGGAATTACATAGCGACACTATTTACCAAATTTAGTGTAAAAAATGATAAGAAATCCACCACAAATTATCCAAAAATTGAACTTCGACCATTTTTATCACAGATTCAACCTGGAATTTTTACAATTGCTTATTTGCAAAATCAAGAAAGATAATTTTCTTATAGCAGACTATGGTGGTGGTGATTGAACATTAAGCCAAGAATTAATAGAATATCTTGAATTAAAAAGTTTCAAAAACTTCTTAATAGAGATTATTGATGTAGATAAAACTAAACATGAGGAGATACCTAAAGTGAAGTATATTCACGCTAATGTTTTAGCCTTTTTGTCTAATGAAAAATATGATTTTGCCATCTGTCGATTTCTTATCCACTACTTAACAGATGAAGAGCAAGTATTATTTTTAAAAAATGCGTACAATAACCTAAAAAAGGACGGCTACATATTACTCATAAATTTTGTGGTTGACGAACGAGAAAATTATAACGCCAAAAGAACTATTTTTGATTTTATCCAAGAAAAAAAAGAGATTTCAAAAAGAACCATTCCCACTTCCGACGACGTTAAAGAAAAGTGTAAACAAGCTGTTTTTACAATAGAAAGAGAAGTAAAAAAGAAGTATTCAATCTCTATAAATGATTTTTATAAAAGTAGATTTAATCTTACTTCAGATCAAGTAAAAGAGCTCATCAATATTATTAAAAAAATGGACCATGGAGAATTTCAAATATGCTTACTTCTTAAAAAATAATGTGGCGACCCAAAAAATCTTGTCTGCTAAAGCAGTTATTTATCATCAACAAAGTACCAGAAAACTACGGTGCCAACTACATTCCCAGTAAATAAAAAACTCCACTCGCCATCAAAGGCTCCCTACGCATAACGGTTGCTATGCGGTTGCGTTACTCAAAGCATCAAAGCTTTTCCGTTACTCTCTAAAATTTTTTATTGTACAAACCGGCAAATAAAAAACTCTGCGCACTGCGGTGCTTGCCCCCACTACGCTCGCTCACTATCTATTAACTAAATTCTACGCTCGCTCACTAAAGTGGGGATCGCATAACAACCGTTATGCTCAATAAAATTTAAGTTTCAACGGACTTTCTCTCAATTTTTTCCAACTGACCACATTATTTGCTGAAAAATGTTACAACAGAAATGTTTATATACTCTGGCTGATTTAAATAAAGTTATGAACCCGAAAAATACTACTAATGGAACTGTATCTCAATCTTTTGTAGTTATGGGTATGATGCGATAAAACGCATCGCATTGTCTTTCTCTTCATCTTGAAGTCGGTT
>LBZW01000030.1 GCA_000993955.1 Candidatus Nomurabacteria bacterium GW2011_GWA2_40_9
GCGAGGTATTACTATATATTCAAAAAATACTTCTATCATTTATAAAAATACAAAAATAAATATCGTGGACACTCCAGGTCATGCGGATTTTGGTTCTGAAGTAGAACGAGTGCTCCGTGCGATTGATTCTGTGTTATTGCTCGTGGATGCAGTAGAAGGTCCAATGCCTCAGACTAGGTTTGTATTAAAGAAATCCCTAGAACTTGGGTTAAAACCAATAGTAGTAATAAACAAGATAGACAAACCAGCAGCAGATGCGCACAAAGTGCATGAAGAAGTTTTAGAACTTTTCTTTGAACTTGGAGCAAATGAAGAGCAGGCCAATTTTGAAACTATTTATGCTATCGGAAGAGAAGGAAAAGCTTTTAAAAATCTCCCACCCCTTCGTCCTTCGGACACTCCCCCTCAGGCAGGGGGAGAAGAAAGTGGTCTATCTCCATTGCTTGATCTAATATTAGAAAAAGTTCCAGTTGCCAATAAAGGTGAAGACAAATTGATGTCTGCTCAGGTTTTCAATTTGGGATATGACAATTTCTTGGGCCGAATGGCGGTAGCTCGTATTTATTCTGGAAAAATAACTTCAGGTTCACAAATATTTGTAAAAGGAGAAAACGGTACCAGAGCTGGAAAGATAACAAAGCTTTTCACCTTTGAAGGTATTGCTCGGAAAGATGTACAGGAAGCTACTTCAGGAGATATTGTTCTTCTCGCTGGTATTCCAGACATATATATCGGGGAGACTTTGTGTGAAGATACAAATACAGAACCACTGCCTCACATAGCTATTGACGAACCGACACTCTCGCTCAATTTTTTGGTGAACGATTCACCATTTGCCGGTAAAGAAGGAAAATTTGTAACCTCAAGACAAATAAAAGAAAGATTGGAAAAAGAACTTGAAATAAATGTAGGACTGAAAGTAGATTTTTCTCCAGACCAAGGTAGTGTCGGAGGTCCAAGTTTTTTCAAAGTATATGGAAGAGGGGAACTTCACATTGCGATACTTTTGGAGAACATGCGCAGAGAAGGATTTGAGATGCAGGTATCTCAACCAGAAGTAATTATCAAACCCGCCTCCGTCAAGACTTCGGCGGGCAAGGAAGAAAAAATAATCATGTCAGAGCCGTATGAAGAACTGGTCATAGATGTACCGACAGAGTCTTCTGGTGCAGTCATAGAAAAGATAGGCAAGAGAAAAGGCATTATGAAAGATATGCAAGAAAAACATGGCATAACTAGAATAATTTTTGACATACCGACAAGAGGGCTTCTAGGCTACAGAGGTGAATTTATTATAGACACAAAAGGTGAGGGCATCATGTCTTCACGAGTCATAGGATTTAAGGAATATGCAGGAGAGATAAAGAAAAGAGAGTATGGGTCTATGGCCTCTATGGTGGCTGGCAAGGCGGTGGCCTTTGCTCTTGCAAATTTACAAGAACGTGGTATTATGTATATCGATCATGGAACAGAGGTATATGAAGGCATGGTTATAGGCAATGTATTGAAAGGAGAAGAGATGTCTGTGAACCCCATAAAGGGTAAACAACTCACAAATATGCGAGCCTCCGGGACAGACGATGCGATAGTGTTAAAGCCAGCCTTTACACTCAGTATAGAGCGTGGACTCGAGGTAATGAGTAATGATGAATATCTAGAAATCACTCCAAAATCAGTCAGACTCCGAAAAAAATATCTCACAGAACTTGATCGTGTAAGAGCTAAAAGAAATTAACTTTTTACTTTGACATATATCAAATTTAGTTTATAATTAAAGCAACATATAGATAAAAATTTTAAAATTATGTCAACAATATCTTTTAAACCAAAACAAGTTACAAAACGAATCACATCACATCTTGCTGAACGAGCATCAGATGTGATTATGAACCGTTTTGGTTTGACTATTGATGACCTTGAAAGAAAAACACTTGAAGAAATAGGTAAAAAATACAACATCACTCGTGAACGAGTCAGGCAGATAGAAGAATCTGCTATTAATTTAATAAAAAAGTCCGATGCTTATAAAAATGAGCAAGTGTTATTTGACGAAATAAAACAAATCATTCATTCACTAGGAGCTATTGTGACAGAACATGAATTACTAAATCACATTTCAAAAGATAAAAGTATTCAAAATCACATACATTTTTATTTAGTATTAGGAGATGTTTTTAAAAAGCACAAAGAAGATGACCATTTCAAGACTCGTTGGAGTGTAGATGACGAGATGGCAGAGCGGGTCCATGATGCTTTAAAAAAGCTTTACGCTAGTTTGAGTGATGAAGACCTAGTGACTGAGACTGAAATGATAAAAAGATTTTTTGACCATATGAAAGATGTTGCTGATAAATATAAAAATGATGAAATGGCAAAGAGATGGCTATCTATGTCTAAAAAAGTTTCCAAGAACCCACTCGGTGAATGGGGAAAATCTAGTTCTCAAAATGTCAGCACCAGAGGAGTCAAAGATTATGCTTTCCTAGTCATGAGACGCCACGGTTCACCGATGCATTTTCGTGAAGTGACAGAAGCGATATCAAAAACTTTCGGCCGAAAGACTCACTATGCAACTTGTCACAATGAATTGATCAAAGACCCAAGGTTTGTATTGGTTGGCCGGGGACTCTATGCACTTGTTGAGTGGGGATACAAGATTGGCATAGCTCGAGATGTAATCCGAGATATTTTGAAAAAAGAAGGGCCAATGCTCAAAGATGAAATAGTAGAAAAAGTGATGAAAGAGAGATATTTCAAGAAAAATACTATTCTAGTAAACCTTGTAAATCCAAAATACTTCAAGAAAAATAAAAGCGGTTTATACACCCTAGTTTAACTAGATTCTTTGCTTGTCTTTCTACTGTATTTATTTTCTGTTTTATATTAAAATATAACTATGTTTCAAACTTTGGTTACATTTGTAAATTGGGTGCCAGAAATAATCTGGTTGCTTTTGATTACTGCGTTAATATTGAAAATAACTTGGACTATGTGGGTGCATTATATACAGCAAGATTTTATTGCTGGGATTGATTTTGTCTTGCTTGAAATAGTTCCTCCTCGTGAAGTATTACGCAACCCAAAAGCGATGGAACTTTTCTTTACCAACGCACTTTATCATTGGAGTCTAAAGGGTGGACGAGAAGCGTATTGGCAAGGAGCGGTGTGGTTTTGGTTTTCACTTGAGATAGCTTCTATTGAAGGTCAGGTGCATTTTTATATTCGCACACCTACCCGTGTCAGGGGCCTGATAGAAACGCAAATGTATGCTCAGTATCCACAGGCACAAGTGAAAGTGGTAGAAGACTATACTCTTAGTTTAGATAAAAATGAAAAAGAAGAATATAAAATTGACCCCATATCTCCAGTGATAGAACTTTTTGGTTCTTTACAAAAAGGAGAACAAATGTGGATGCAGATTATAGTTACACCTTCCAAAAAAGAATTTCATACAAAAGGAACTTGGTTTGGTCATCATGATTGGGTAAAGGAATCAGAAAAACAATTAGAAAAAGTATTGGAACCATATACTAGATTAAATCCAAGACCAGATGGTTCAGGTAATGCAATAGAAATCCGTACTCCAGCCTATATAGACCCTATCATAAAAGGTATCAATACAAAAATGATGAAAATTGGTTTTGATACAGGAATTAGATGTTATTATGTAGCAAAGAAAGAAAATTGGAGTATGAATAGTAGGCGTAATATTCGTCTTATTTTTCGTCAATATGCCAATCCTTATCTAAATAGTCTCAGTCGTATCAATGCTACTCAGGCAGATGCTCTAGGTGGAGGAGGATTTATTGGAGGTTTTATAATGCTTTCAGAAAAGACTGTGATGATTTTGGCAAACAGAATGCTTCAAGAATACAGAGAACGCTCTTTTTTTCACTTACCGATGCGACATCACATACTCTCTCGCTTACCTTGGCCTATATCCCCGGCTATTAAAGAAGCAGCTCCACCTACAAATTTACCTACATAATAGAATGGAAAATTTTTATATAAAATCGTCTGTATCTTTTATCGCGGGTATTATTCTCATTATTTTTTTAGGGTATTTATTTTTTATCCAAGCTCCAAAAGATTTTCAAGTGGGTATAATTGTAAATATTCCCGAAGGGACGAGTCTGCAAAAAATATCTCACGATTTTAAAGACGGCAATCTTATTAGATCTCGAATTATGTTTGAGGCTTTTGTAATATCTTATGGTGGCGAAAAGCGTATTTTGCCCGGGGATTATTTATTTGAAAAGAAATTGTCAGTAGAAGAGGTCGCTCGGAGAATATCTACGGGTAAGAGAAATTTAGCTCCCATAAAGCTCACTATACCAGAAGGGTATAATATAAGAGAAATAATAGAGATATCTTCTATTAAAATTCAAAATTTTAATAGAGAGAATTTTTTAACTTTAACAAAAGACAAAGAAGGATATTTATTTCCCGATACTTATTTTTTCTTCACTACAGATAATGAACAAGACCTTTTTGATATTATGATAGATAATTATGAGAAAAAAGTTTCACCTCTTCGAACAAAAATAATTTCCTTAGGAAAAACAGAAAAAGAAATTATAATAATGGCTTCTATTATCGAGCGTGAAGCTATTGGGGATATAGACAGGGGATATATTTCTGGAATTTTATGGAATAGGTTAAAGATAGGCATGGCTTTACAGGTAGATGCAGCTCCTCTTACTTATAAAGTAAAAGGTTTACCAGAGAGTCCTATTTCAAATCCGGGACTTCTCGCTATAAATGCTTCTATGTATCCACAAAGTTCTCCATACCTTTTTTATCTGCATGGAAAAGATGGAAAGATACATTATGCAAAAACATTTGACGAACATAGGCAAAATAAGCTTAAATACTTGAAGTGATAAAGAAAATAGCTAAAAACAGGCAGGAAAATA
The DNA here is from genome assembly GCA_000993955.1 of Candidatus Nomurabacteria bacterium GW2011_GWA2_40_9. Classification (GTDB taxonomy): domain Bacteria; phylum Patescibacteriota; class Minisyncoccia; order Phycocordibacterales; family UBA9973; genus UBA9973. The sequence continues at coordinate 4,917 of LBZW01000030.1, forward strand.
AGAATAATAAAAGGAAGACTGTTTTTGTTGGGCTCTCTGGTGGAGTAGATTCTTCTGTGTCTGCTGTGCTTCTTTTGGAACAGGGTTATGAAGTCGTGGGTGTTTTTATTCGTACTTGGCATCCTGATTTTCTAGAATGCAATGAAGAAGAAGAACGCAGAGATGCTATGAGGGTAGCTGCACATCTCCATATTCCATTTCTCACTTTTGATTTAGCAGATGTATACAAAAAAGAAGTAGCTGACTATATGATCAGTGAATACAAAAAAGGACGGACACCAAACCCTGATGTGATGTGTAACAGGGAAGTAAAATTTGGTGCGTTCCTGAAAAAAGCCCTATCTATGGGGGCAGATTTTGTAGCGACTGGACATTATGCACGTATTTCTCCCCTCCTTGATAAGGAGGGGGTAGGGGGTGGTAATTCAAAAAATCACCACCCCGCCTACGGCACCCCTCCTCAAAAAGGAGGGGAGGGATTCAAACTTCTCAAAGCTCCTGACCCTTCAAAAGACCAAAGCTATTTCTTGTGGACATTAAACCAAGAAAGGCTGTCTAAAATACTTTTTCCTGTGGGTCACTTAAAGAAAACAGAAGTTAGAAAGCTCGCAAAAAAATTCAAATTACCTGTTGCAGAAAAGAAAGACAGTCAAGGTATATGCTTCTTGGGAGACATAGATTTAAAAGAATTTTTGAAGCATTATATAAAAGAAAAAAAGGGGAAGGTTTTAAATACTGAGGGAATTGAAATCGGGTATCACGATGGTGCTGTATTTCATACTCTGGGGGAGAGACACGGATTTACGATTACAGAAAAAACCACGCATGATAAGCGTTATTATGTAGTGAGCAAAGATTTAGATAAAAATATCTTAGTAGTTTCAGAAAACCCATCCCTTCGCCCTCCCCTGACAGGGGAGGGTTGGGGAGAGGTCATACAATTAGAGCAAGTAAACTGGATAAATGAAATTCCTGAACAAAACAAAAAATATACAGCTCAAATTCGTTACCATGGAGAATTTTTATCTTGCAGAATAAAACCCCAAAGCAAGGCTTTGGGGAAAGTGATCTTTGAAAAGCCAATACTAGTAGCGTCTGGGCAATCTGTCGTGATATATGATAATGATATTGTGCTAGGGGGAGGAGTTGTTGTATAATTCTTTTATGAATGAATTTTTTATACAAAATAGTGATGTAATTATCAAATTAGTTTTAGCCATTACACTTGGTATGTTGATTGGATTGGAGAGGTTTATGGTTCATAAAGAAGCAGGAATGAAAACTCATGCATTAGTGGCATTGGGGTCTGCACTTTTTATTATTATATCTGAAACTTTATATATAAAATATGGAGTAAATAGTGGTTTTGATCCTTCTAGAATAGCATCACAGATCATAGTCGGTATTGGGTTTTTGGGAGCAGGGTCTATAATCTTGCAAGGTTCACGGCTTTCCGGTCTTACTACTGCTTCCGGTCTTTGGGTTACTGCTGGTATTGGTATGGCATGTGGTTTTGGACTTTTCTCTTTAGCTATAATTACAACTTTTTTTGTACTTTTAATTTTTATAAGTCTATATATAATAGAAAAACCTATTAGAAAAATTATTGATAATAAAGATAATTAAAAAGATTTTTAAAAATTTTATATAACCAAATGGAATCAAATGAAATAAGAAATAAATTTTTAAAATTTTTTGAAAGCAGAGGACACAAGATAATTCCTTCAGCTTCGCTCGTACCAGAAGGAGATATTTCAGTGTTGTTCACGACTGCTGGTATGCAACAATTCAAGGAATATTACTCTGCCCCCTTAAATGCGATACGAGATTTTGGTGCAAAAAATGTCGTTACAGTTCAGAAATGTATTCGTACAGGTGATATCGATGAAGTAGGTGATGCTACACATCTATCTTTTTTTGAAATGCTTGGAAATTTTTCTTTTGGTGGATATGGAAGACAAGAAGCTATTACTTATGCTTATGAATTCATAACCCATGAATTAGGGCTTACTATTTCATTTGTGACTATTTATAAAGGTGAAGGAATAGTGCCAAAAGATGAAGAGTCAAGAAATATTTGGAAAGATATTGATTCTAATTTAGATATACGGGAAGATGGTGCTGATGTATTTTGGGGACCGACTGGGAATTCTGGTCCTTGTGGTCCGACAACTGAGATTTATTGTAAAAATGCAAATGGTGAAGATGTAGAGATATGGAATATTGTTTTCAATGAGTATTTTTGTGATGGTTCGCGCGAGAAATTAGATAAAGGTGAAGCTAAATTAAGTAAATTAGAGACCCTCGGTATAGACACTGGAATGGGGTTTGAGAGATTACTCGCCATAGCAGAGGGAAAGAAGAATGTTTATGATACAGATGTGTTTAATAGTGAAAATACGAGAGAAGATCGTATAATCGCAGATCATATAAAAGCATCTTTGTTCATTATTTCTGATGGTGTAATCCCAGGAAATACTGGACGAGGATATGTTTTGCGTCGATTGATTAGACGAGCGGTTAGATTTTCAAAAGAACCTCTCGCTAATAAAATAGAAACAATAAAAAATTTATATAAAGGTATTTACAATTTAGATGACGAAAAAGAAATAGAAAAAGAAGAAAAAAAATTCAGAGAGACTCTGGAGCACGGCATGAAAGAATTCGAAAAAGGTCACGATGCATTCACTCTCTTTACTACCTATGGTTTTCCCCTAGAATTGACTCTTGAACTTGCCAAAGAAAAGGGTATAGAGATAGATGTAGAAGATTTTAATAAAAAAATAGCCGAGCATCAAAAACTCTCTCAGACTGCATCTGTGGGCATGTTCAAGGGGGGCCTCGCAAATCATAACGAGCAGACTATTCGCTTGCACACTGCACACCATCTGCTCCTCGCAGCGCTTCAGACTATAATAAACAAAGATATAAAACAACGGGGAAGTAATATTACAGAAGAACGCCTACGCATGGATTTTCTCTGTGATCACAAGCTCACTGATGAAGAGAAAAAGAAAGTAGAAGACTGGGTAAATGAAAAAATAAAACTTGGCCTCAATGTCGTCCGTAGAGAGATGCCTCTAATAGAAGCGCAGAAACTCGGTGCAGAGATGGAATTTGGAGCAAAGTATCCAGATGTAGTGTCGGTTTACTTTATTGGAGATTCCCCGAAGTCGGACTTAGGGGCAAATGCTAAAGAAAAAAAGTCCCTAAGTCCGACTTCGGGGAATCATGTCAGTATCGAATTCTGTGGCGGCCCGCATGTAAAAAATACAAGAGAACTGAGCGAATTTAAAATCCAAAAAGAAGAAGCTGTGGCAGCCGGCATCAGGCGTATAAAAGCTGTGCTGGTGTAGGCTTTGTTGCACGAAAAATCCCCAACCTGTAAAAGCTGGGGATTTTCGGTACAATAGAGTATATGAAAACATCTAAAGACAGTAGTAATCGTATCAAAAATAAGGATAAATAAAAGGTTAGAAACTGGAGTGAATACAACAAGGCACTAATCAATAGAGGATCATTAACATTATGGATATCGGAAGATATCAAGGAATGGTGGGAAGGTGTTGGTCATGACACATACAGTGATAAAGCCATTGAAGCCATGCTTACCTTTCATGCATTGTATCGCTTACCACTTCGAGCAACTTCTGGATTCGTACAATCAGTTTTCAATCTAATGGGCAATGAAGTCATGATTAAATGCAATATCCTGAATATCTTTCATTCTCTAGGAGTGCCTGATAGTTACCGAGTGACTTGAGAGAAAGAGAAAAGAGCAATCCTGACGGATTGCTCTTTTGGTGTGGCTTGGTGGGTTTTATGCAACAAAGCCGACATAGTACCCTTGTAATAAAACATTTTTGTGGACAAATGTCAACCCTCTGTCATTCACGAATGACGGGGTAATTATATGTATCGTTATAGAGCAGTAAGTATTGACATTAGATATACAAAAATATATTATAATAATATGCAATATTTTGAATGGGATCCAGTCAAAAACTTGAAAATCAAAAAAGAACGCGGGGTAACATTTGAAGATGTAATCATAGCTTTAGAAAATGGCAAGATATTGGAAATTTTAAATCATCCAAATATCAATAAATATCCCAATCAAAAGATATTTGTATTAGACATCCGAGGTTACGCTTATTATGTCCCTTATGTTGAAGACAGGGGACGAACTTTTTTAAAAACAATTTTTCCAAACAGAAAAGCCACAAAGAAATATTTATTATAAGTAATAATATAAAAATATATGAAAAAAAGAAAATTAAAATTAGATAAAGAAGAAAAAGAGATAATCCTAGCAGATGAAAAAGGATTGTTAAAGAGCGCAGGCGATATAAGTATATTGAGAAATAAATACATGAACATCGCCAAAAATACTTTAAGAAAGAATAAAACTATCACTATCAGACTTGCAGAGCGAGACTTGTTGCATGTCAAAGCAGAAGCATTGACAGTAGGTATGCCATATCAAACATTTATCGCTTCTATCATACATCAAAGGCTGGCTACTGGGGCGAGATAAAAGGGGCTAGCTCTGTCATTCACGAGCGACGGGGCTTGCCCGGTAGTGAGTTTTGGCGATGTGCAAAGCACAACAGGTGGAAAGCAGTACAAAGTCTCAGCGGGCACTATTGTTTCTATTGAAAAATTAAAGACTAAAGGAGTGGATTACAAGAAAGGGGACAAGGTCTCTTTTGACAAAGTTCTGCTCGTAGATGACGGCAAAAACACTACTGTCGGCACACCTTATATTACTGGTGCAAAAGTAGATGCTGAAATCATGGAAATCGGCCGTGCAAAGAAAGTCATGGTCCTTCGCTATAAACAAAAATCTCGTTACCTGAAGAAGAACGGTCACCGCCAGCCATTTTTTAAAGTAAAAATAACTTCGATTAAATAACAATACAACCCCCTTAGTCCCCCTTGTCAAGGGGAAACAAATGTGTATGTATTTCTCCTCCCCTGACAAGGGGAGGTTGGGAGGGGTTGTATTATTGTCTATTTTTTAACGCATTCTTCAGTGTTTCATTGTCTGAATATTCTAGTTCAGTGCCAGTAGAGAGTCCACGGCCGAGGGAAGAGATCTTTATGTTATTTTTTTCACAAATATTTTTTATCTGTTCGCGGACATATAGGTCTGTGTGGTCGCCAATGGGGGAGAGGGAAAAAGCTAAAATTACTTCTTCAAGTTTTTCCCCAAAGCCTTGCTTTGGGGAATTCATAGAAATAATTTTTTGTTTTAATTCTTCTATCCGCACATAGCTCTTTGTATTTTTCTCTACTATCGGTACCAGTCCGCCCAAGATAAAATATTTGCCACCATACACTCTGCTTTTTTTTACGCTCTCTAAATCAGAGTCTTTTTCTATTACCATAAGTATATCTGAATTTATATTTGGATTGGTACATATCTCACATACAGAATCTTTATTTTGATGAGTTACAAAAAATCTAAAACATTCTCTGCACTGCGAAATATCTTTTTTTAGATCTAGAATAGTTTTAGCTAAATTTTCTGGATAACCACTGTTTCTAGACATCAGAAAATACACAAACCGCCGAGCTTGGCGTTCGCCAATGCCGGGAAATTCTTTAAATATTTCTGTTAGTTTATCTATTGTGTCCATCTTTTATTTTTTTTATCTTAAAAATCATTCAAATCCTTGTTTACTTTCGCGGGGGAAAATTCACTCAAAGTACTTTTTTCAAGACTCAAGAAGGTAGTTGTTTTCTCATCAAAATAAAGTTCAACTTTGCCTGTCGGACCATTTCGGTGCTTTTCTATTAATATCTCTGCAATGTTTGTTTTTTCTGATTCATCTTTTCCTTTGTCTTCTCTATGAATAAACATCACTACATCGGCATCTTGTTCAATAGATCCAGAATCACGCAGGTCAGATAGGCGAGGCTTGCCTCCACGACTCTCCACTGCACGAGAAAGCTGTGAAAGGGCGAGCACTGGCACATCGAGTTCCTTGGCCAGAGATTTTAATGAACGAGAAATTTCTGTCACTTGGTTCACCATCGAATCGTAATTTTTATTGGTAGTCATAAGTTGCAAGTAATCCACCACGATTAAGTCAAGTCCTTTTTCGGCTTTCAGTCGGCGAGAGAGGGCTTTCATTTTTACAATGGAATTTCCTGGTTGGTCATCTATAAATATTTTTGCTTTTGCTAGTTTGTCCAGAGAGTCACGAATTTGAGAAAAGTCTCTATCAGAGGAAAGTGACCCGGTGCGGAGGTTCCAAGCATTCACCCTTGACTCGGCAGAGAGCATGCGGTCTACAAGCTGTTGAGAGGACATTTCAAGAGAAAATACCAAGACAGATTTTTCATGAGTGGTAGCAGACATTCGGGCTATATCTAGTGCGAGGGTAGTCTTACCCATACTTGGTCGTGCTGCGAGGATGATGAGGTCTGATTTCTGAAGTCCAGAGAGCATAGTGTCCAAATCTCTGAATCCTGTCGCAAGACCTCGAAGTAGTCCCTTATGCTCATGAAGTTTTTCTAATCGCTCAAAGGCTTCTGGCAGTGCATCTTTCAAACTTATAAATTTTTGATTCTTGGGACTAGAAACTACGCTAAACATTTTCTTTTCTGCCATATCTAAGATGTCATCCATATGATCGTCGCCTTCTTCAAAGGCTAATTCAGAAACATAATCTGCGGCTTCTATCAGACTTCTCAAGACATACTTCTTCTGTACAATGTCTGCATAGTGTTTTACATTGGTAGAAGAGGGGACGAGGTTCACTATCTCTGCGAGATATTTATTGCCACCGATTAGCTCTATGAGTTTTTGTTCACCAAGTTTTGTAGAAAGCGAGAGCATGTCTATGGGCTCATTTTTAGAAGAGAGGTCGAGCATCGCTTGGAAAATCATTTTGTGTTTTTCTACATAAAAAGAATCTGGTGTGATCATGTCTTCTACTTCGTGCATGCCGTCTTTGCGGAGCATAATAGAACCGAGTACTGCTTGCTCAGAGGAAATACTTTGCGGAGGAATGCGTAGATTGCTTCTATTATTTGCATGTTGGTTTTTGTTCATTAGAGTCATTTTAGCATAATTAAAAAATAGTCAAATAGAAGAAAAGTCTGAATATGTTATTAAAGTGTGGATAGTGTGCGTGCCTTGTGATATAATCGATTTATGTCTAAAAAAATATTATTATCAGGACTCAAGCCTACAGGTGCTCCACACCTAGGGAATTATTTTGGTGCTATAAAACAATGGATAGATATGTCGAGTGAATACGAAAGCTATGTTTTCATTGCAGATTATCATGCTCTCAATTTTATTCAGAATAGCGAAGAGATGAAGAAAAATATAATAAATGTTGTGCTGGATTATCTCGCTCTAGGGCTAGATCCTAAAAAAGTAACTCTATTTAAACAAAGTGACATCAGCGAGCACACTGAGCTGGCTTGGATTTTCGAGACCTTGACCACCATGCCATACCTCATGCGTGCCCATGCATATAAAGACGCGCAGGCAAAGAACAAAGAGATAGCAGTAGGGACATTTAATTATCCTGTTCTCATGGCTGCGGATATATTGCTCTACAGTCCAGATATAGTACCAGTGGGTGCCGACCAACAGCAACATGTAGAAATAGCTCGGGACATAGCACAAAAATTCAACAATACATTTGGTAACGGAGAACAAATTTTAAAATTACCAGAACACAGAATAATAAAAGAAGTGGCAGTAGTGCCAGGGACAGATGGCAGAAAGATGAGCAAGAGCTATGGCAACACTATTCCACTTTTTGCTGAATACGAAGAGATAAAGAAATGCGTGATGAGCATAGTGACTGATTCTGGTGGTGATGTGCCGACAAATGTGTATGCGATACACAAACTCCTCGTGCCAGCTATACGAACAAAACAAGAATTAGCAGAACTATATGAAGCAAACAAAGGCAAATACAAAATCTTGAAAGAAGCACTCATAGAAGACTTGGAAAAATTCATCGCCCCGATGCGAGAAAAGAGACACGAACTAGAAAAAGATATTCCTGGGGCACTAGCCATACTAAAATCAGGCGGAGAAAAAGCAAAAGTGATAGCATCTAAAAAAATGCAAGAAGTACGAGAAAAAATAGGGGTGAATGTTTATTAAAAATATATTAATGAATAAAAAATAAAAATGTCTAAATCTATTCAATTAAAACTTTTAAAAATAAAATATAATGGTAATTCTATTGGCGATGATATTCGTTTCGAGATTGAAGTAGCTAGAGATTTATTTACCCGCGAACAGAAGATGAAAGCTGGAGAAACTTTTGAATTTAATCAAGAGATTAATAAATTAGAATTAAAGGATGATATATTAGATATTCCAATTCGAATAAAGATTATAGAGAAAGATATACTTTTTAGCGATTCAGGAGAAGTAAAAGGTATAATTCATATTGATATTAGAAAATTTCCTCAGACATTTAACTTTGAAATCAAAGTACAAGAAAAAAATAAAGTTGTTAAAAAATCTACTGCATTTTTTACTATAACTCTATTACTCGACTTCCCTCATTCAAACCTTCGACAATATAAGTCCCCAAAATCAGGACAGAATTACAATCAATATGATGTGGCTATTTATGATGCCGTAAAGTATTGGAATAATGAGTTTTTTAATCAGACTAATCCAATCACTACTTTTCTTGACCCAAACTTAGTAAAAGCGATTATTTATGTAGAAAGTAAAATGGGGTATTATGTTCCTTCCAGTAATTATATTAAAAAAAATCCTAACTATTATCGTAGTAATCCTGATTTGATGCAGGTAGGAGATCCAAGAAATGGCTCACTTTTTGTTTTAAAAAATATTGAAAATCCAAAAACAGGCAAAAAAAATACAGAGTTTGAAATTATTAACGGAAAGGAAGTAACAATAGAATACCCTGAAGCAAATATAGATACTCCGGAACAGAGCATTTATTGGGGAGTAAGATGGCTCTTTAGAAAGGCGCGAGAAAACATCAAACAAGCTGATGGTTCATGGACACGAAAGTGGTTAGATTGGAAAGAAACTTTACGTAGATATAACGTAGGTGATCCGGGTTATGTTGACAAAGTATATAAAGTATACGAACAAGGAGTAGGAGAAAGGAAATTTAAGCTCTGGCAACTTGTAGGAGTAATGGTTTTAATGTTATTGCTTACAGGTTCTTTTTTTGTTGATTATGATAAGCTAGATGACCCCTTTATTAATTTTCATGATGGGAGTGCAATAGCTCTTGATGCGAATTATCGAATGGCAGAACGAATTGATTTAAAAGATAGTGCATTAATATTAAATCGAAGCTTATATTCCATGGCAAATTGTAAGTTTGCAAAAGATTCATGGCTCTGGGAGGATGTATTAAAAAATTGCACTTATACTGTTGGCCCGAATTCTTCTGATTTATGGTCTATTAAACTAGCTAATGGCAATTATAATTGGAATCCAAAAGATAAAGAAACTCAAATTATTGGTCATGTTTATGAAAACAACGGACCATATTATATTGAATATCAAAAAGGTAAGATTGGTGATTTAAATAATGATAGTAGAGATGATGCGGTGGTAGTATTAAGGTTAAATAATGGCGGTAACGCTATGATTTCCAATATAGTGGTTTTAATCCAGAATAAGGATGGAGAGATGGAGCAATACGCAAGTTATATTATGCAAGATAGAGAGGATATAGAAAATTTATATATTAACCGTGGTATTATTTCAGTAAATGTTTTTATAAAATCTGAAGATGATCCACAATGTTGTGCTTCTGTTTATGACACTTATAGATT
>LBZW01000031.1:0-1190 GCA_000993955.1 Candidatus Nomurabacteria bacterium GW2011_GWA2_40_9
CGAACATAGCGGTTTTTACAAGGTTTGAGCTGATGATTGATTTTGCAATTATTTTAGCATTTTTTTCGTTTTTTGCGTTTTTAACAACTACCTCAACTAGCTTAGTTGCCCCTTCTCCATCAATAGCTATTTTTTTGCTAATTCTATGCAAACAAAATCCAGGGCTTTCTGAAATTGGGTCTTATTTATTTTTCCAGCCAATCCATTTGCCATTAAGATTGCCATGTCTGAAGTTGAGGTATCATAATCAACTGATGTCATGTTGAATGATTTATTTACTGAAATTTTTAGCATCTGCTTTAACTCTTTAGCCTGGAATTCTGCATCAGTCCCTATAAAGCAAAGCATTGTTGCCATATTAGGGTGTATCATTCCAGCTCCCTTGGCAATTGCTCCTATTGTTATTTTTCCAACTTTTACAGCAATCTCTTTTTTTATTGTATCAGTTGTTAAAATTGCCTCTGCTGCATTGCTGTTTTTGCCCAATTCCTTTTTGATTCCTTTTATCCCGTTTTTTATTATATCCATCGGCAGGTAAGCGCCAATCAGGCCTGTTGAGGCCACTAAAACATTTTTTTGCTTGATGCCTAATTCCTTTGCTGCCAGCTCTGTCATTTTTTCAGCATCACTTATTCCTTTTTTCCCTGTGCAGACATTTGCAACACCTGAATTAATCACAACAGCCTGCGCTTTTCCGTCTGCCAGATGCTTTTTTGTCACAATCAAAGGAGCTCCTTTAACCTCGTTTTTAGTAAAAACTCCGGCAGCATTGCAAACTTTAGAGCTGTAAATAACAGCAAAATCCTTTTTTTTTGATTTTTTCTTGATTCCGATGAATTTCCCTAAAGCGATAAATCCTTTCACGGCTGTTATTCCGCCATTAATTGCTTTCATTTTTCTCTCCCCTATTGCCTTTATTGATAGTTTATTTTATACTCAAAGACAAAATTTTTATATAGATTTTGTCTTTTCGTAATAAGCAAAAGACTATAATGTTATATAAAAATATTGTGTCTTTTGCTATATTCTTAAATGTTTATAATCATTAGCTGATTACAAAAGTTTTGATTATTTTATTTTTGGCTTATTGATTATTTTTATCATTGAATAAAATATTTTTTAGTTTTCTTACGACAGCTTCGCCACTGCATATTCAATCTGTGCCATGAGCAAATTTTTCGCTTGCTGTC
>LBZW01000031.1:1213-6650 GCA_000993955.1 Candidatus Nomurabacteria bacterium GW2011_GWA2_40_9
TATCTCCTTTCTTCGCCTATATTATAATACTTAAAAAGTGCGTTATCTAAACCGCTTTCAGTGCAAATAACTGGTCTAACATGACATCCCGTACTTTTTTCTATTTTGTCTATTACAAAAACATTTAGTGGATCAGCCATTGCTAATGTTAATCCTCCATCGGTTTTTTCTAAAGGAATAATTCGATAATCTTTAGCCATAAATGCTGTAACAATATTTAAAACATCAATTTTTATTTCATAAGTATTTAAGTCAACATAAGGTATGCCTAATTGCTTTTCTAATGCCTCAGCAATGTTTTCTTCAGGTAAATAACCTAAATTTACTAAAATAGTACCAATTCTTCCTATTGTTTTTTCCGTTCTCTGCATTCCTAAAGCTTTGTTTAGCTGGTATTCTGTTACTAAATTTTCTTCAAGTAAATATTGACCAAGTAGTTTTCGCTCTTTAGGATAAAGTGATTTAATTTCCTTTGCTATACCCTCTACTTGTTGACAAATCCTCTTCAGAACTTTTAAATCACTACTAGATTCTACCATTTTTCCTGTTCTCAGAAATAATAACTAATATTTAAACCTTTCTACCATAACACCTCAAAAGTAGCAAAAATTGATTGATTATACCTTCTACAACAACTTCAAAATACCGCCTTCTGCGCATGCATCCTATTCTCTGCCTGCTCAAAAACAACGCTTTGCTTTGATTTTATCCATTAGAAAACAAATTGGTTAGTAGTAATAAATTACTAATAAACCAATAAAAATACCTTTTTAGTAACATATTTCTACTCTTTCCAAACCTTGAATTGCTTATAGTCTACATCATATCTATCCAAAAATTCCATAAAGCCCCTGGAAAGCTCCTCAGGCAGCAACAAAGAAGAGTTAGGCAGGACTATAACTCCTTTTTCCTCTTTCAAACCATTATACCTGTAGATTTTACCCCCGGCTTTTTTTATTACAGTTCCATTCACTCTCTTTGAAACCATAACTTTAATTCTTGGCTTTGATTTGGCAAGATTATAATTAATAACCCTATAGGGATTTAGTTTAAGCTCCTTAACGCCTATATCAAATTTACCATAAAGAACAATTCCTTCCCTTATAACATTTTGGTAGAGGGAGTAATTCTTGTCTTTAAGGTTTGTTAATTGAATATTCACTTTTGTTTCCTTATCGACAGATCTTATAATTTTCAATATCTTGTCTAATTCTTTTATTGGCTTGCCAACATCCAGGACAATCAGCAAGTCAATATCAGAATCCTTATGGGCTTCTCCCCTTGCATAGCTGCCGTATAAAATAATACATTTAAGATTAGGATAATCTTTCAATTTTTTTGCAATTTCTTTTAATAAATCATTTATTTTCAGCATTTTCTAAATATCTCTCTAAAAATTCAATTATCTCTTTTGCCTTTTTTATAGTATCACCGTTTGATTGGTTGCCATACCATCTCCCATGCCTTAATTGGTCTATTTCGTCAAATTTTTCAGCTAGTTCACCCAGCCCTTTCTTTCTCAGAAACCTTGGTACTCCTGAATGCACATCCAAATGCTCATCGAGCCTCTTTATGCAGATACAAGCAATAATCTGCAAAGCTGTATTATAGCAGTTCTCAGTATATGTTTCCCAGTCATCTGGATTCTTTAGCCTTGACCTTGTCAGCTTTAACCTGTCTGCTTTTCCTTTATGGTCTTCGTAATTCATTGTAGTAATACTTTACTAAATCAACTTATATTTAAATCTTTTGGTAATACGTTACAACTCAAAATAATCTCTTTCCAAGCACGTACAATTGGTGCTGTTTATAATGCTGTTAAATCTTACCCAGAAGCTTGAGAATAACAGCCTTCTGCGCATGCATCCTATTCTCTGCCTGCTCAAAAACAACGCTTTGCTTTGAGTCAATTACATCGTCTGTAACTTCACAGCCCCTGTAAGCAGGCAGGCAGTGCATGAATAATGCGTCTTTCTTGGCTAATTTCATGAGTTCCTTGTTGATTTGGTAAGGATAAAATATTTTTTTTCTCTTTTCTGCTTCATCTTCCTGGCCCATTGAGACCCATGTGTCTGTATAAACAATATCAGCATCTTTAACTGCTTCTTTTGGGTCTTGGGTTAATAAATCCGGCTTTTCCTTTGGCTCATAGCCTTTTGGGGTTGCAACCGCTATTTTCATGCCCACTTTCTTGCAGCCAACTATTAAGCTATTGCAAACATTATTGCCGTCACCGACATAAGCCAGCTTTAATCCGTTTAATTTCCCTTTTTTCTCCTTTATGGTCATCAGATCAGAAACTGTCTGGCATGGATGATAAAGGTCAGACAAGGCGTTTATCAGTGGTTTTTCCATATATTTTGCCATTTCCATTAAGGTTTCATGCTTAAAAACACGAGCCATTATAACATCAGAATATTTTTCAATGCATCTTATTTCATCCTTTAAGCTGGCTTTTTTGAGCTGCGTTGTTTCCCAATCGAGGAATATAGCATGCCCTCCTAACTGGGTCATTCCAGCTTCAAAAGAGCATCTTGTTCTTGTAGATGCCTTTTCAAACAGCATAATCAATGTCTTGTTTTTTAGTATATCACCATATTTTGCGCTGTTTGATTTTAGCTCTATAGCTTTGGCTATAACATTATTTATCCAGTCTCCGCTATAGTCCTTTAACGTTAACAGGTGCTTTACCATGCCATAGATGAAACCAGCGCCTCTTATAAAAGTTTCGTTTGGTTTTGAACATGATTGGACACAGATGTCCAGAATTAGACATTCAGATATAGATTATTTTATCGCAAATATGGCCCAGTTCTGCTATCAGCTCCTTATCCGTCTCTTTGTTTAATGAGACCACCATGCCCATAAGGCCAAATGCCTTCATCTTGCTGCTCAGATAATGGACTAATCTTAAGACATCTCTCCTCTTGTTGTGGATGCGAAGAGTTGATAAAGAGTCAATATGGATAAATTTATCATCGCCTTTGGAGCTGGTGATATAGTCATGCAAGGCAGTGCTAAGCTCTGTCAGGTGGGAAGGCGAGCTGACAAAAACACAATTCTTTGCCTTAGGCAATTTAGCGCCGGTTGTTTTTGTAATGCAATCAATAAAATGAAGTTTTTCTGTATTAATGCAGTTCTTCTCGAACATATCTATTAGGTGTGTGTATGGCATATTTGCAGTGATATAGCTGCCCTGGGCATACTGCTTGTTGACCAGAAAATTCAGCACATCAATGTTTGTTTTCTTATAACTTTTTGAAGATGTTGCTATCCCTACCACAAAGTTTTTTGGCAGTTTTTTTAACTCCCTGTCTATTCTTTTAAACATTGCATACAACACCAGTAAGCCAGCTATTTAAACCTTTTGTGCACTGCTGCAAGCATGCTGCGGTATAAATAAACACAAATGTCTGAAACAAAACATTTAAATATGAGCTATGTTCTAAAGGTTAATGAGCGATATGTTTGCTGAGTACCAAACTTAAAGAGCAGGCATAGGCGCTTAATCTTGGGGGGGCCTGTGAAAACACAGGACCCTACCTTATAAAATGCAAAAACTTACGAGCAAAGCGAGTAAGGCTTAGCATTTTGAAAAAATGCAAAAAGACCTATCACACTGGTTTGATTTAAGCAGAATAAAAGTAAAACATGCAATAGAAAATGATATCAAAAGCAAATGCAGAGACGGCTATCAGAAAAGTTTTTCCCAATTCTAGAATATCAGCTATTAAAAGGTTTAAGAAAGGCTTGGTCAATGAAAGCTACTCCGTCAGCATATCCAGCCCAAAAAAGGAGCTCGTTCTTAGGATATACCCAAAAGAAGGATGGAAAGTTGAAAAAGAGGCGTATCTTTATAATTTGATAAAAGAGAAAACAAATGTTCCTGTACCTGCCGTTTATAATATTGACACATCAAAAAGCATCATCAACAAGCCATACGCCCTCCTTTCAAAGATAGAAGGAAAAGAATTGCCATTAAGCAAAACCCTGGTAAAAGAGGCTGGCTCTTGCCTTGCAAAGCTGCATTCAATAAAATTTGGTTCTTTTGGCTGGATAATAAACAATCAGATAAAGCCGAAATTCAAAACATGGCCTGGTTTTATCTTGTATGATTTAAACTACAAGATTAAAAGGACAAAAATGCCAGGTCAATTGGCAGCTAAAATCAAAAAATATGTTAAAATAAACCAGTTCCTGCTCAATATAAAAACAAAGCCGTGCCTGCTGCATAAGGATTACCACAAATCACACATTTTAGTAAAAGATGGCAGGATAAGCGGCATAATAGATTTTGAATGGTCAATTGCAGGCCATAACGAGATGGATATAGTGAAATCTTTGCTGTGGATGTTTAACAGGAACAAGGAGCTGGAAAAAATATTCCTTGACGGCTACAAAAAATACGGCGCAATCTCTGATAAATTTAATGAAAGAAGAAGATTATACGAGCTGATAACCTATCTATCTGCACTTAATTTTGCTTACGAGTTAAAGAATAAAAGATGGTATGATTATAATTTAAAAAGAATAAAAGAGGCGCTAAGCACATGGCAAACATAACAAAACTGACTGAAAAGTATATCGCAGAGCACCCAAGCATAAAAGATGCTTTAAAGAAAGGCATGATTAATTACTCTAAATTGACAAGGCAGATTGCCAAAGACATTGAGATTGACCTGAAGAAAAACTTTGACGCCATCCTGATAGCCTGCAGAAGGTATTACAGGAAAGTAAAAGACGAAGCAGTCCTGGAGAAAAAGATAATAGGCATATTAAAAGAAAGCAAGGTGCAGGTTAAAAACAAGATTATAGCTGTTGTCCTGGAAAAAAATATTTATATGGATGATCTGCTCAATATGGAGAAAGATGCAAAGAAAAAACAGGAAGATTTCCGCATAATTGAAGGGGCGAATGCAATCACAATAATAACAACAGAGGAATTCCTGGATAGGATACAGAAATCATTCAAAAATAAGATATTGAGGGAAAACAAGCAATTGGCAGAAATCACAATAAAAAGCCCCCAGGAAATAGAATCAACATCAGGAGTTATATCCTACCTTTATTCTTTGTTTGGCGAGCATGGAATCAACATAACAGAAACAATGTCCTGCTGGACAGACACGATATTTGTCATCAAGGAAGAGGATGTTGGGAAGGCGATGGGGATACTGAGGTTTTAATCTATTTTAATGATTTTATTCTCTTCTTGATTTCTTCTTTCAGCTTCTTGATATACAACACAAACTGCAATTCAACATCTTTCCAGTCATCCTGTTTTATTGGAATGCCGTAATAGTTTATCCCGTTTCTTTTTGTTCTGGCTTTCTCAAAAAAATCCCAGCTAAACTCTAATTCCAGGTGTTTCTCGCAGAGATAAGAGAATAAACACTGATGATTATCTATCTTGATATTTTCAAATCTTAAAAATGAT
>LBZW01000032.1 GCA_000993955.1 Candidatus Nomurabacteria bacterium GW2011_GWA2_40_9
ACACAGCCACTGTTCTGTATGCTCGGCCGGAAGAGGTAATCTTTACTAGTGGTGGGACAGAAGGGAATAATCTAGCGATACAGGGGCTGGTCTGGTCAATACACCTCACCCCAGCCCTCTCCTTATTAAGGAGAGGGGGAAATACATCATTACCACACATCATAACCACAAACATAGAACACCCTTCAGTATTGGAAACTTGTAAAATGTTAGAACAGAGAGGATTGGCTGAAGTTACAATAGTGTCAGTAGAAGCAAACGGTATAGTAGACCCAAAGAAAATTAAAAAAGAAATAAAAGAAAATACAGTGTTGGTATCTGTGATGTATGCAAACAATGAAATAGGCACAGTTCAGCCGATAAGAGAGATAGCAAAAGAGATTAGGCATTTTAGGAAAAATAAAAAAAGTAATTTTCCAGTTTTTCACACCGACGCAGTGCAAGCAGTAAATTATTTGAATATAAATGTAGAACAGCTAGGGATAGACTTGATGACATTATCTGGCTCAAAGATTACTGATGCAGGCAGAGTAGGTATTTTGTATAAAAGAAAATCAGTGAAACTCGTGCCTATATATGGCGGGGGAGATCAAGAGCTCGGTATCCGCCCTGGGACAGAAAATTTGCCTGAGATTTTGAAATTCGCGAAAGCACTGCAAGCCACAGAAAACATACGAGAAAAAGAGAGCGTCAGACTCACAAAACTACGGGATTATTTTTTCACGAAGTTAGAAAAAATGTCAAAGGCGGGCTTTGACATGAACGAAGCAGGTATTGTTGTAAATGGCGACAGAGAAAACAGATTACCAAACAATATAAATATCACAATATTAAAAATTCCCAGTGATTTGCTTGTGATAGAGCTTTCAGCATATGGTGTCATGAGTTCTTCAAAAAGTGCTTGCAAGAGTAGTAGTGAAAAAGGCTCGTATGTTATAACTGCAATCAGGCCAGAATTGGATAAAGAAATCGGTGGTGTTAGATTTTCTCTCGGTAGAGACACTAAAAAGGCAGATATAGATTATACACTTGCATCTCTAGTTAAAATTATAAATAAATTAAAAAAGTGGTATTATTAGATATATGCTTATACATGAAAACATAATTAAAAAAATGCATCCGCATCCGATAGGGTTTCTGGGGTATTATTTTATTGGGATAATTATCGTGGCGATAGGAGTAGCTTATTATTGGCAGGTGATTGTACTCGGTGTTTTAATTTTTGTTTTAGGAGAAGTTTTTCGTCGAGCAGAGACTTTTTATATATTGGAGTCAGGAGTAGCTAGGGGGTATCACTTTCTTTCTACTTCTCGCAAATTCGCAGAATACGGCAACATACAGAATATAGAAGTGAATCAGAGCTTTTTTGAAAATATTTTAGGTATTGGTTCTATCAAATTTGATACATCTGGGTCTGATATCATAGAGGTTGCTTTTCATGGAGTGGTGCATCCATATAGCATAGAAAAAATCGTCCGTGAAAAAATGGCTTTGAAATAAATCAATGAGAGCCTCAGTGAGAGCCTAAAGCTCTCACTTACTCACTTTATATATTTTATATGAAAATAATTACATTAAATATTTGGGGTGGAAGAATACATAGGCCGCTTCTTGAATTTTTTGAAAGATATAAGCTGGTCGATATTTTTTGTTTACAAGAAATTTATCATAGGTCTAAAAAAGTAGTAGTAGAAGATAAGGGTGATCAGTTAAATATATTTTCTGACATTCAAAATATCCTTAAGGGGCATATGAGAATAAAGAATATTTAACTGCTATTGTAGCTTTTTGTGTTAACCCTAATCATTTTCACTTTATATTAAAGCAGGTTGTTGATGGTGGTATATCTAAATTTATGCAAAAAATACTTGGTGGATATACTTATTTTTTTAATCAAAAATATCAACGTTCGGGATCACTTTTACAAGGTACATTTAAATCAAAATTAATTAGTGATGAGAATTATTTTAGAAAAATATTCTCATATGTAAATCAAAATTATCAAGTACATGACATACCAAAAAATAAAATGTATTTAGTTTTTGCGAGTGATAAAGAATACGAAAATGAAGTTTTTGATTTTGTTTCAAAAACTGAGGCGGAAGAAGTATTAGAAATGTTTGATAATAAAAAAGATTTTAATAAACATTGTGCAGAAATTATTGCTATCATTTGTGAAGAACGAGGTAAGTTATCTTTGAGTGAACCTGATGAATTACCTTGATTTAGTAGTGAGAGTCTAAAGCTCTCACTGTAAAAACTTTTGTTAAATTTATTTTATGATATACTATTTCTATGGACATCAAAGAATTAAATAAATCACAACTTATATTACTGGCTATATTGCTTTCTTTTGTCACATCTATTGCGACAGGCATAACCACGGTGACTCTGATGGACCAAGCACCTACTTCGGTTACTGTACCTATAAATCGTATAGTCAGGCAGACAGTAGAGAAAATAGTCCCAGTGGAAGTATTAAAAGAAGCATCCTTGACCTCTGAGCAGAAAAAAATCTTAGAAGATTTGAAAGCAATCCAGCCACTAACAGTGTCTCTGTATTTAAAGGGAGCAAAAGAAGATGGGAGTGAAGACAAGATTTTAGCTACAGGGTTGTTTTTAGGAGAAAATAAAGTTGTCATAGCAAAAGTTATTACCGAACCAAAAGAAGGAGAAGTATATGTGATAAAAAGCATATTGGGTGAAAAGAAAATATCAAAAATATCTCCTGAAAAAGATTTTACAATTATAGAATTAGAAAAAGAAGAAGTCATCTCTCCTATCCCTGTCGAAGAAATTCCCGCAGTAAAAGAACCTGCCCGTCCTACAGGAGCAGGCGGGGAAACTCCAGCTACCATAACACCCTAATTTTTTTTAAATATTTAAATTTTTAAATCTATCTAAAAATATGCCCCCATTAACTAAATTTACAACTAAATCAAAAGATGCAATCAAAAAAGCTCATGAGCTAGCTATTGAGCGTGGACAAAATCATGTGTCTTCAATGCATTTACTTGCTTCTTTGCTTTTACAAGAAGAATCTATGGTGAATTCTATTTTAGATAAATTGGAAATAGACACGATGCTTTTGACTGATTCGGTATTAGATGCGATAGAGACACCAGAATCACGCACTACACTCTCTCCAGCATATCAGATATATCTCAATCCTGATTTAGCCCAAATCATAGAGCATTCAGTAAAAGTAGCTGAACATATGAGAGATGATTTTGTTTCTACGGAGCATCTATTTATAGCAATGCTAGACATTGCCGGGGAATCGAGAGAGACATTGGCGAGGTTTAGAATTCATAAAGAAGCAGTAATGAAAGTATTAGAAGAACTCCGAAGTCAAAATATTACTGATATATCAGAACCAAAGAGATTTAAAATACTTTTGAAATATACTCGCAATCTCACAAAGCTTGCAAAAGAAGACAAACTAGACCCAGTCATAGGCCGTGACAATGAAATAATGCGTATCATGCAAATCCTCTCTAGGAGAACTAAAAATAATCCGATACTGATTGGAGAAGCAGGAACAGGTAAAACTGCAGTAGTAGAGGGGCTAGCATCAAGAATTGTAAAAAACAATGTACCTGAATCTTTAAAAAACAAAGAATTAGTTTCTCTTGATTTGGGTTCTCTGATCGCTGGGACAAAGTATCGTGGAGAATTTGAAGAAAGACTAAAAGGAATTATGAAAGAAATAGAGCGGGCTGATGGGAAAATAATTCTTTTTATTGATGAGATACATACCATAGTCGGAGCAGGCGGAGCTGAAGGCACGATGGATGCATCAAACATGCTAAAGCCTGCCTTAGCCCGTGGTGAGCTTCGGGCTATCGGTGCTACAACTTTAAAAGAATATCAAAAACATATAGAAAAAGACCCAGCACTTGCTCGTCGGTTCCAGCCTGTCTATATAGATGAACCGAGCATAGAAGATGCAGTGACAATACTGCGGGGCTTAAAAGAAAAATACGAGCTTTTTCATGGAGTACGAATCACAGACGACGCCATAGTTTCTGCAGTGAACCTTTCTGCCCGATATATTACAAATAGATTTTTGCCAGATAAAGCAGTGGACCTTATAGATGAAGCTTCTTCATCGCTCAAAATTGCACTTGAAAATAAACCGCCAGTGCTTGAAGAAGCAAACAGAAAGACCATGCGTCTAGAGATAGAAAAAGAAGCACTTAAAAAAGAAGTGTCTGCATTGGAGGGTGATAAACAGAAAGAGAAAGGAATTATAAACAGAATAAAAGAAATAGACAATGAAATAGGTAACCTGACAGAAAAAACAAAAGAACTAGAACTCAAATGGGCAAATGAGAGAGAGACTGTAACAGAAATTCGCTCTATCAAGAAAGAATTAGAAACGATGCGTATAGAAGCAGAAAATGCAGAAATGCGTTCTGACTTATCTGTCGCTGCTGAGATACGCTATGGTAAAATTCCAGCTCTTAAAAAAGAACTAGAAGAAAAGTTGTTGCGTCTAAAGAAACTCCAGAAATCTCGCAGAATATTAAAAGAAGAGATAACTGCAGAAGATATAGCCGAAGTCGTAGCAAGGTGGACTGGTATACCGCTAACCAAAATGCTCGAAGAAGAACGAGAGAAATTAGAAAAGATGGAAGCTGAATTAAGACTTAGAGTCTTGGGTCAAGAAGAAGCTATCTCTCATGTGGCAAATGTCATCCGTAGATCTCGGGCAGGTATCAGTGACCCAAATCGTCCAATAGGTTCATTTATTTTTCTTGGTCCTACTGGCGTAGGCAAGACGGAGCTCACAAAAACACTCGGGCAATTTATGTTCAACGATGAACGAGCTATTATTCGGGTAGATATGTCTGAATATATGGAAAGACATTCTATATCTAAACTCATCGGTTCACCTCCTGGATATGTGGGTTATGATGAAGCAGGACAACTCACCGAACAAGTCAGACACCGTCCGTATTCTGTAGTACTCTTTGATGAGATAGAAAAGGCTCATCCGGAAGTTTTCAATATGCTTTTGCAGGTTTTAGATGAAGGCAGACTCACAGATGGAAAAGGCAGGGTAGTGAATTTTAAAAACACAATCATCATATTGACTTCAAATATTGGTTCTCAATTTATAGAAAAGATGGAGTCTATTGGATTTTCCAACAATTCTGAAGTTCAGGACTATAGTCAAGTAAAAGACAAAGTTCTTGAGTCTCTAAAAGATCATTTTCGTCCTGAATTCTTGAATAGAATAGATGAGATCATAGTCTTTGACATCTTGAAAGAAGAAGCAATAAAAGAAATAGTAAGTTTGAGAGTGAAAGTTGTAAAAGATAGATTGTTTGTAAAAGGAATTAATTTTGAAATATCAGAGCAAGCACTGACATACCTAGCAAGAGAAGGATACAATCCGAATTATGGAGCAAGACCACTCAATCGCTTGATTCAAAATAAAATACTAAACCCAATTGCAACATATATAATTTCAAATAGAGTAAAGAAAGGTGACACAGTGTTTGTATCTATAAAAGGCGAGGAGATGATAATTGAAAATCAAAAAGGGAAAATAAAAAGCCCTATTCGTGTAAATTTGCATTCAGCCGTGTAAGAAAATTTAATTTACTATACTCACGGTCGTGAAGATAGTAAATATAATTAGAATTATTCAATCAATATTAGTGTAATCATAGTAAAAACTCCAAATGCCACTGCTAGTATTTGATATATAGAATATTTAGTCTCGGTTGTTTTGTGTAGTTCAGGAATCAGGTCTGCTACTGCAATATAGATAAACCCTCCAGCTGCAAAAGGCAAAATATAAAAGATAAACTTTTCTGTTACTTCTCCTAAAATTATCACTATAACTACTCCAACAAGTGAAAGTAGTGCTGAGAGAAAGTTTAACCACAGAGCTCTTTTTTTGGTATAACCTGCATAGATAAGCACGCCAAAGTCTCCTATTTCTTGAGGGATTTCGTGCAAGATGACAGCCAGAGTAGTCGCGAGACCGACAGGGATACTGATCAAATAACTTGCCCCAATAATAATACCGTCAATCAGGTTGTGTACCCCATCTGAGATAATGATAAGTTTCCCGACTGGATGCACATGAGTGTCTTCTGTGTCTTCTCCATGGTGGTGCCAGTGTAAAAACTTTTCTACAATAAAAAAGAAAAGTATTCCTGCTATTATTAGAATTGAAATGATAGTAGGGGATAATCCACTTTCAAATGCCTCAGGGATTATGTGTATAAATGCATCTCCGAGTAGTGCGCCTACAGCCAACCCTATTAAAAGAAAAATATTTTTCTTCAACCTGTCTTCATTTAAAAACAACGTAAAAATCCCTACCAGTGACAATAGGCTGACTATAATAACGCTAATGAAAGCATATATATAAGGGGTGGACATAATTTTTGTGCGCCGAGTTGGACTCGAACCAACGATGCCCGAAGGCCGGGGATTTACAGTCCCCTGGAATAGCCACTATCCGATCGGCGCATATCTATAAAATAACATAAAATATATTTTTTTGCATCTTTTATTTTTTTATGTTATTGTTATTTGAAGCCTGCAAGGGTTTTTTTATTCAATATTTAAATTTTATGGATATCAGAAATATAGCGATAATAGCACACGTGGACCACGGCAAGACTACTCTTACTGATGCGCTCATGAAACAAAACGGAGGTCTTCAAGACGAGGGTATTTCCATGGACTCAAATGCCATAGAAAAAGAGCGAGGTATTACTATATATTCAAAAAATACTTCTATCATTTATAAAAATACAAAAATAAATATCGTGGACACTCCAGGTCATGCGGATTTTGGTTCTGA
>LBZW01000033.1 GCA_000993955.1 Candidatus Nomurabacteria bacterium GW2011_GWA2_40_9
CTTTTGTCATCTAAATCACTTCAAAATAAAAGAGTATATATAGTATTTAAATCTTTCTGTTTTTACTACTTACTAATTACTACAATTACCTAAACATAACATATTGGCATGGTAAACGGAGGGTGTCTAAAAATAGGGACATATGTTGCGATGGTAATGCTAAAGGGGGCTAAACTGGGCTTTTTTGGGTACCATCTAAACCAACAAAAAGACCCGCTCCACATCAATGGCTTTGTTGTCAGCTGAATTTTTAGACATGCTCTTCAAAAACGATATATTTTAATATCTAAGCCATTAACATAGGTAAATAAAATGGCCAAACTAGAAAAAACAAAAATTTATATCGTAACAATAGCTGTTTTAATAATGGTAATCCTTGTTTTATTGGGGAATTCATGGTATAATAAACAAATAACAGCTGCGCAACAGCAAGGCTATAATATAGGGCTGCAAAATTCTGTTGTAACAATGATACAGCAGTCAAGGAACTGCCAGCCCGTAAACCTGTTTGTAGAGAACCAGTCTTTTCAGTTCATTGATGTAAGCTGTTTGCAGGCTGCTAAAACCAAATAATTTCAAAACCATTACATTTATAAATCAAACTTAATTTCTAGCCAATATTACCAATACTGCTAAGGTAATAAAGATGCAGCTCAATTCTGCATAATAAAAACTTAGCAAAAAGGAATAAAAAATGACAGAAGAAACGATACAATTTTTGGTTCCGCAGGATATGTACCTCAAGTCAGGCATACATATAGGAACAAAATTCAGGACAAAATATATGGAGCAGTTCATTTACAAGACCAGGCCTGACGGCTTGTCTGTCTTAAACCTGCAAAAAATAGACGAAAGAATAAGAATCGCCGCTGCTTTTCTGGCTCAATACAATCCGGAAGATGTTCTTATTGTAAGCAGAAGGGAAAATGGGTGGAAAGCAGTGAAGATGTTTGGCAAGATTACCGGCTGCAGGATATTTGCAGGAAGATACCCTCCAGGGATATTAACAAACCCAGCATTAGACAAGTATATAGAAGTTAAAATCATACTGGTTACAGACTCCTGGCCGGACAGAAATGCAATTATGGATGCTATTAAGATAGGTATACCGGTCATTGCTTTATGCGACACCAATAATCAGACTAATAAGATTGATTTAGTTGTGCCTTGCAACAACAAGGGAAAAAAATCTCTTGGATTGTTCTTTTGGGTTCTGGCTAGGGAGTATCTGAAAGGCAGGGGCGTTTTAAAGCAAGGGGAAGAGCTAAAAGAAAAATTAGAAGATTTCACAGAAGAATGATTATATAAGCTTTATTAAATCTTTTATAGCATTACTCAACTCTTTTTTCTCATATAAAACCTTGTAAACCTGGGTTGTTAAAGGCAAATTAATATCATGTTTCTGAGAAAATTCATAAACAGCCTTGCATGTTTTAATACCTTCTGCTACCATGCCATGCATCTCTTTCTTTATATCATCAAAAGATTTGCCCTTTGCTAACATCTCCCCCACAAACCTGTTTCTTGAATGTTTTGAAGTGCAGGTAGCCACCAAATCCCCAACTCCTGCTAAACCATAGCATGTATTTTGTTTTGCCCCAAAATGCCTGCCAAATCTGTTCATCTCTGTTAAGCCAAGCGTTATTATAGACCCTTTCGCATTATCTCCCAAGCCAAGCCCGTCGCAAACCCCGACAGCAATAGCTGTAATATTTTTTATTGCCCCGCATACCTCAACGCCCGTTATATCGCTGTGCGGATAAACCTTAAAATAATCAGTGCTGAATATATATTTGATATTTTCTAAAATACTGGAATCTTTTGACGCTACGACAGTAGCTGCAGGTATTTTTCTGCTCACTTCCTCACAATGATTTGGCCCGGATAAAGCAACAATCTTAACGCCGGTTAATTCTTCCTCTAAAATCTGGGAAGCTCTTTTATAACTTCCTTCTTCAAGGCCTTTTGTCAGGCTGACAATAATTGCTCCATTTTTTACAAAACCAGCATACTGCTTTGTTGTCCCTCTTAAAAATTGCGACGGAATAGCGCTTACAATTATATCAGCCCCATCAACAACCGTTTTCAAAGAATTATTGGCTTCTATCCCCGTTGGTAACTCAACCCCAGGCAAATAAAGCGCATTTTCCCTTTTCTTATTTATATTGCTAGCTAATTCATTCTCAAAAACCCACAGCTTAACATGGAAATTTTTTTCAGCTAGGATTTTTGCTATGGTTGTTCCCCAGCCACCCGCTCCGATTACAGCTATTTTTTCATCCATTTTTAATAATTATATTTTTGTTTTGCTAATTTAGCAATTTTTTTCATTATCTTTGTTGTTACTAACCTTAATGCCTTTTTATTATTTTCCTTTCCATAAAACCCATCAAAATACATTAACTTTCCTATATTGACAGTAGCTTTTTTAAATCTTGGTATATATATTCCTTTCGGCAATATCTCAAAAGTTCCTACAAGCCCAACAGGCAATACCGGAACCTTGGCAGCCAAGGCCAATCTTGCAACACCTGTTTTTGCTTTTTGCAATTTTCCTGTTAATGTTCGTGTTCCTTCAGGATATATCACAATTATCTTGCCATGCTTTAATGCTTTAAGCGCCATTTTAAGGCCACTTTTACCACCAGCTTGCCTATCTATGGGTATTGCATGAAGGAACTCATGCCATTTTCTTTGTAAACCTTCAAAATGTTCTTTTTTTGCAAGAAAATAGGCCATTCTTCCAGATGATAAAATGATTGTTCCTCCCAAAATAAAATGATCAATATAGCTTGCATGATTAGCTGCAACAATAAATCCTTTATTATTTTTAGAAATATTTTCTTTGCCATTAACTTTTTTAATATACAATCTTGCTATTAACGGAAGAATTTTAAGGTGTAATATGTTTGCCATTTTAATAATTATATTTTTGTCTTGTTAATTTCCCTATATTTTTCATTATTTCTCTAGTAACTTTTTCAAGTACCTTCTTATTATCCTCTTTCCCATAATACTTCTTAAAATATAAAGGTTTCCCTATTTTCACTATAACGCACTTCTTAAATTTAGGAGCAACTTTTCCTTTTGGCAATAAATCAAACGTGCCTATAACTCCTATAGGCAATACCGGAACCTTGGCAGCCAAAGCAAGCCTGGCAGCTCCAGGTTTTGCTTTTTGCAGCTTCCCGTCTAATGTTCTATGGCCTTCTGGATAAATACCAATTGGTTCTTTATGTTTTAAATAATATAAAGCCTTTTTAAATGCATTCTCATTTATTTTTTTACGATTCTTGCTTTGGTGAACTTCTACAGGAATCGCTTTAGTATGCTCAAGATACCATCTAGATAAAGGATTTTTGAAATATGATCTATTAACATACATATGGAGTTTCTTGTCTAGATGTGGGATTATTATGCTTGGTACAATCCAATCATCAAAGTAACTTGAATGATTCGGTGTTGCAACAAACCTGCCATCTGAGGGTATATTATCAATTCCTTTTATCTCCTTAATCCAGATGCATTTCAATAAAGGAGGTATTATCAGCTTTTGTATTGCGTGTACCATTTGATTTATAAAAAATAATTATTTATTAAACAGATTATTATTTTTTTAGCTCTTCAATCAACGCAGGAATAAACTGCTTAACATCAGCAACTATGCCGTAATCAGCTATAGAGAAGATCATTGCGCCTGGGTCTTTGTTAATCGCTATTATAATTTCAGAATTCTGCATCCCAGCCCTGTGTTGTATTGCTCCGGAAATGCCGCAAGCCAGGTAAAGCATAGGTCTTACTGTTTTTCCTGTCTGCCCAACCTGATGGTCTTTTGGTATCCATCCAGCATCAACAACAGCCCTCGAAGCGCCAACCTCTGCTCCCAATATCTTTGCCAGCTCTTCAATAAGCTTAAAATTTTCTTTGTCGCACAAGCCCCTGCCGCCGGAAACAACAATCTTCGCTTCCTCTAAATTAACCGTTTTCTTTGCAGCCTTTATAACACCCAAGACCTTGGTTAAGGATTCCTTTTCATCAATACCTGCATGGGTTTTTATCACTTCGCCATACCTTTTATCATCTTTATTTGCCAATTTAAATATACCCGGCCTTGCAGTTGACATTTGAGGTTTTGTTTTGCATTTAATCTGCGCCATTATATTCCCACCAAAAGCAGGCCTTGTCTGCAGTAATAATCCATCTGAATCAATATCCAGCCCCGTGCAGTCTGCTGTCAGGCCAGTTGCTATCCTTTGCGCAATTCTTGGCCCCAAGTCTCTTCCAATATGTGTTGCGCCATAAACAACAATCTGGGGTTTTTCCTTTTTAATCAAATCACTTATAATTTTTGCATAAAAATCTGTTTTATAATTTTTTAATATTGTATTTTCAGCTAAATAAACTTTATCAGCGCCATAAGCAACTAACTCCTTACTGCCGCAGTCCTTTTCACAAAGCAAAACAGCAGCCAATTTCACATTCAATTTATCAGCCAATTCCCTTCCCTTGCTTAATAATTCTAAAACAACCCTTGATATTTTTCCATTTCTCTGCTCTGCAAAAATCCAGATTTCATCTCCAGCCTTAACTTCACCTTTCTTAACCTTTTTCTCTTCCTTAACCTCTTCCAAAAATCCTTGTGTTAAGGCATTACTGACTTCTACTGTGTCTGGAGCTTCTATCCCTTCTCCCTGGCTTATAGTTATGCCTAGACCCAGGTCAAGGGTTTGTCCTGAGTATGTTGGTGACAGTTTAACTTTCATTTTCAAAACTTCTGTATAATCTCCCTTTCTTTTAGCCTTTCAACTAAATCATGAGCCATCTCTTTTATTGAGCCTTGTAAAATTAATCCCTGCCCCTTAGCTGAGGGTGAAAACACCTTCTTAACCATTGTTGGAGAAGCCTTTAAGCCAATTTTATTTTCATCAGCGCCGATATCAGCTGCTTTCCATGTTTTTACTTCCTTTTTTCCATAAGCATCATCAATGCCTTGCAATGTTGGGTACCTTGCTTCATTCACCTCCTTAATTATAGTCAATAAAGCAGGCATTCCAGTTTCAATAACCTCATACCC
>LBZW01000034.1 GCA_000993955.1 Candidatus Nomurabacteria bacterium GW2011_GWA2_40_9
GCCGTGTTCCAGCATCTCTACAAATTCCCATTCTGGCATCATTGCTTCGTCATCCCCCCGCTCGATGAGCTGTTGCTGAAGTTCAAATCGTGCTCTTTGGTCTAATGGATCATTGAGCTCAGAGAAACCGTTGCCGAGTTCGCTCCCTGCGATGAGTGGTTGAAACCTCTCTGTGAGTTCGGGGTTGCTAGGCAAAGATTTTGAAAGCGGAGAAACTATCTTTGGGTGATGCACTAAAAATGCTGGCCCGCTGATAGTCTTTCGGCAATATTTCCAAAGTGTATCTATCAGCCTCTCTCTGTTTTGACCTTCGTATTTTATTTCTAGTTTTTTGGCTACAGCTTCCATCTCTTCGAGGCTTGCAGTCAGTATATCTATCCCTGTCTTTTCGAGCACTGTGTCTCTATAGTCTATCCTCGGCCATGCGTCAGCCAAGTCAAACTCATGCCCTCGTACAGAAAACCGCGTCGTGCCGAAAACTTCTTGCGCTACATGTTTATAAAGTCTCTCTACAAGCTCCATGCCATTTTCATAGGATGCATACGCCCAGTAAAATTCCATATTTGTAAATTCTTGCAAATGGTCTGGGCTAGAGCCTTCGTTTCTGTATACTCGGCCTATCTCAAAAGTCTTTGGAAAGCCTGCTGCCATGAGGCGTTTTTGCCACAGTTCCCCCACAGAGATACGCAGATATACTGGTATGTCGTAGTCATTGTGATGAGTTTTGAAAGGTCGAGCTTCGGCTCCACCTGTGGTGATCTCGAGTGTTGGAGTTTCTACTTCTAGAAATCCTTCATCCATCATAAAGTCACGGGTAGCTTTCCAGAATTTTGATTTCTTTTCAAGAAGTTCACGAAGTTTTGGATTCATTAAAATATCAAGATATCTTTTTCGGTATCTCTCGTCGTCATCTGTCAGGCCGTGCCATTTTTCTGGAAGTGGTAGAAGTGTTTTTGTAAGCATTCTCCAATCGGTGGTCTCACAAGTCTGCTCTCCCCTTTTTGTAACAAAAAAAGTACCTTGTATTTCTACAAAGTCCCCTATATCCACGACTTCATTAAAAAAGTCTAGTTTATCATCACCTAAAACATCTTTTTTTAATAATCCTTGAAAAAGCCCTGTACCGTCATTTAGGGTGATAAACATAATAGCCCCCTGGCCACGGATAGACATAATACGCCCAGAGATCCATCTTTTATTTTCATTAGCAGACAAATTGTCAAAATCTTCTATAGCTTCTTTTAAGTATAATTCTCTTTTAGATTCTGCTGGATATGGATTCACACCTCTTTCTTTGAGAAGTTGGAGTTTTTTTATTCTTGCGTCCTTAATTTCATCAATTGAAGACATAATAATTTTAGCTCGAGGCTGATCCGCCCTTGGCGGAAATTAAGATACACTTATTATTTTATAATTTACGATTCCTCGTGGTGTTTCAAAAGAAATACTGTCGCCTTTTTTCTTGCCGTAGAGAGCCTGACCAAATGGAGACCTGTTTGATATTTTACCTTCGGTTATGTTTGCCTCCTGATACCCTACTATAACATATTTGAGCTCTTCTTTACTATCTTCTTTTCGCACAACTAACTTTGAACCGACTTCGATGACATCACCTCCTGCAGGTATGACGACTTTAGAATTTTGTAAAATTTGTTCTATGCTCTGTATTCTAGCCTCTATCTTGCCCTGGTCTTCTCGAGCCTGATGATATTCTGCATTTTCAGACAAGTCACCGAGAGACTTTGCATATTCAAGTGCCTCTATGATCTCTTTTCTTTTTGGACCTTTCAAATCCGCAAGCTCTAGCGTAAGTTCTTTTTTCTTTTCTTCAGTTATATAATCCAATTCTTTATCCATGTGCTAAATATTATCTTTTTTAAGGGTAAAAAGCAAGACCCGAATTTTCCCCTCCCCTGATAAGGGGAGGTTGGGAGGGGTTGTATTTTCACTTGCAAGTGATAGGTGTATTGTGCTAGTATTCTTTACATGTCAAAAACAGTTATAGAGGTAAAGAAAAACCCAAACGAAAACAATACCAGCGTATTACGCCGTTTTTCTCGCAAGATTCAAGAATCAAGTATAATCCAGAAAGTTAAAGGGAGCCGCTACAATGAAAGAAAAGAATCAAAATTAAAGCTAAAAAAGAGTGCCTTAAAAAAACTTGGCCGTAGAAAAGAAATAGACAAGCTTCGCAAACTCGGCAAAATGAAATAAATGAAGTTTAAGAATATTAAAAATGATATTCTGGGTGAAGACTATTCTCTATCTATAGCTTATGTAACAGAGAAAAAATCTAGAGAAATAAATAAAAAATATAGGAATATAGACAAGCCCACTAATGTGCTTTCTTTTGCTTTATATAAAAATATGGGTGAGCTTGTCCTATGCAAAAGCATAATTAGAAAAGAATTAAAAAAATTTAATAAAACTTTTGAACAATTATTGGGCTTTTTAGTTATCCACGGAATGTTGCATTTGAAAGGAATGCAACATAGTAGTAGAATGGAGAGAGCTGAAAAATATTACTGCCAAAAATATGATAAGAAAAATTTCGATAAGCATAGACGTGGGCTCCACGACGACTCGCGTCGTAGTGGGAGAATTCTTTAAAGGAGAACCAAATCCTAAAATTATTGGCGTGGGACTCTTCGGGGAACAGTGAGCACAGGTAGTGCTATTATATCCAAAGCTGACAGTGAAGTCACTAATTTAGATATGCATAAAGCCCTTGAAGACTGCGAGAGTAATATGAGTTTAGGGAACAAAAAAATTATTCAGTCTTTCCCTCTCTCTTATAAATTAGACGGCAAGGATGTGCTCGGCAGACTTGAAGGCATGCACGGAAACAAGCTTGAAATAAAGGCACATTTCATCACTTGCTCCAAACAACACTTCGAAGACTTACTGGAGGTCATAGAAGAAGCGGGAGTAGAAGTGATAGACTTTATACCTTCCCCTATAGCCGGTAGTCTGATAACTTTATCTAAAAAACAAAAGATGGTAGGTACTGCCCTCGTTGACATCGGTGGAGAGACTACATCACTCGCAGTATTTGAAAATGAGTTACTTATCTCTCTTCATACTTTTTCTATTGGTGCATCTGACATCACAAACGACATAGCTCTCGGACTAAAGATCAGTCTCGAAGAAGCAGAGAGCGTCAAACTCGGCACTAGCTCTTTAGAATTTTCCCAAAAGAAATTAAATGAAATAGTTGAAGCCAGACTCTCTGATATATTTGAACTTATTGAAAACCATTTGAAAAAAATAAAAAGAAATGAGCTCTTGCCTGCTGGTGTGGTGTTCATCGGTGGAGGAGCAAATACTTTAAATTTATCAGAGTTATCAAAATCATTCTTGAAGCTCACTTCAAAGATAGGCACGACAGATATGTTTGGAATAACGAAAACCAAGCTCCGTGACCCTCAATACTTCGTCGCTCTCGGACTTCTCCTCTCTACAAAAAATCAAACAGGCTATTCTGAAGGAACTTTTACAAATTTATTTAAAGATATAAAAAACACACTAAAAAGTAGCCTCAAACAATTGATGCCCTAAAGACACAGGCTCGGTTTGCTTTTTTTATTTTCTGGTATTATATTAGAGGTGTAAAGTAATTATGTATTTATTATGTTTATTAGCTTTAATATAAGAAAATTATGCCAAAAGTAAATCCAGCGATAGAAAGTTTTGCTCGTATAGTAGTGATAGGAATAGGAGGGTCAGGGAAAAATGCTATAAACCACATGATAAATTCCAAAGTAAAGGGAGTGACTTTCATATCTATGAATACTGACACTCAAGACTTGCACAATTCCCTCGCAGAGAAGAAAATCCACATTGGTAAAAACTTGACCAAAGGACTCGGTGCAGGTATGAACCCAGAAGTCGGCAAGAAAGCAGCCGAAGAGACAAAATCAGAAATCCAAGATGTCATCAAAGGTGCAGATATGATATTTATCGCATGTGGTATGGGTGGAGGTACAGGTACTGGTGCAGCACCAATAGTCGCTCGGGCTGCCAAAGAACAAGGTATATTGACTGTCGCTGTAGTGACCAAACCATTTTTCTTTGAAGGACAGCACCGCACCAAACTCGCCGAAAAAGGTATCGAAGAATTAGCAAAAGAAGTGGACGCTATCATCGTAATTCCAAATGATAAATTACTTCAATTGGCAGAGAAAAATACAAATTTCAAAGATGCTTTTGCTACTTGTGACAATGTATTGCGTCAAGCAGTGGAGGGAATATCTGATCTCATCACTACCCCGGGAATTATAAATGTGGACTTTGCAGATATCCGAGCTATCATGTCAGATGCTGGTTCAGCACTGATGGGTATAGGGCTTTCCTCTGGAGAAAAACGCGCAGAAAATGCAGCCCTTATGGCTATCAACTCTCCTCTTCTTGAAGTTTCTATTCACGGGGCAAAAGGTGTGCTCTTTGCTATTTCAGGAGGAGATGATATTACAATTAATGAAATACAAGAAGCTGCAAAAATAATCACAGAGTCTATAGACAAAGACGCAAAGGTTATTTTTGGTACAATACACGATGATAAGTTAAAAAAAGGAGAATTAAAAGTGACAGTTATCGCTACCAACTTCCCTACTGATATGCCACGAAAGACACTCTTTAGCACTACTCTGATAAAAGACAACTCAACAATAGTAAAAGAAGAAAATGCTCAAATGATAAAAAAAGAAATTCACAACACTATTCAAAATCAAAACCAGAATCAAAGCCAAATGCCAAACCAGGGTTTAAATTTAAATAACAATGATTTTCTTAAAAAAATAGAGAAGAAATCTGAAGTAGAAGAAATTATTATAGAAGATGATGCAGATGATTGGAGTGCTGTGCCTGCTTTTCTAAGACGCACAAAGAAATAAATTACATATGATATATGATCTTATTATAATAGGTGGTGGACCAGCAGGCACAGCTGCTGCTGTATATGCGTCTCGAAAGAGACTAGAGACACTACTCATAACAAACGAATGGGGCGGGCAGAGTATAGTATCTGAAAAGATCTATAACTGGATAGGTTCTACTTCTATTTCTGGAAACGAACTAGCAGAAAATTTTAAAAATCATGTCTTAGCAAATGCCACAGATTCCTCTACTCTCAAAGTAAAAGAGGGCGAAAAAGTAAAAAATCTCTCTAAAGAAAATGACATTTTTAAAATCACAACAGAAATAGGAGAAGAATTTTTGACTAAAACTGTCCTGATAGCCACAGGCTCTGGACGCAGAAAACTCGAAGCAAAAAATGCAGATACTCTAGAACACAAAGGGCTCACCTATTGTGCTTCTTGTGATGGACCGCTTTTTTCTGGAGCAGATGTAGTAGTGGCTGGTGGTGGAAATGCTGGTTTTGAAACTGCAGCCCAGTTACTCGCATATTGCAATTCTGTCACTCTCCTACACCGCAGTGATACTTTTCGAGCAGATGAAATCACAGTAGAAAAAGTCTCAAAGAATCCAAAATTTAAAGCCATAAAAAATGTAGATATACTAGAGATAAAAGGCGACAAATTTGTAGAAGGCCTCGTCTATAAAGACCAGAAGACAGGCATAGAAACCGAGCTCAAAGTCACGGGTATATTTGTAGAAATAGGTCAGATTCCAAACACTGGTTTTGCAAAAGACATAGTCCCACTAAACGAATACAGCTCTATCAAAATAGATCCAAAGACTCAAAAAACACAGACTGCAGGCATCTGGGCTGCCGGAGACTGCACAGATGTGCTTTATCACCAGAACAATATCGCCGCTGGCGATGCTGTCCGAGCACTAGAAGACATCTATCTATATATACATACCAAATAAAATCTGGTATATATTTTAAAATTTTATTTGTCTCCACACAATTTATTTACCTCGATTAGATCACTCTCTGTGAGTTTTTTGCTTGTGCTGTTATTTAATTTATACATGATTGCTTGAGTGTCTTCTATATGTTCAAGCCCAAGTGCATGCCCGAGTTCATGAGCCAGAACTCTTACCAATTTAGTCCTGCTATCATACTGGTAAATATCTATACTCGTGCCCTCTATAGAGCTCTTGTACAGACCTTCTTCAAATTCTTCGGTATAATCCGCGCCTATTTTATTAAATTGTTGAACATTCAAATTTAATGTCATTACCATTTTATTTAAAACCACCACTAAAGCATTTATCTCTTCGGCTTTATGATTGAGCTCAGACACTTCTGCTTTATTATTTTTTAACTGATTATACTCTCTCTGTAAAATATCATACTTCGCTTTCAATTCTGTATAGGAAGACCTGCTATCGTCTATAATAGAATCTGCTTTTTGTAACTTTATTGTAACTTGCTGACGATCATCATAAACTAGATTTATTTTCAAATCTCCGTCTTCTCTGTATTCAAAGAGATTTTTATTGGTAGGCGTTTCCCAGATAGCTTCTGCTTCAATTACCATCTTCAAGAATTCTTCTTTTGACAGTCCAAACTCTGTATCAAACTGAGCCAGACTATAAGCTATCGGTTCCCTGCACGGTAAATATTTATTCTTTAACTGCTGAAAAGAATTTTCAATCTGAGGACGAAAGACAAAAAACACTGTAGCGAGTAGCGCGAGTGCCAGTATATTTTTAAAAAGATTTTTCACCACTAGATTATAGCATTTGTAATACTTTCATACACAGATACGTCTGGACTGGTAATAACTGAACAGGTACTTATCCACACCTCCCCAAATCCCCTTAATAATCAAGGCTTTAATGCAAGGTAACTTTTAAACCAGTTCTGTGGGTCGTTCCACTTCAAAGAAAGGATAACGGAAGCAAGGATAGAAGTAGTCTCTGCTCCTCTTTGAGTCTTAGAACCAAAGGAGATCTTTCGTTTGATCACTAAGTGTCTCAAGGAGAGATTTCTTCACCAAGTGATTTTTGTATTCGGTGATACAGATTTCTAAACTGGTTTCATCGTAATGGGTACCTTTTTGGGATACCACGGAGTCTTTTAAACCTTGATATTGTGGTCTTAAATCATTTGCTTCGGTTTCTAAGATGTTGCTGATTTCTCCAATAGATACATGAAAATTAAATACATCTTGTAGATGACTCTGTATTTGAATATGACTCATACGGTTAGCGATGGAAAGGGTACAGATATATTTCTTTACGTTGTCTCCGAGGATTACTTTGAGTACATGCACTGATTGGATGTAATCTTGTTTCGGTGACTGTGCTTGGATCGGTCTTTAGTATTTTGGCTATATCTTTCTGTAAATGTCCTTCATTTAACAAAGCTTCTAGCCTATCCCTTTTCTTGTCATTTAAATGACAAAACCTCTTTCGCTTTTTTGATTTTTTCATGCAATTTTATTTTAACTAATTGCATTTCAAAAGAGAATTTAAGTCCCCCGCCTGCAAAAGCTATGCATTAGCATTGCGGGCAGGTTTGAAAAATAAGATTTTAGTTGTGATTTTAGCGGCGGAATATTCCCACACTTCCGGGGTGGCTCGTAGAGACGGGGTGGATACCCTCACCCCTGACCCCTCTCCGAAATAGTAATTTTGGAGAGGGGAAATGCGAAGCGTGAGGTGAGAATTCTTCCACCTCCCCCTTCGGGTACTCCTCAAGAGGAGAATTTCGGCCACTGGAATCACAATAAAAATTATACATTTACCTGACTCTTCGATTTCGTCTTTTCCAAAAGAGTCTGATATTACTGCTATGTCTATATCGCTATCTAATCTTGCATTACCCTTAGCATAAGAACCGAAAAGTAATAAATGAACTACAGGTATGCCTGCTTTTTCTAATACATTTTTATAATTAGAAGCTATTTCTATTATTTCTTTTTTTATTTTTGTTCTATCCATTTTTTAAATTCTCTTGATCTATTAAAATAATCGTTTGCGTATTGCTCGGTTGCTTTATTATATAAAGAATTTTTATAGTCATCATACCTAGCACGAATATTGAAAGTATTTACTTCCCCCAGAAACTTGGCTTGGTCTTTATTTATTTCAATTTTTGCTTTTTCTAATAAAAGAAGCAGGTCGTGCGTCATATATGACGTATCGTCGAAACGACTTATAATTCCTTTTAAAATTTTCTCAAGCATCAGATGACAGAAAAAAAGGGAATGCATATAGCGTTTAGAATTCATTAAAGCATCTGCTGTCAATAAATCCTGTTCTGCTGAATCAAACCAATATTTTGTTAATTCTTCTTTTGACATAGTTAAATAATATCAAAAAATCCAAGTCAAATACATATTGACTTTTCTATCATTTCGTGTTTTTAACTACATACTCCTTGTGCTAAATTTATAAATTATGTTAGGATCTTTATATAGTTATTTGTTAATTTTTATTAGGAGTGGCAGAAATATTTTTCGAACAAGAAATATTGCACACATGAAAGAC
>LBZW01000035.1 GCA_000993955.1 Candidatus Nomurabacteria bacterium GW2011_GWA2_40_9
AATAGAGATGGGGAAGACAATATAACTGATGTATCAAAACTTCAAACATTTTTAAATGAAAGAGGATACAAAGCTGGATATACAGATGGTTCATTTGGTATTAACACAGAAGGAGGTCTGAAACGTTGGCAAACAGCTTTCCGTGAACAGATACTCACAGTATGGGGTATATTTAATCCAACAGGTGTTTTCTATCAATCATCGCGTCATATTGCTAACAAACAAGTTGGCTGTACTAACATCACAACAGTTTTGGATAATGGGGTTGTGTTGAACTAGTTGGTCTCCCCCTATCCCCCTCCAAAGGATGAGGTGCCCCACCAGAAAGGATTAGGCAAATGTGCATATCTTTTCTTTTGTTGTATCTCTGGTATACTATGTTTTGTATGATAAAAAAATATCTAACCGCTATTATTTCTACTTTAATTGTTATAGTGATTTTTGGTGTTGCTTATATAACAACAAAATATGTTGTGGCGTATAGTACTGTTGTTGAAACAGGGGCTGGCGCGACAGTAAGCATGGTGCTGTCGTCAAGTAATAAGCCAATCATTGTATATCAAGATAATATGGTTACAGGCAACTTAATGATTGATATTTGTGATGATTCATTATGTACATCCAGTGGTGTTACAACTGTTACACTTGATGGTAATAATAATAGTACAGGTTATTTTGACTTATTATTAGACCAAAATGGCTATCCTGTTGTAGCGTATGTTACTTCAACATCTGGTGTTAGCACATTGAAGCTAGTTTTTTGTCAGCAGGATATTACAAATGAAATTAAAGTAGCAGTATGTGGAAATACGACATGCTCGTCTGGCAACACAACACAAATTCTAGATGCTGGTCCAATTTCTACTAATGCTGGTGTTTATATAGATATCCAACCATCAACAGATATTCCTTTTGTAAGTTATATTGATGCATCAAATACAATACTTAAATTAGCATACTGCGGTAACACAGCGTGTTCTTCTGGGAATACTATCGTAACTTTAGATACAAGTGCTGGTATAACAGTTGCGAATAATTCTTTTTCGTTTAATGCTTCTAACATTCCTACAGTTGCTTATGCAGATTCTACTGACCTAGCAATTTCTGTATGCTCTGATACAACATGTTCAGGAAATACAGAATATTATAATAGAGCTATCGGTTCTATAATATGGCCCAGTATTAATTTCAACGTATATCCAGTAATTGTTTATAATGATGGTACAGACATTAAATTAATGCAATGTGGAGATGCTATATGTACGCCGGCATCCGCTACTTATATAACACTTGATACTGGTGTTAATCCAAGTGGTGCGATAAGTTTTGTTTTTAGTCCAACATATATTCCATTTATAGCATTTTCAGATGGTGGAGATGTCACGTTGGGTTCATATTATGTCTCAATTATTATACAAGCTGGTGGATCAACTGATGTTATAGAAGGTGGCGCTACGGATACATTCACAGTTGAGTTATCTGACGCCCCAAGTGCTGATGTTACAGTAACGCTTGATACAGATAATGGGGAAGTAACATTAAATGGGCAAAGCGTGTCGCTAGATTTAACATTTACATCTCTTAATTTTGATACTCCCCAAACAGTTACAGTGGAAGCGATTGACGATACTGATGTTGAAGGAACACACTATGATTATATTGATTATATATTATCATCCGCCGATACAAATTATGATGGGATGTTCATTAATGATGAAATTACAGTTAACATTACTGACAATGATTCAATTTCTGTGATTGTTTCTAATGATACAAGAGGAGGCAATGTTCTGCGTCGTCTATTTCTAGATAAAGGCAATAATCGTATTCCATTAATCTGCCCTTACTTCATTGATTTTTTACGAAGAGGTGATAGAGATGGAGTAAGAGGGAAGCAAGATGTTGCTAAATTGCAGAACTTCTTAAATGAAAGAGGCCATATTATAAACAGCACATCACGAGGTATCTTTGGTCCTAAAACAGAAAAAGCTTTAAAGAGCTGGCAAGGTGTATTTACTAATGATGTTCTATCGGTGTGGAGGGCATTTTTACAACCAACTGGTTATTTCTATCAATCATCACGTCATGTTGCTAACAAACAAGTAGGTTGTACTAACATTACAACAGTTTTGGATAATGGGGTTGTGTTGCAGTAGGAAATTGAAAGTTATAAAGTATAGATGAAAAAAGTTTTTTTATTACTAATATCATGAGGTATTGCTTTTTTTGTAATATATGATATAGTAATTTGCATATGATGATAAATAAAACCCACATAGTTATTTTAGCTATAATTATAATAGGAGTAGGATCTTTTTTGCTTGCGCACAAGAGTGCAGAAGCGATAGTAACTACAGTTGCAAATAATGGTCAATTAACATCTGTTGCTGTTGGTAGTTCTGATTTACCACGTATCGTATATAAAGATACTATAACAGGTGAGCTTAAATTAATTGCATGTACAAATATTAGTTGTACATCAAGTATTAGCAATATTATTTCTGCAAGTGGGGATTTCCCAGAAGTAAGATTAAATGCTTTTGAAAATCCTGTTATAGTTTTTTATCAATCAAACTCTGTAAAAATAGCAACATGTAGTGATGCTTTGTGTTCTGGCACAATAACAATAAATACAATTGAGACAATGCCACTCTCGAGTTATGCCGCTACATCATTTGATTTTAATAACAATGGATTTCCAGTAATTTCATATAATGATATTACTACCGATGATCTAAAAGTCGCCGTATGTTCAAATGCAGTATGTTCAAGTGGTACTATTATTACTACGCTAGATAGTATTGGTGGTGTTGGTTTTGGCAGTGTTCTAAAGATAAATTCTCAAGGATATCCTATAATTGTATATAATGATTTAACAAATAATGATATTAAACTTGCAATATGCACACAATTTAATTGTTCTACATCAACACTATACACGATATATACATCACAGGGGGGTAATTTTTTAGGATTTGATTTAGCAAGCAATGATAACCCAATTATTGCATTTGTGGCATCGTCAGGAGATATTTTGAGAGTTATTGCATGTCAAGATGATATGTGTACCCCAGGGTCACAAGTTGTTACTAATACATATACATCAGCTGGAATAAGCACAAGCTCATATGTTCATCTTGTGGTTGATTCTGGCACTGGATATCCTCGTATTGCTTTTAACCATGGATCTAATGATGATATGATGTTAATAGAGTGTTGGAGAGTTGATTGCTCTAATTCTACAAATGTGATAATTCTTGATCCTAACGCAAATGTAATGTCTCTTACGTCGTTCGCCTTAGGCCTAACCGGCATTCCTGCATTAAGTTATGAAGTTGGGAATAATGTAAAGTTGGCACGATACTATGCTCCAGTTATCACTCAGACCGGCGGGTCTACGGGTGTTAATGAGCAGGGTCCAACATCAGATACATTTTCTTTTGCGCTTGGTTCCCAACCATCAAATGATGTTACTGTTAATTTTACTCTAGATAATTCTCAAGTTATCCTAAGTACGCCACAACTAATATTTACAAATAGTAATTGGGATATCCCACAAATTGTAACAGTAACTGCAATCAATGATATAATAATTGAAGGATTACATTATGATTATGTAAATTATGTAATGACTTCAGCTGATACAAATTTCGATGGTCTCATTGCTGATAATATTGTTGTTATAAACATAACCGATAATGATGGCTCAACTTCAGATTTTGATTCAAACTCACACAATGTTAGTGATTCGTTTTTACGATATCTAAAAGATGATAATATAGACCGTAGCAGACAATAAAGTTGAAGGTTTTATAATAGCCAATGCAAGCTCTGCCCCGTCTGACGGGGCGGGGCTTGCATTCTTTTTAAGTATGTGTATACTCTTCCATACACAGAAATGTTTATAGAAATAACTACCAATTGATACTGCGGAATATCATAAGGGGTTTCTCCTAATGCTATGGCCGCTCATCACTCGCGGTTTTTTCTTTTCCAGAATTGATTGTCATTTGTCAATAGCATACGAATGAAGTAAGTATCAAATTATATATCGTCTACAGATATATTGTATTTTCATTGTTAGTTGTTAGTAAAAATTGTGGTTCTTGGATTTCCTAATAGGAGACAAGAGCATATGGTGGATGCCTAGGTTTGAAATGGCGATGAAGGACGTGGACAATCTGCGATAAGTCTCGGGGAGCCGATTCTCAGGCTTTGATCCGGGAATTTCCTAATGGGGGAACCCCTCTGCTTTTATAGGCAGAGATCCGACAGGGATAACTTCTGTTGGAGGCGCACCTGGGGAAGTAAAACATTTCAGTACCCAGAGGAAAAGAGACCAAATAAGGAATTTCCTTAGTAGCGGCGAGCGAAACGGAACCAGCCCAAACCCTCCTTCGCTTTGTGCTTCGCACAAAGCTTTGGAAGGCACAGCTCTTAATATACAAGGGGCCGTGCCCTCCCGAAGCTCGTAGCGGAGCGTAGAGCGAAGGAGGGGGTTATAAGACAATAGACATCATATGATGCGCGATGGGCTTGACTCATTTAACGAGTCGAGCATGTCGTGCAGACAGGATGAGCGAGGTTACAAATCGTGAGGATAGGAGAAAGTGCTGGAAAAGCACTATCAGAGAGGGTGATAATCCCGTATCCGAAATCTGAACGACCTTTTTTATTGCTCTTGAGTACTTCGAGACATGAATAGCTCGGAGGAATTTGCCAGTACTCACTGGTAAGGCTACATACATTTCAAAACCGATAGTGAACAAGTACCGTGAGGGAAAGGTGAAAAGAACCCCGGCAAGGGGAGTGAAATAGAACTGAAACCATATGTTTACAAAGAGTCGAAGTCGCGTCTGACGCGACGACGGCGTGCCTATTGAAGAATGAGCCAACGAGTGTATCGATACTGCTCGGCTAAGGTGTTACGCACCGTAGTCACAGCGAAAGCGAGTGTGATAAGCGCGACCAATGTAGTATCTATACGACCCGAAGCAGAGTGATCTTACCATGAGCAGGATGAAGTTCGCCGAAAGGCGAATGGAGGTCCGAACCGGGGCGCCGTACGAAACGCTCGGATGACTTGTGGTAGGGAGTGAAAAGCTAATCGAACTCTGTAATAGCTGGTTCTCTCCGAAACAGCTTTTGGGTTGGCGTCATGAGTTCCCACTGGGGGTAGAGCACTGGATAGTATCGGATAGCGGGAAACCGCGCCGAGCTTATCAAACTCCGAATACCAGTGGCCATATCATGGCAGTTAGTCTATGGGCGCGAAGGTCCATTAGACAAAAGGGAAACAGCCCAGATCGCCAAATAAGGTCCCTAAATCTATGTTAAGTGCAAGTAAGGAGGTGAAGTTTCTCCGACAATCAGGAGGTTGGCTTAGAAGCAGCCACCCTTTAAAGATAGCGTAACAGCTCACTGATCAAGAGACTCTGCACCGCTAATAATCGGGGCTCAAACATAGTACCGAATTTGCGGGTTTTCTTGCCCTCGGGCAAGGAAGCGGTAGGAGAGCGTTGTCATCTGCGTTGAAGCTGAAGGGGTAACCCACAGTGGAGCGTTGACAAGTGAGAATGTTGGCACAAGTAACCACAACACAGGTAAA
>LBZW01000036.1 GCA_000993955.1 Candidatus Nomurabacteria bacterium GW2011_GWA2_40_9
GGTTTAGAGGCAACGTCGGCATCGGAACAACAAACCCCACCACTAAACTGGAAGTAAGCGGAGGCCCGATAAAAGCAACTGGCGGCTTGGTAATTGAAACAAGAGCATCAGATCCTGCAAATCCCGAAACCGGAAGGATGTGGTTGATAACAAGTTAAGAAAAATGAAAAAATCAATTGAAACAAAAATTAAAGCAAAATTAATAAGAACCATAATTTTAGTATTTGTCTCTTTATTATTTTCCAAAATAGTTTATGCTGCTTCATACATCAGCAACCAAGACCACGGCGGAGCAGACTGGACATTAGCAAATGGAGATTATATAGCAGGAACACATACAAATATTGGAACTTTCACAGTTCCGGCTGGAGCAACAGTTTATGTTCAGAGATATAATGGTGCTTCTTATGGTTCTGTTGTAATCAATGCTAATAATATAAATGTGATTGGAACAATAGACGCTTCTGGCGCTGGATATGGTGGAGGTGGAGGTGGAGGTGGTGGAAGTGGTTCAGAAGCAGATATAGAAAATAGGCCAGACCCGGGTCCTGGAGGAAGTGGAGGAGCTGGAACTGCAGGAGGCTCAAGTGGTAGCTCTGGTAATCCTGGAACTTCAAGTGCTGGTCCTGGTGGTGCTGGTGGTGCTGGTGGTTCCGGAGGTGGCCTTTATGGCGGCAGCGGTGGAGGCTCAGGAGGCTTAGGAGGAATTGGAGGCTACGCAGTTTCACAAGGCCAAGGTGATTCTTCAATAGATGAATCCTTAAACATTGGATCTGGCGGCGGTGGCGGTGGAGGTGGCAATGGCCAAGGAAACCAAGGCTGCTGTAATCACGGTGGTGGAGGTGGAGGTGGAGGTGGTGCTGGCAATTATGGAGGAGGCTATGTGAAACTTTATGCAACTAATAATCTTGTTGTTTCTGGAATAATATACACTAAAGGGATAAGTAGCTCAACAGGAACTCTGGCGGTAATGCAGGAGCATGCAATGGCCCGGGAAGCGGGTCAGCCGGCGGTTCTGGAGGTGCAGGCGCAGGAGGAGGAGTTTTACTAAAAGCATATGATGTAACAGTTTCAGGAACAATTGACACGCGTGGAGGAGGAAACAATCAAGCAAATGGCGGAACCTTAAAAATATTTTATAATTGTGATTATACTTCTGGCTCATACTATACCGGCAGGACATATTCTGCGCCTTTTGGTGCTTGTTACCAAGATATTGGATTAAAAATATTTGATGGAACTCAAACTGTAAAAATTGCTGCTGAACCATTAGGAACAGTAACATCTCCCCTAAGAATAGCCAAAGCAGGTGCTATTTATGGAATAATGCTCGTAGATCCCAGTGATGCCAAGGCCTCAAAAATAAGGATTCAAACAAATAATGGAATAAAGGCATTGAGGAAGATAGACTAAATGAGAAACAAGCCGAATAAAATAAAAATAGAAATTAAAAATGATATCTTGTATTTAATATTCATTATTCTAATAGCGGCTATGTTCACATTTATAACAATCAATAAAACCAAAACAGTAGGAAAGGCAATTGCAACAACCTGCCCGGATGGTAACACCATATTTGAAATATCTGCTCTAACTAACGCGCATACAGGAACATGGGATGGCTCTGCTTACACCAATAAAGTTTGTTATACTGCTTCATCCGGCCATGATTGCACTGGCGCTAATGCTGTTATCAGGCTAAGCGCTGCAACTAACGCTCATGTTGAGAAAAAAGAGCTAACTACTGCTGGCTATTCTGATGTTTGTTTTGGGGATTTAACATGCCATTATTATGATGGTAGTGGTACGTGTGATTCTGGCGAATGTCTTGCAACAATTTCTGCCAATACAAATGCGCATGTTGGTGATTGCGGTGCATACACAAAAACAATTTGCTGTGAATTGCCTACTACAGTAGTATGCCCAAATGGTTTCTGCGCTTATTATAGTTTTGATGATGGAACGGCTACTGATAATAGTGACGGAACAAATGATGGAATAATTAATGGTGCAACACTTGTAACAGGAAAAGTTGGTAATGCTTTAAACTTTGATGGCACTAATGATTATGTTGGGGTAGCTGATAGCCCAAGTCTTGATATAAGGGATGCATTTACTATTGAAAGCTGGGTATTAGTTGAAGCTTATCCTGACCCCACGAACTTTAAAATGATAGTTGAAAAAGAGCTAAGCTGGGGCTTTGGGATTGCTGATCCTAATGACAAGTTATATACTGCCATTAATGATGGAACAGGGTGGTCGGAATATTTCTCAACATTCACACCAGGC
Source organism: Candidatus Nomurabacteria bacterium GW2011_GWA2_40_9 (assembly GCA_000993955.1). Taxonomy (GTDB): domain Bacteria; phylum Patescibacteriota; class Minisyncoccia; order Phycocordibacterales; family UBA9973; genus UBA9973. Next base: position 2,290 of record LBZW01000036.1, read on the forward strand.
CTTAATAAATGGTACCATGTTGCAGTTGTGCGTAAGAATGATAATACATTAACATTTTATGTAAATGGAACTGAGGTTGGTTTAGTCAGCGGTGTAAAACTTCCTGTAGTGAATAACAACCCAGTACAGATTGGTCATGAGCCGGCTGCTAGCTGGCATTATTATGATGGTGCAATAGACGAACTAAAAATCTACAATTATGTGAGAACACCGCAACAGATATGTGAAGATGCTGATATGCGATGGAACAACAACTGCATAGAAAAGCCAATAGGCCCTACAATAAACTATATACCTTATGTAGGGTTTGATGAAGACACATATAATGATACAAACGATCTGGATGTTTATGTCAGTGACGCTGACAATGGTGATAGCGAGATTAGCTGGAGCTATAGCGGGAATACAAAAATTAATGTGAATATTAATGCAGCAACACATGTAGCCAACCTCACTTCTGCTGCTAACTGGACTGGCCAGGAAACAATTATATTTACAGCTACAGACCCCGACTCATTAACCGATTCATATGAGGTTGTTGTTACCGTTCATCCTATTAATGATCCACCTAATATGACGAGATTATATAACCTAAATTTAATTGAGGATAAAACATACATTATGAATCTAACTGCTAATATATCTGATGTAGATGTTGGGGACTCAGTAGATAATTTGATAGTCTATGAAAACAGCTCTCACGCTGCTGTGAATGGAAAAACAATAACATTTAATTATCTAACGCCGATAAATGAAGATGTTAAAATAACAGTAAGTGACTATGAGTCTAATGTTTCACAAGTTGTTTCTGTCACAGTCGCAGCAGTAAATGATGCTCCAAAGTTTTCAGATGGGGATAAAACAAAAATATTTAAGACAACACAGGGAGGAAGCATAGCTTACCAGTTCAGCGCAGCTGATGAGGAAAATGACCCAATAACATATTCTACCAATAACACACTAATCAGCATAAACCCAAGCACAGGGGCTCTTTCATACACAGCACCAGCAACATTCCTTGGCACATTTTATGTAGAAATAATGGCTTCTGATGATAAAGGAAAAAATTATTCACTGGTCAAATCCATAACAGTTGACAACGAAAACTTTGCACCCACTATAACTTCGTTTACACCAGAAGATTTGGAAACAGAACTGGAAGCCGGTTATGAATATGAATTTAAATACACAGCCAATGACCCTGATAACGACCCCCTTAGCACAGCGTGGTATCTAAATGGCACATTAAAATCAACAAATGATACATTTGTGTATTTCCCATCTGACTCGGACATAGGAAAACACGCACTAATATTGACCATATCTGACGGTTTATTGAATGATTCCCTGACATGGAATATAACTGTCATACCAAAAAACAATGCCCCGGTTTTAAAATCAAATATACCTAATTTGGAATGGAAGCAAAATAATGAAAAAGAGAACGCATTTGACCTTGATGATTATTTCTATGACCCGGATGGAAACCAGCTGGTTTATTCATTTATAGGCCTTAAGAATATTTCAGTAAAAATCAACTTTACAGACAACACAGTAAGCTTCACACCGGATAGTGATTGGCATGGCACAGAATATATTATATTTGTAGCTGATGATGGCAACCTGTTAGTATACTCTAACAACATAACATTAACAGTCAAGCCAATAGGTGCTATCTGCGGCGATAATGTTAAGGAAGGAACCGAGGAATGTGATGGTACAGACAATTCTGCTTGTGGCGTTTATTCCTGTAAAGAGGACTGCAGTTGTTATACCCCCGGGTGTTCAGCTAATTGGCAATGTACAGATTGGTCAAACTGCCCTGTGAATGGTCAACAAACAAGGACTTGCACTGATATTAACAGGTGTAATACACAAAGCGGCAAGCCAGAAGAAACCCGATCCTGCACCTATACTCCAACATGTACAGACAATATCAAAAACCAGAATGAAGAGGGCATTGATTGCGGCGGCCTTTGCAAAGCTTGCACTCCCGGCTTAAGCCCGCTTAGAAGGTTCAGGTGGGTGTGGTTTGCCTTAGGAATATTGCTTATTGCAACATTATTAACAGTAACTGTTTATGAAGTGCATAAAAAGGCAAAAAGAGAAAAAGAGAAAAAGAAAGAAAAGCTGATGAAAGGGGAATACCAGCACAAGACATTAGAAGAACAGAAAGAAAGAGAATTACAAAATTATATGATGGTATGCCTCAACAGGGGATTTGACAGAAAAGTTATAACTCAAAAATTAGTTGATGAAAAATGGCCGCTTGATAGCATTAATAGATTATTTGACAGAGTAAATTTGCATATTAAAGCTGAAAGAAAAAAACCCATAGTGAGCAATCTAATCAAAAAGGAGGAAGGCATAGGAGAACTAAAAGAAAAAGCTAAAAAAAGAGAAGAATTGTTCAAAGCATTTGAAAAATGAGATCTAAAATAAAAATTGAAAAAAAGCATGTGTATTTTTTAACAGCAATTATTTTGGCTGTTATAGGGGTTAGCTATGTGATAGCATACGGCGGGACAAGCCCTGCAACAGTAGGCCACAGCGCTGGTGAATTGGATTTAACTCCGCTGTATATTGACGCGGTTAATGGCAATGTTGGGATTGGAACGACGAGTCCTGGTGGAAAATTACAGGTTGATGATAGCTCAACAAATTATGCAGCTCTATTCTATCAGAATGGAGCTGGTTATGGTATTTATATCAAACCAGGAAGTGATGATAACTCAGCTTTAACAATACAAAATTCATTAAACACACTTACCAGGCATGCATTTTATGGAAGTGGAAATGTAGCTTTAGCTCTTGGTGCTGGCAACGTCGGCATCGGGACAACAAGCCCTGCAACTAAACTGCATGTAGCCCAATCGCCTGCTGGCACTGATTTAGTTAGGATTGAAGGTGGCTACCTTAAGTTTGCTGGCGGCCATTTCGGCATAAGAAGCGAAGCTAATGATTTTGTAATCCAAACTGGAGCCGATAACACAGAAAGGATAAGGGTCACAAGTGGTGGCAATGTGGGCATTGGGACAACAAGCCCTGCTGAAAAATTGGATGTTGCCGGCAATATCAAAGGAACTGGCTTATGCATCGGAACTGATTGCAGAACATCGTGGCCGTCAGGAGGAAGCAGTCAATGGTCTACAACAGGCTCCTCAATATATTACAACAATGGCAATGTTGGTATTGGAACAGCAGAACCCGTACATCCATTGCATATATACACCAGTAATGCTAATCCAATAGTAGTTGAACAATCTGTGGCTAACCAGAATATGTTAATACAGTTCAAGGAATTAGGAGCATGGAAA
>LBZW01000037.1 GCA_000993955.1 Candidatus Nomurabacteria bacterium GW2011_GWA2_40_9
TTTAACCAACAGATAAAAAAGTAATTTTAGAAATACAACCCCCTTAGTCCCCCTTGTCAGGGGGAAACAAAATACAGTGCATTTTTCCTCCCCTGACAAGGGGAGGTAGGAGGGGTTGTGTTTATTGTAATTTTTTAGTATATTTTAAGAATATGAAACATCCAAAAGAAGAAAAGACATATGTGATGATAAAACCCGATGGGGTGAAGAAAGGTTTGATTGGGGAGATTATTCGTAGATTTGAGCAAAGGGATCTAAAGATCGTGGCGCTTGAAATGTTCCAGCCGTCGCATGATCAGATAGACAATCATTATCCAAAAAATGAAGAGTGGATCACTCGTCTAGGCAAAAAGACACTTTCTACTTATGAAAAATATGGTTATGATGCGATGCTTGATTTTGGAACTCTTGATGCTGTAGTTATTGGTCCAGAAATTCGTAAATGGCTTATAGATTTTATGAAGTCAGCTCCATTGGTAAAAATAGTGGTGCAAGGTGTGCATGCAGTAGATGTGGTTCGAAAAATAACAGGAGAAACTATGCCTTATTTGGCATCTATGGGTACAATTCGTGGAGATTTCTCTATAGATTCTCCAGCATTGGCCAATAAAGAAAAAAGAGCCGTGATGAATATCGTGCATTGTTCAGAAACTCCGGAAGAAGCAGAACATGAGATCAAGCATTGGTTTGGTGAAATGAAAACTTATGATTACAAACGGTTTGGAGTAGATGAATAGTAAAAGATATTTCTAAAAATTACCTCAAAACAAAAAAACGCATTCGTCCAGTTGATTTAATTTTCAGTTTTGCTAGAATTTAAGTAGGGTTATTTTTGATTATTACCTAGAACACTTTTTATTGGGAGTCTTGATTGTGATAGTTCTTGGACTACTGCATCTGATACCCACTTAGCTTTAAGCTATGGTAATAAGTTGAAGATAGCCCTAAGAAGACCCCGCCCATTCGACAAGCTAGAGGGCGGTTTTTTCTGTTATTTGATATAATGAACATATGAACAGAAAAAAGCTTTTTATACGGTTGGCAACTCTGATGTTCTTGATATTTACTGCAAATTTTGTAGCGAATAAATTTTATTGGTATTCTTCTATTTCGTATTTTGACATGATTATGCATTTTCTGGGTGGATTTTGGCTAGCACTCGCATTTATCTGGGTCTATAATAAAGAAAAACTTAATTCTATAAATATATTGAAAGTAATGCTCTCTGTTTTGTTGGTAGGGGTGGCTTGGGAGGTGTTTGAGGTGTTGGTAAATCAATCTTTAGCGAAAAATCTTTTTGATGCACTAGACACACTATCTGATTTATTCTTTGATCTGTTTGGTGGTGTCACAGCTCTATACTATGTATCAAAAAGAATTATGAAAAAGAAAGAAGATAAAGTATAATTGGGGAATGGTAAGCACATTAAAGATAACATTTTGTGGAGGGACAGGATCAGTAACAGGAGCAAACTTTTTAATAGAAACTGAAGGTAAAAAAATATTAGTTGATTGTGGGTTAACGCAAGGCACCAAGCTCGCCGATGACATAAACTGGGCACCGTTTATCTATGACCCAAAAGAGATAGATATGCTTTTTGTTACCCATGCTCATGTAGATCATTTGGGACGCATACCAAAACTCATCAATGAAGGTTTTAGGGGAAAAATTTATTCTACACTTCCAACATGTGCACTGGCTATGCCGATGCTCGTTGATACTGCCGGGATACTCTCTAAAAATACAGAGTTTAATCTAGATGAGATATATAGAGAAGAAAATCTGAAACTCATACTTTCTCTGTGGCAAGGATTTTCTTATCATGAAAAAATACAAATCACTCCAAATCTGGAAGTAATACTTTATAATGCAGGACACATACTCGGCTCTGCTATGGTTATGTTTATTTTAAATGGGAAGAAAATACTTTTTACTGGAGACCTGGGAAACAGTCCTTCACCGATACTTCCAGACACAGAAAAGATGACTGATGTAGATTACTTAGTGTTGGAGAGCGTTTACGGAGACAGAAATCACGAGTCCAGAGACGAACGCAGGGACCGTCTCGAGCAAGCAATAGAAGACAACTACAAGAGAAAAGGCACACTCATTATTCCTACTTTTTCACTGGAGCGTTCACAAGAATTACTTTTTGAATTAAATAATCTCGTAGAAAATAATAGGATACCCGTGATGCCGATATTTTTTGATTCACCGCTCGCTATACATCTGACAGAAGTTTTTAAAGAATTTAAAAATTATTTAAATGTTGATGCACAAAAGGCTATGGTGCATGATAAGTATCTTTTTGATTTCCCGGGACTTCACTCAACTTTAAAATCGGAAGAATCAAAGATGATAAATACAGTGCCAAACCCAAAGGTCATAATAGCTGGCTCAGGCATGTCCTCTGGTGGGCGTATAGTGCACCACGAGAGGCACTATCTGCCGGACCCAAACAATACGATTCTCCTCACTGGCTATCAATCCGTGGGTACTCCTGGGCGAATGATTCAAGAAGGGTTAAAAACTGTGCGGATTTCTGGAGAGTATGTGCCAGTGCGGGCACATGTCATGACTATTTCGGGATATTCTGGGCACAAAGACTCTGATAGATTGATAAACTTTATAGAAGATATGCAAAACTCAGTACAGAAGATTTTCGTAGTAATGGGAGAACCAAAGTCTTCTATGTTTCTGGTGCAAAAAATTCGAGATAATTTAGGTCTAGATGCATATGCACCAGATAGAGGTGAAAGTGTTATTTTAATTTGTTAAAATTTATTAAGAGATAGTCTCTTGTTTTAGATTTTGTGTTATCCGAGCAAAAGTTTCAGGGTGATTTTCTGCAAAATCAGAGAGGATTTTGCGGTCGAGGCCGATGTTCTTTTTCTTTAATGCACCGATGAGTTTAGAATAAGACATACCTATCGCTTCTCGTGCTCCTGCATTTATCTTTATATTCCAAAGCTTTCTATTGTGAGACTTCTTGTCTTTTCGGTGGGCGAAAGAATATGTTCCAGCATGAAGTATAGCTTCTTTTGCTTGGCGTTCTTTTGTGCTTCGTCCGTGTCTAAAGCCCTTTGTTTGCTTCAAGATACTCCTTCTTCTTTTCAATGCATGTACTCCTTTTTTTACTCTTGTCATATATTATTAATTACGAATTGATAATTATTAATTACGAATTGATATTCTTAATTCGTAATTTTGAATTGTTAATTTAACTGAAAGGCATCAAGTGACTTTTAGGTTTATTTTTGATTACGAAATTCTTACCTTTTCGTCCAGAGAGTTGGGATACTCTGGATTCTTTGGCATTGAAATGGTTTGTTCCAGGCTTACGAGAAATTATCTTACCATTCTTTGTAACTTTTAATCTCTTTGAAAATGATTTGTTTGTTTTCATCATGGGGTTAGTGGCTAATTGCTAGGGACTAGGGGCTAGTGATTTTAATTCTCTAGAACCTAGAAGTTAGAACCTAATTTATAATTTACTTCGCTTTTTCTATTGTTATCACGAGTCCTTTTGGACCTCTTTTATAAGAATCTGATACTTTGTAATCAAATGTTATCAAGTGTAGTACTCGGTCGAGGCGTTCTTTGAGAAATTTCTCATCCATATACTTTGCGCGTCCAGTCAGAAAGAGTTCTATTTTTATCCTATGTCCTTCTTTGAGCCATTTTGAAGCAGTTTTCGCTTTTAGTTCCAAGTCGTGGTCACCAGTACCTATCTTTATTTGGATTGATTTGGTTTCACTACTTGTCGCACCGGCTTTTGCTCTCTTTAATTTCTTTTTCAATTCATATTGGTATTTACCAAAATCCATTATCTTCCCGACTGGAGGGTTTGAATTTGGAGATATTTCAATCAAGTCTAGACCTTCTTTTTCAGCAAGTTCCAAAGCATCTTTTATGCTTAAAACGCCTAGATTTTGATTATCACTTCCTATGATTCGAAGTTCTTTGGCTCGTATTTGGTTGTTTATTCTTTCACGCAATGGCTATTAAATGTAAGACATCTCTACTAATATAGATATCTTTGATTTTCAAGAATAATAGCTTATTCTGGGTTTAAAGTCAATATTAATATATAATATCTAGATGATTCAACAATTTGACCAAAAAGACAAAGTTTTAGTGCTTGATTTTGATCACACCTGTTATGATACAGACGCTTTTTTATTATTTGAGATCAGGCAGGCTATGATCAGTAGATTTAATATTCCAGTCCCAGTATGGGAAGAGTCATATGAAAATGCAGTAAAGACAGGATACTCATTGGAACAACATTTAGAAGAACTTACAAGAATTTTGAAATATGAAATCTGCTCTATAGAAGAAATTCAAAATTTTGAAAAAGAAATAAATTTTAGTAAATATCTTTATCCAGATGTTTTGTCTGTATTAAAAGAAGCAAAAGATAGGGGATATAAAATAATGTTACTGTCTTTTGGTGATCCTATTTGGCAAGATAAAAAAGTTTCTGGAGTGGGTTTTGACAGAATAATGGATATTATAAAATATACAAAAGAAGAAGGGAGTAAACATAGAATTGTATTTTATGAATAGGGTACCTGATATAAAAAATGAAGAAAATAATGAGTATATAAAAATTAGATATGCTGAATCTAGAAGGATGGCAAAGAAAAAAGTTTTACATAATCACATGATATGTCACTCTTTGAAAGAAATTATTTTATAATTATATGGATATAAAAGAAATTTTAAATAAATATTTTCCCGAGACTTTAAGCGTGTCTTTCGAAAAATTTGGTCAGGGAGCGATAAATGTGACTTATAAGGTGTCAGTAGGGGACGACATTTATATTCTCCAAAAAATGAATAAAATTATCGATCCACAGGTTATGGAAAATATTGAAGCGATAACCAAGCATCTTGTTTCTAAAAATATTTTGACGGGAGAAGTCGTCAAAACTATAGACGGAGAACTTTTTGTGAAAGATAATACTGCTTGGTGGAGAATGCTCACATATATACCAGGGGTTATATTTTCTAGTTTGTATTCTACAGAACAAGCAGAACAAGGTGGCAAACTCATAGGAGAATTTCACACGGCACTTTTAGATTGTGATTATGAATTCACCTACAATATACCTCATTATCATGACACAGATTTTGATATGAAAAATTTACAGCAGACTTTATTGGAAAATAAAGAAACAGAAAAGTATGCAGAGCTAAAAGATCTTGGAGAAAATATATTGGCAGAATACAGAAAAATTAAATTGAATGTTGATTTGTCTTTGCGTATCACTCATCAAGATTTGAAAATAAGTAATATTGTATTTGATGAGAAAGGAGAGAAAGTACTAGGACTTATAGATCTTGATACATTGATGAAATCAAACATTGCTATAGAAATGGGAGATGCTCTTCGTAGCTGGTGTATGAAAGGTGGAGAAGATACAAAAAATCCCTCTTTTGATAAAGAGATATACGACGCCACACTTTCTGGTTATTTTACTACCGCATTGTTTCTTACTGAAGAGGAAAAAGATGCCATTCCGTATGGAGTCAAACTTATTTCTTTAGGATTATCTGCCAGATGGGTGACAGATGCTTTTAATGAAAATTATTGGGTTTTAGATTCTTCTAAATACAAAACGCTCTTTGAGCAGAATAAAAAACGAGCAGAGAATCAATTTGCTTTTTATAAAGAATTTTCTAAAGAAAATTAATATTTTTTTATTTACTATCTTCACGGTCGTGAGTATAGTAAACATACAAATATAATTTACGATTTCAATGCGAGAATTTTCTGCATTAAACTATCTGCAGGTAAAAATTCTCCTTCAAGTGGAACATAAAATTTTCCTTTGACTCTAGTTTTGTCTGCAGTAACCCAAGAGCTTTTGTTTGATGATTTTTTATACCTATATCATAGGCTTCGCCATTCCACACAGTATAAAGATTTTTATCTTCGATTATTATATTCTCAATTTTTTTTATTTGTTTCTTACAATGTATGGTGATGATAAATTCTTTCGGCTCAAAGCCTTTTATGTTTTTATTTTTGATTTGTTTTAATTTAGGAAATATATCCTTTAGATATTTAAAACTATTTATGTGCTGGTAGATCTGCCCTTTATACCAAGTAGCGCTTCCATTTTCATAAGTTAAACTTACAAAAGGCAATATTTCTCTAAACATTTCTTGTAACATATAGAGTCCTCGGCCGGAACTAATGTTTACCAAGTATCCTCTGCCATACAGCTCTTTTATTTGTGTGATTTGCTTATGTGCTATGACTTTTGTTTCGAGTGTAGTCGTGTTGCCAACTTGTTTTATTTTAGTTCCCCGTGACACGAGCACTCCATCCACATCGAAAACTATCATTTTAATTTTACTGATATCTGCCGCTACCATTTGGTTTATAGGTTTCATTCCTTTATTTTAGCACTTTTGTGTGGAGATGACGAGAATTGAACTCGTGTGCAGAAAGTTTTCCCAAGGAAGTCTACATGTGTAGCACATTTTTTGGTTTAAATTAAATAATTCTTAAATGAGCAAAATATTATCCAATCGAGCTCTAGATTGTTAGGGAAGTATGCGAGCGGATATTTCCTTAGTCCCGATAATATTACACCTCTACTCATATATCGGAAGTCTATGAGAGAGACGCCAACCACGCCTAAGCGAAAGCTGGAGCGAAAGCAAAGTCCTTCATACCGAAGTATGGAGAAACAGAATCTTTCACCTTGGAAGCTAATTTTGCAATTAACATGTGAACGAATTTTTACGAGATTACGTCCGTGCTCGACATGCATCAATAGAGAAAGGCTTCCTGTCTATGCCTTGCATCCCCAAATTTTACTTTGTAAAATTTGCCCTGAGCGAAGTCGAAGGGCATTTTCTACATTTTCTTTTTCAAAGTTCTTTACTTATATTCTCTGCGAATCTCTCTTTCAGTATCTCTTTTCTTTAGAGTTTCTCTTTTATCGTATTTTTTCTTTCCTTTTACCAAAGCTATTTCCACCTTGATTTTTCTGCCTTTATTATACATTGCAAGTGGCACTATTGTCAAACTCTTGTTTTTCTCTGTTTCGGCTAGTTCTAGTATTTCTTTCTTTGTCAGCAAGAGTTTTCTGTTTCTAAGTGGGTCATAGTCCTTTGGTGCATTTGCCACTTGGTATGCTTTGATATTGGCATTTATAAGAAACGCTTCAGCGCCCCGAATTATTACAAAAGCTCCCTCGAGCGATACTTGCCCGCCTCGAACGGACTTTACCTCTGTCCCCAAAAGTTCAATACCACACTCGTATTTTTCCAAGATTTCATAATCAAAATGAGCTTTTCTGTTTTGTGCATAATTTGACATATTATTTGTAATGATTATTCACATCTAAAATTTCTATTGTTTGGCTATCTTGAAAAATAAAAATAGCTCTGTATTTTTTATCTACCCGGAAACTCCAGATTTTTAAATGTTTTGGTTTTAAAAGTTCTACTTCGAGACTCGGATAAGAAATATTGATAGATAAGATAGAAATCTGTTTTGAAAACTTTTTCTCTAAAAAATGCTTTTTTAAATAAATCTCAATATCCTTGTGGATAGGAAGAATTTTCATTTTATTTAGTGAAGAAGGTGGATCTCTCCAATCCATTATTTAGACTTTTTAGAAATTTTTTATTATATAGTTTTGTTTGAGAAAATTCAGAAATAATTTTTTTACGACTTTTTTCGGTGGGAACGAAGAAAAAGTTTGGATTTATATGAGCTACCATCTTATCAAAAGCCTCCGCACGAGTTTTCAAACTCATATATTCTATTTTTGGTAAGGTTACTGTACTCATATTTATATTCTACTATAATTTATATTTAAAAATCAAGTCTTTTATTTTTCATATTTTTATGCTATCATCTACCCATGGATTTTAATTTTTTAAATCAAAATAAAGAGAATCAGAATAAAGATAATAGTAAAGGTAAAGACAATAAAGATAAAAAGGAGCCGAAGTTTTTGGGCAGTATTGCTTCGACTGTGCTGATTTTTATGATTATCACAGCACTTTATTTGGCACTTTCTGGTAAAACAAAAGAAACAGTAAATATCCCTATTTCTGATTTGGCTAGTAGTGTATCCGATGGTGATGTGAAGAAGATCCTAGTAGAAGGAGAGAAGCTGACCGTTACATACGAAAACGACGAAGTAAAAAATTCCAAAAAAGAAACCGAATCTTCACTTTCTCAAACACTTTTCAATTATGGTGTGGATAAGCTTGCACTTGAAGCAGTAGAGATAGAAATAAAAGATGAAAGTGGTTTTGGTTTTTGGCTTTTGAATATTTTACCTTTTCTTTTACCAATTGCTTTTATTTTGCTTTTCTTTTGGTATTTATCTCGTCAAGTAAAAGGTGCTGGTATGCAGGCATTCACCTTTGGTCAGTCAAAGGCGCGTCTAACAGACCCAAATGATAAAAATACTAAAATAACTTTCAAAGATGTAGCTGGTGCAAAAGAAGCGAAAGAAGAACTCAAAGAAATTGTGGACTTTTTGAAAAGTCCAAAAAAGTTTCTAGATATCGGAGCGAGAATTCCAAAAGGAGTAATACTCACAGGGGCACCGGGAACTGGAAAATGTATTGTTGGTGACTCAGTGATTTTAACAAATAAAGGTCTTATAGAAATAAAAGACATTCCAAAATATTTCTGGGTTAATCCAAAAAATAATACTGTAAAGGGGGCAATCCTCCCAACTTTCGATATAACTAGATGCCGTATAGCAGACCAAGAGGCTTCCCATTGGTATGATCTTGGAGAACAAGAAACAAGAAAAATTATACTCAAACAAGGCATGGAAATTGAAGGGACAAGAGAGCATCCTGTGGTCATTATGAACAGTGACGGGTATCTTGAATTTAAAAAACTAGAAGATATAAAAGGAGGGGATAGTGTTGCTATTGGGTTTGGTACGAACATGTATGGGGTTTCCCGCGATAGCTCCAGAGATCAGTCATATATCATGGGGCTCCTTACAGGAGATGGCAATTTGAGTCATAGTAGTCGCATTGGATTTACATCAGTCGATAGTGAGTTAGTTGGTGCTTTTAAGGGTTATATAGAGGCACAATATCCGGATACCCAAATAGGTCTGGCTTCAGATGGTATAACTCATATTGTTACCTCATGGGCGGTTAAAAAAGATTTATACAATGCCGGGATGTCATATTTATTGTCTTACGATAAAACGATTCCGCCTAATATTTTACAATCACCGAAGCACATCTTGATTGCTTTTTTACAGGGGTTATTTGATGCTGATGGATATTTTTATAGATATAGCTTTGGGTATACAACTGTTAGCAAAAAACTCTCAGACCAAGTAATGGTTATACTGTTGAATTTTGGCATAATTCCAAATAGACGTATCAAACATAAGAGCGACAATAGTCATGTTCGCACTGCATATGAAATTATACTGTCAGGCAGTGAGCTAGAAAAATTTGCCAAGGAAATAGGTTTTCGCCTGAACAGAAAGCAAAAACAAATGAACGACTATCTGAGCAGTCATACAAAACGCAATACAAACATAGACCTCTTTTACAATATTTCTCATATTGTCGATCGGGCATGGAAGGAGCTTAGTATTCAAAAATTGAGCAATGAACAGCTTTCAAAATTAGTGAATAAAGTACGAACAAGGAAAAGTATTTCTAGACAGTCACTCTCTTTATTCGTTGAGGCGTTTAAAAATAAAGGATTACACAATGAAGATGTAGAATATTTAGATTTCTTACTTGAATCAAAATTATTTTTTTCGCCAGTAGAAATAATAGAAATTGGAAAATCTAAAGTATATGATTTTACAGTGCCCAAGACACATTCTTTTATTTCTAATGGTTTTATTTCACACAACACCTTGCTTGCTCGTGCAGTCGCAGGTGAGGCTGGTGTGTTCGTGGACGAGATAGATGCCATAGGCCGTACTCGTGGTGGAGGATTTGGCGGGGGCAATGATGAACGCGAGCAAACACTAAACCAAATACTCGTAGAGATGGATGGCTTTGAACCAAATGACAAGGTCATAGTGATGGCAGCGACAAACAGGCCAGATGTATTGGACCCTGCACTCGTCCGTCCAGGGCGTTTTGACAGAAAGGTAATACTTGATTTACCAGATAGAGCAGATAGAGAAGCGATACTTGAAATTCATGCAGTCAAGAAACCACTTGCAGAAGATATAAACCTCAAACTGATCGCAGAGCGAACGCCGGGTTTTTCTGGAGCAGACTTGTATTCACTCATGAATGAAGGGGCGATACTTGCAGCGCGAGAAGAGAGAAAAAAAGTTGCACAATTTGACCTAATTCGTGCGATAGAAAAAGTCATGCTTGGACCAGAGCGAAAAAGTCATTTACTTTCTAAAAAAGAAAAAGAAATCACTGCATATCATGAAGCAGGGCACGCACTCGTGGCATCAGTTTTGCCGTATGCAGACCCTGTGCACAAGGTCTCCATAGTAGCCAGGGGTTCTGCGGGCGGATATACACTCAAACTTCCAATAGAAGAACGTAAACTACAATCTAAAAAAGAATTTATAGACGACATCGCCATGGCACTCGGTGGGTATGTGGCAGAGCAGATGATCTTCGGAGATATAACCACTGGGCCATCTAGCGACTTGCAAGTAGCTACAAATTTGGCACGAGCGATGGTGACCCGTTGGGGAATGTCTGATGTGATAGGACCTGTGGCTCTCTCAAGTTCTGGCGGCAAGCGTGAATGGGGAGAATCTATAGACAAAGAATATTCAGAAAATATTTCTATGCAGGTGGACTCTGAAGTAAAAAGAATCATTACAGATGGCTTGAAGTCTGCAGAAAAAGTGCTAACAGAACACAGAAAAGTTTTTGATGCTATTGCACTGAAGCTCATAGAAGTAGAAACTCTTGAGAGAGAAGAGTATGAGAAAATACTGACAGCACATGGGATAGTGTTGAAGAAAAAAGACCTGCCCGCAATATAGTTGATAATTAGCTTGTATTTTGTTAATTTAGTATATATCCACCCTTAGCTCAGTTGGTAGAGCGAGCGCCTTATACGCGCCAGGTCCTTGGTTCAAGTCCAAGAGGGTGGACATTAAGAATTTAAAGCAAGTACCTTTGAGATAAATTTATGAATAAAAAAAGAATTAAATAAAATGTTTAATACAGAACGAGAAGGCCAACTACATTTTTTCAAAAATTTTGGAATAAAACTTGATGAAAATGATGTCCTGGTTGCAAACACTGATGGTGTTTTCAATGGTAATATTTTTGAATTTAAATTAAGTATCAATAATACACAACAGGTACTTTTCCAAGCAATCAAATATCTTTCACGATTAAGAATTACTGGTAATCCAGTACCAAAAAATATTTT
>LBZW01000038.1 GCA_000993955.1 Candidatus Nomurabacteria bacterium GW2011_GWA2_40_9
CTCCATTCAGGATACCTTTCTTTAATCCTCTGTGCTTTCAGATGAACATTTTTAATACTTACGGTGTATATCGGCTCAATGAACGACACTCGTAGCTTACGATCTACGACAACCAAAAGAATACCTTTACCACTTTTCCCTGACACAATGAAGTCAAACTCAGCATCGCCGATTTTCTTTCTGGTATTGATATGATTGGGTCTTTTGTCGATGAAGGTTCTGTCATCGAGAATACCTTTACATCCTCTCTTTCTACCTCTTTTCTTTTTCTTTTCTAGTTTTGCTTCAATCTTCCTGCCGTAAGGACTCTTAATGTATCGGTAGATGCTGTCTTTAGATACATAGGGCAGTCCTTTTTCATGTCTGTATTTTAACCTGCCTGCAATACCTTCTGGTGATTGACCAGCTAAGAGGGAGCTGTCCACAAACTTTCTCAAGGCTGTATCCTCTACAATTTTCCTGCCTTGGTACTTTGCATCATGTCTGCTCACATATGCTTTGTGCTGTGCTTTTACAGGATCATAGACACCATTCACTTTGTTTGCTTGTACTTCGTTCCATATCGCTGACCCTGCTCTGCCTAACGCCTTACCTACATCAGTATATGAATATCCTTTCTTACGCAACAAATATATTTCATTTCGTTCATTGTTTGAGAAATGTGAGAAACTTTTTCTTTTTTTGCTTTCATAAATTCAATACTACTTCATTCTAATTCAAAAGAGAATGCGGGGAAGTGACATATCAAAGTACACGAGATATTACATTCAAAAACTGGAAGAAAAATTGCAAAGGCGTATTATGGAAATTTTAAATTGCAAACTTCCTAAAGAAATATTAGAAGAACACCGAAAACGAAAAAAGAAGCTGTGAGGCTTCGATGAAAGTGGAATTTACGAGAAGAAAAAAATATTAAAATGAGGGGTGTGGGTACCTTAATAATAATACCTTAATCATACAACTATTACTAAAAAAATCAACCTCCACTAAATTTTTAAGAATTCTCCCAAAGAATAAGCCCGCACGGATTCCCTCCCAGACCCTTTCTCCGCACGGACGAAATTCAAAACCCCTCCGAATTTCAAAAATATTAGTCTCGGTTTTGCAAACCCTCTCCTCCCGCAAAATAGTTTCGCAAAACCGAATCCATTTTTTCTTGAACGGCTCATTTCTTCCCATTTGAGCCGTTCGGTGTATTGCGTGCCTCGCTTTCTCCTTTGGAGAAACTGTGTATCACACAGACATGCGTAGCATGCGCGAGGCACGCTGGAGATTTTTAGCTATTTTTGATAAAGTAAGTTCTAGCCTCGTTTAAGAGGTACTCTAGAGTTAAATATTATGCCGATGTAGCTCAGGTAGTAGAGCAACACTTTCGTAAAGTGTGGGTCGACAGTGCAAGTCTGTCCATCGGCTCATTATTCTCCTATCAATAGTCCTGCTACAAGTCCTGCAACTAGAGCTATACCTCCCATGACAAGTATTCTAAGCCCAGATTTGAGAAGAGGCTGTCTTGTGAATTTAGTGGTGCTTATACCCAGTATGAAAAGCCCGGCCAGGGTGGTGGCTATGGATATAGGTATTGCAGTCTTGATAGGGAGAAGTAAATAAGAAGAGAGGGGGATCAGTCCGCCGACGATATAAGTGAAAAACATATATAACCCTCCTTTTACAGATACAGATTCTTGTTCATTTGGAATATTTAATTCTCTGTTCATCATTTCTCTCAAGAATATCTCTTCATTTTTAGATGCTACTTCTGTCATGTTTTTAGCTAGGTCTTCCGGCCAACCTTCCGCTAGATATATATTGTAAAGTTCTTTCTTTTCTTCTTCAGGATATTTTTTTATTTCTTCTCTTTCTTCTTGTATTTTTCTCTTGTTCATTTCTTCTTCGGATTTGTTTGATAGATAAGACCCTATGCCCATAGAGATAGATTCCACTGCTATGATGACACTCCCTGCTAGGAGGACGGTGGATTGGTTGCCACTACCTACCGCTATACCTGTGATAGATCCGAGAGTAGATACCATGCCATCTTCCATGCCGAAAACAACTTCTTTTGGTAAAGTAAATATTATATGAACAAAGAAGAGAATCTAGAAAATTTAGATGAGCAAATAGAGAAACTAGAGGCGAGCATGCTCGAGTCTGATTTTTGGGCAGATAAAAATAAAGCACAGACTATAATAAAAGAGATAGCAGAACTAAAAGCAAAGAAAGAGGGTGCTGGTAAATACGACAAAGGCAATGCAATCATCACCATCATATCTGGTGCAGGCGGAGACGATGCAGAAGATTTTACCAGTATGCTACTAGAAATGTATATGAAATATGCCAGTAAATGTGGCTGGGGAATTTCTTTTATTCATGAACACAAGAATGACCACAATGGCTACAGAAATGTGTCTTTTGAAATCTCCCAAAGCAAGGCTTTGGGGAATGGAAGTGGACCTTACGGTCAACTTCGAAACGAAGGTGGGGTTCACAGACTCGTGCGTATATCTCCCTTTAATGCAAAAAAATTGAGACACACTTCTTTTTCTCTAGTGGAAGTATTGCCAAAATTTGGAAAGATGGATGAAAAAGATTTTGTTATTCCGGAAGCTGACCTAAAAATAGAATTTGCAAAATCTAGTGGCCCCGGCGGGCAAAATGTGAACAAGAGAGAGACAGCAGTGCGGATAGTTCACACACCGACAAATATATCTGTGCATGTTTCCGGCGAGCGTACACAAGAGGCAAACCGCGAACGCGCCATGAGTATGCTCCGTGCAAAGATTTTCAAAAAAGCAGAAGAAGAAAAAAAGAGTGTAGAAGAAAGTATGAAAATAAATAAAGGCAAAGACATAGAATGGGGAAGTCAGATTCGTTCGTATGTGTTGCACCCGTACAAGATGGTAAAAGACCACAGAACTGGTGTTGAGACTTCTGATGTGGACGGAGTTTTGGACGGGAATTTGGATTTGTTTTTGTAATTTACGATAAATTAGCTTTGTATTTTTCTCGCTTCTCGCGCAATCACCGCCTTGTCGCTCAAAAAATACAAAGCTAATTTATCGTTCTTGTAGTTTGAAAACACAAATATGTTTTCCGTTGAAGTAATTTATATAATTTGGAGTGATTAAACATCTGTGATAAAATAGGTTGGTGATTTATTTTAACAATGTTTCAAAAGTTTATAACAAAGATTCCATAGGTATGGAGAATGTCACTTTGACTGTGACGGCTGGGGAATTTGTATCTATAGTGGGGCACTCTGGTGCTGGTAAAACAACACTAATAAAGATGATTTTAGCAGAGGATGCACCAACCGAAGGCACGGTGTTTTTTGAATCTTTAAATATTCATGAATTAAAAAATGATGATTTAACCAAGCTCAGGCGTAGAATCGGAGCAGTGTTTCAAGACTTTAAATTACTTTCAAACAAGACTGCTTATGAGAATATAGCTTTTGCTATGGAAGCAGTAGGCAAGAGTAATGAGGAAATAGCCTCAGATGTACCACATGTGCTAGAGCTTGTAGATCTGACTAGTAGAGCATTTCATTTTCCACATCAAATGTCTGGAGGAGAGAAACAACGCCTGGCGATAGCCCGAGCTATCATCAACCAACCAGAACTCATCGTGGCGGACGAGCCCACAGGGAACTTGGATCCAATCAGTACATATGATGTCATTCAGATATTGAAAAAAATAAATGACTTGGGGACTACCGTGATACTAACTACTCACAATAGAGGTGTGGTAGAATCAGTGGGTAAGCGTGTAGTCACGATGGAAAAAGGTAAAGTTATTAGAGATGATAAAAACGGCAAATATGTGATTTAGCAAAATCACTCTTGGAGTAAATATTTATGACAATATTAAATAGAATCATAAAAGCAGGATTTTTGAATTTTAAAAGAAGCGGACTCGTGTCCTTTGCAGCTGTTTTGGTAACCACTATAACCTTGTCTGTTATCACCACTCTCATATTACTTCAAGCAGTGTTGCATTTTTCACTGGATCAGATAAAAGACAAAGTAGATGTGACTATATACTTTACTGTTGGAGCACCGGAGGATAAGATATTAATTTTGAAAAATTCTCTAGAGAAATTAGCAGAAGTTGCAGAGGTCACTTATACCTCTGCTGAAGAAGCACTGAAATTATTCAGAGAAAGACATGCAAATGATTATCCTACTATCTCTGCATTAGATGAGATAAATCAAAATCCACTTGGGGGATTCCTTAATGTAAAAGCCAAAGAAATTTCTCAATATGAAAGCATTGCAAACTTTATGAAGTCAGACAATGCACTCGTACTCGGCTCGGCTTCTATTATAGACAAGGTAAATTATTATCAAAATAAATCTGTGATTGAGCGATTAAATTCTATAATAACTGGAGCGCAGAGGTTGGGATTTTTGATCACCTTGCTTTTAGTATTTATTTCTATTGTTATTACCTTCAACACTATTCGGCTGACTATATTTATCTCAAAAGAAGAGATAGGAGTGATGCGCCTAGTGGGTGCAAGCAAGATGCGGGTGAGGGGACCATTTATGGTAGAAGGGGCAGTATATGGAGTGATAGCTACGATACTCACAATGGTATTATTTTTCCCAGCTACAGCTTGGGTAGGACGCAATATGACCGAGTTCCTAGGACTAAATGTTTACGAATATTATATTTCTAATTTGTTTCAAATTTTCATTGTTATATTATTATCAGGTATATTTCTAGGAATGATTTCGAGTTTTTTAGCCATCAGAAAGTATTTAAATCAATAAATAAATAAAACAGTCATGAAGAAAAACAAAAACAAGGAAGTAAAACAGAATTGCAAATATATTTTTGTGGTAGGGGGTGTAATTTCTGGAGTAGGAAAAGGTATTACTTCCTCATCTCTCGGACTCATTTTAAAAAATCGTGGTCTCTCTGTCACCGCTATAAAAATCGACCCTTATATAAATGTTGACGCAGGCACTATGAACCCCACCGAACACGGTGAGGTTTTTGTATTGTCCGACGGAGATGAAACAGATCAAGACATGGGCAACTACGAGAGATTTTTAGAATTAAAATTAACCAAAATAAATTACATGACTACAGGTCGAGTGTATCAGTCTGTCATAGAGCGTGAGAGAAATTTAGAATACAAAGGCAAGTGTGTGGAAGTAGTGCCCCATATACCACTCGAAGTTATAGGTAGAATAAAAAAAGCAGGAGTTGAGGCAAAAGCGGATGTAGTAATCATAGAGATAGGGGGTACTATAGGTGAATATCAAAACATGATTTTCCTAGAAGCTGCTCGAATGCTCAAAATAGAATTTCCTCGGGATGTGATATTTGTGATGGTGTCATACTTGCCGACACCAAGTAAAGTAGGTGAGATGAAAACCAAGCCTACCCAGACAGCAGTGCACATGCTAAACAGCTCTGGTATCCAAGCAGACATATTGATCGCTCGGGCGGATACTACTCTCGATGAAAAGAGAAAAGAAAAACTAGCTATGTCTTGTAGTGTGGTAGTAGAGAGGATTATATCTGCTCCAGATGTGGACAGTGTCTATGACATACCGATGAATTTTGAAAAAGAAAATCTTTCAGGAAAAATTTGTGATATTTTAAATCTTAAATCAAAAAAACCAGTCGTGAAACTTTGGAATAAATGGAAAACTTTTGCCAAACACGCACATAACGGCAAAGAGATAGTAAAGATAGCAGTAATTGGAAAATATTTTGAAACAGGGGATTTTATACTTTCTGATTCTTATCTTTCTGTTATTGAGGCCATAAAATACTCTGCTTATGCTCAAAATAGAAAGCCTATAATTTCATGGCTTTCTGCAGTGGACTTTGAAAAAGATAAAAATAAATTAAAAGAGTTGAAAAAGTATGATGGGGTGATAGTACCCGGAGGGTTTGGTTCTCGTGGAGTAGAAGGTAAATTGAATGTAGTGAAGTTTGCACGAGAAAACAAAATTCCGTATTTTGGACTTTGTTATGGTATGCAGATGATGGTGATAGAATATGCCAGAAATGTATTAAATCTCAAAGATGCAAATACAAGAGAAGTAAATAGCAAGACTGAAAATCCAGTGATAAATATCATGGAAAGTCAAAAAGAAAATATTATAAATCACAGATATGGTGGCAACATGAGACTGGGTGAATACAAGGCTATTTTAAAACCAGGCTCTGTGGCGCATGCTGTATATGGTAAGGTTGAAGTCATAGAACGACACAGACATAGATATGAAGTAAATCCAAATTATATTTTACAATTAGAAAATGCTGGACTTGTGTTCTCTGGACGCTCACCAGACGACAGACTGATGGAGATCACAGAACTCCCAAAGAGTGTGCATCCATTTTTCCTTGGTACTCAATTTCACCCAGAATTCCTCGCCCACCCACTCGCCCCACATCCACTCTTCACTGCTTTTGTAAAAGCATGTATAAATAAGAAAAAGTAAAACATTTAC
>LBZW01000039.1:0-5703 GCA_000993955.1 Candidatus Nomurabacteria bacterium GW2011_GWA2_40_9
TGGCAGAAGATAAGTTTTTGGTTCCAAGGGATGTTTATCTCAAATCAGGAATACACATAGGAACTAAGTTCAGGACCGCTTACATGGAGCAGTTTATCTTCAAAACAAGGCCGGACGGGCTGTCAGTTTTGAACCTGCAGAAAATAGATGAAAGGATAAGGGTTGCTGCAACTTTTTTGGCTCAGTATGAGTTAAAGGATGTTTTAATCATATGCAGGCGTGAAACTGGCTGGAAGGCAGTTGAATTGTTCGGAAAATTAACGGGGGAAAGGACATTTGCCGGGCGTTATCCCCCTGGAATTTTGACAAACCCCAACCTTGAAGATTACACGGAAGCAAAAATTGTGATGGTTGTTGATGCGTGGCCGGACAGAAATGCAGTCCTTGATTCAGTAAAAGTCGGCATCCCGGTAATCGCGCTGTGCGATACAAACAACCAGACAAATTTCCTTGATTTTGTCATACCATGCAACAACAAGGGGAAAAAATCCCTGGGATTGATGTTCTACATCCTGACAAAAGAATTTCTCAAGGCAAAAGGAAAATTAAAAGAAGACGAAGACATCCCAAACAAGATTGAGGATTTCACGGAAGAATAAATTTATTTTTTATTTTATTTTTAAACCAAATCCAATAGATCCGCAATCGCTTTCTTAATATTTTTATTATTGAAAAGAACTTCATAAGCCTGATGTGTTAACGGCATCTGTATTTTGTGCTTCACAGAATATTCATACTGACGCACGTCGCAATCAGGTCACCGACTCCCGCCAGCCCGTAAACTGTTCCCCTTTTTACACCAAAATGCCTTCCAAAGTTGTTCATTTCCATCAGCCCCAGAGTAATAATTGAAGCTCTCGCATTATCACCAAACCCAAACCCATCGCAAACTCCGGTTGCAATTGCTGTGATATTTTTCAAAGCCCCGCAGGTTTCCACTCCGGCAACATCATTTAAGTAATAAACTTTGAACGCAGGCGTGCTTAGTGTTTCTGAAACAAATTTACCGATTTTTGGGTTTTTGCCGGCCAGCACGCTTGCAGTCGGCATTTTCTTCGCAACTTCTTCTGCGTGATTCGGCCCTGACAGTGCTGTAACCTTTACATTTTTCCCGAGAACATCTTCAATAACTTCCGTCATTCTCTTACCGGTCGAATGTTCAATTCCTTTCGTAACGCTGACCACAGTTTGGTTCCTGAAAAAAGGCCTGATTTCACCCAAAGTGCCCCTCAGGAATTCGCTCGGGACAGCGGTAATTATAATATCAGATCCACTGAGAACATTTTTCAATGAAGAATCAACGATCAGATTATTCGGAATTTTTATTCCGGGCAAATATTGCATATTTTCTTTTTTTGACTCTATTTCTCTTGCAAGCTCCTCCCTTCTGGACCATAGCTTTACGTCAAATCCTTTTTCACTCAGGAGAACAGCCAAGGCCGTGCCCCAGCTTCCTGCACCTATAACGGATATTTTCATTTTATTTTTCCATTATCTTTAATCAAACTGATATTTTTGATTTGACAGCCTTGCTATTTCCTTCATTATTTCGGTTGTAACTTTCCTTAATAATCGTTTTGTTATTGGCCTTTTATAATATTTGTCAAAATACATCGGCTTGCCAATGTTCATTGTCGCCCTTTTGAATTTTGGCACGTATTTTCCTTTTGGCAAAATATGAAATGTGCCTATTAATCCAACCGGCATAACTGGAGATTTAGAAAGCAATGCAAGCCTTGCAACACCCGTTCTTGCTTCCTGAATTTTTCCTGTCAAAGTCCTGGTGCCTTCCGGGTATATAACAATTATTTTTTTTTGCTTTAATGCCTTTACCGCAAACCTTAATGCTTCTTTACCGCCCGACTGCCTGTCAAGTGGTATGGCACCGATGTACACATGCCATAATCTTTGGAAGAAAGTTTCAAAGTGCTCTTTCTTTGCAAGCCAGTGCATTTTTTTGTTTAGGTGGGAGATAATAGTCGTTCCGATGATCATGTGGTCCATATAGCTTGAGTGATTTGCAGCAACTATAAAGCCGCGTTTTTTCGGAATATTTTCCAGCCCATTGGCTTTTTTTATCCACAATTTTATCAGTGGTACAAGTGTAATCCTTAATTCCAGGTATACCATTTTAGTAATTATATTTTTGACCTATCATCTTTCCTATCTGTTTCATGATATCTCTTGTGGCGCTTTCAAGCACCCTGTCGTTTATTTTTTTATTGTAATATTTTTTAAAATATATTGGCTTGCCTATAATTACTTCGCATCTTGCGAATCTAGGAAAAATTTTACCCTTGGGAAGGACTTTGCCTGAGCCTATTACTCCAATAGGCAGCACCGGCACTTTTGACAGCAGCGCAAGCTTTGCAGCGCCTGGGTATGATTTCTGCAGTTTCCCGTCGGTGCTTCTTCTGCCTTCGGGGAATATCATCATTATCTCGCCGTTTTTTAAGTATACAAGCGCACTTTGAAATGC
Source organism: Candidatus Nomurabacteria bacterium GW2011_GWA2_40_9 (assembly GCA_000993955.1). Taxonomy (GTDB): domain Bacteria; phylum Patescibacteriota; class Minisyncoccia; order Phycocordibacterales; family UBA9973; genus UBA9973. Next base: position 2,480 of record LBZW01000039.1, read on the forward strand.
TGCATTGTTTTTTTCCTTCAAATTTTTCTCTTTACCCAAATAAACCGGGATGCACTTCCATAAATCAAGGAAAAATTTAGCAACGGGGCTGTTCCAATATCTTTCATTAACCCATGCATGCATTTTTTTGTTTAGCACCTTAATAATTATACACGGCAAAAGTAAGGTTTCATAATAGCTTGTATGGTTTGCCGCCATAATGAACGGCCCATCACGCGGAATATTCTCAAGCCCGTTTACTTTTCTGAGCCACAGCCTGAAAATAGGCGGCACAATAAGTTTGGATATGGGATATGCCATACTGTAACAATTAAATACGGCATTAAAAAGCTTTTGGTGCAGAAGCGGTGAATTATTTGCGGTCTATTATTCTCCATCCTTTTTTCATTGCATGCGTTCTTAATCTCCTGTCAGGGCCGGTAACAATTGCATTGCCTATACTCTCAAGCAAAGGTATGTCAGAAAAATGGTCTGAATATGCGTAGCTCCTGCTCAAATCTATATCATATTTTTTACAGTAGTCTTTTATAACATTTAGGCGATTCTGCCCGACAGGCAGCATTTTGACAGCGCCAGTGTATACTCCGTTTTTTGTTTCAACTTCTGTGGCAAGCAGTTCATCAATCTTAATCCACTTTCTTGCCGGGCCTACTATTTCTTTAATGGTGGAAGTAACAACCACTATATGGTGCCTTTTTTTTGCATGCCATTTGATAATATCTACGATATCGGTATAGAATTTTTTATTTTTGTTATGAGAAAAGTACTCCTCTGATGCTGATTCAAATAGTTCTTTTGATCTCAACCCTTTAATTTTTTTGTACAGCCTCTCGTTTATAGACACCCTGTTTGCAAGGTTTAATTTATCAAGCAGGTAATAGTAAGAAAGCTGGGATAACTTGACCATCTCAGAAAAGCTCATAATTCCATTTCTGAAGGCAAAACTGAAAATGTCAAAAGCAACAAGCCCATGATAGATTGTGCCGTCAAAATCAAAGAATGCCGCTATATTTTTCTTTTTCATGATAAACCATTGATGCAGTTGAATTTATCATGATTTATGGGTTATTTTAAAAAGTTTGCTAAGTGAAATTTTTGGAACGGAAAATTTCAAATGTTTTTTAAATAGGTGAATACTTTTAATATGGTATGATTATACGATTTTTACAAAAAAATAGGTTTTTCAGAAGAATTATTTACAAAGCTGGAAAATCAAGAGCAAAGGACATGATTAATAAAATCAAACCTTTTCTTGACAAAAATGATGCTATATTAGATATAGGGTCTGGGACATGCAATGTTTGCCAGATTTTATTTGAAAATCACTATAAAATTTCTCCGCTGGATGTTCAGGATTTAAGTTTTGTGAATAATATAAAGCCGGTTATTTATGATGGGGTTAAAATACCTTATGACAATAATAAATTTGATAAAGTATTAATCTTAACTGTCTTACATCACACCCCTAATCCAGAAAATGTTTTGAAAGAAGCGAAGAGAGTTTCAAAAAGAATTATTATCATAGAAGATATCTATTCAAACTGGCTTCATAAATATATAACTTATTTTTTTGATAGTCTTCTTAATTTGGAGTTTATTGGTCATCCCCACACTAATAAAAATGACAAACAATGGAAAAAAACATTCAAAAAACTAGGTTTAAAACTCATTGACACAAAATATGATCATTCATTCTTGGTTTTTAAACATGCAACTTACTATCTAGAAAAATGAATTTATGTCCCAAAAACTCTACGGATTTCTTTCAGAAATCCTTGCCACGCTATGCCCTTAGTAGCTATCTGTCTCCGGGCCCCTTAACGGGGCCAGTTTGTTATATAATTCAAGAATTAGGCACACTGAAGAAGTAATCAACATTTTAAAATAAAATAATTAAAAATTAAAATAATAAAAAGTAAATAAGAAAAATTAAAAAACGTTTATTCAACGTCTTTTATTCCAGACTCATCAACGTAAAACCCGGCTTCTCCCTCAGGCTGATTTGGAGAATCTATTAATTTTGCAACTCTTGTTCCTTTCTTTCCTTTTCTCAAATAAACACGGAAAGTTGAGGAGTGAGCCACAATATGCCCGCCAATAGCCTGTGTTGGGTCACCGAAGAACATATCCGGCTTTGCCATTACCTGATTGGTAACGTACACACAGAAATTGTATCTGTCTGCCAATTTGGCAAGAACGTGCAAATGCCTGTTCAGCTTCTGCTGCCTGTCTGCCAATGTGCCCCGGCCGATAAACTCTGCCCTGAAATGAGCTGTCAATGAGTCAACAACAACTAATTTGACATTTAATCCCTGCTTTTTTATTAAGTCTTCAACTTTTTCCGCCAGCAGCATCTGGTGGTCAGAATTGTAAGCTCTTGCAACTTTTATGTTTTTCAGAGCCTGATCCGGGTCTAATCCGATGCCTTTTGCCAGCTGAACTAGAGCCGAATTCACCGAAGCATTCAACTATTGCTCCCGTCTCGAATCCGCCGCCCAGCAAAGTGTTTAGTGCATTGCTTGATGTCTTGATTCTTATTACCTTTTCTCTTCGCTTTAGCAGCTCTTCTCCCGACTCAAATCCCATTTCAAGATTGCTTCTTGCAATCGCTATGAGTTTTTTTGCCACCGCGTCTCCCATTCCGGTTGCTTCTATCAGTTCTCCAGGTGACGCTACTGCAATGCTCATCATGTCAGTGTATCCCACTGCTATTAATTTTTCAGCTGTTGCTGCGCCTACTCCCGGCAGGTCATAGATTGACTGCTGTTTCTTGGTTTCCGGCTCCTCAGAAACTTCTGATTTTATTTCCTTTTCAGCTGTCATTCTTTTTTTCTTTGTTTCTTTTATATCTTCTAATTCTATTAGTTCTTGTTCCATCGTTAATCACCTTGGTTTTTTATACTTATTGTTATTTTTTGTTTCTTATTTTTAAAATTAAAAAAATAAATTAAAATTCATTTAATTCCTCACAGAACTAAATAACCTCTTCAATTATATCTTCATCGACATAATCTACGGATGCATTCGCATTCTGCTCTCTTATCACTAAGTACTCGAATGCCTTTTGCAATACTAGAGATGCCCTTGGCAGGTCATTAACCCTTAGAGAACTGGCATGCTGCCAAACTCCGTTTTTATCTTTGTAATTTCTCTGCAAAGAAACAGTTCTGTAGGGAACTACTTCCCCATTTCTGCCTTTTCCCTGGTTTTGCCAGACAGTTGCA
>LBZW01000039.1:5714-8389 GCA_000993955.1 Candidatus Nomurabacteria bacterium GW2011_GWA2_40_9
TTTCGCGTTTTTTTTCAGATCTCCTTTGATTATGGACGTGTTTTAACGGTATTAGGCGGATTTACGCCATTAACCACGCACGCCCCAGAGACTGGGTAATGTCGATAAATGCATTGCATTTTCGATCATGTTCGGAAATCTCGGATTTCCGACAAATTGCCTTGCGACAACTTCAAACAGTATAGAGATAGAGTTCCTTTATATACTTCAGCCGAAGATGTCCAGTGTCCAGTGGTACTTTAATATATATATTAGAATATATACTTCAAAGAATTCTTCAATGATGAAACAGCTTAATTATACCATCAAAAAACAAAATAGTGCCGAGCACGGCTATGATAATTGAATAAAACGGAATCTGCGCGGCTATGGATATTATGCTGCCCAAAATACCTCCAACAGCACTCCCCACAACAGGGACGTATCCCAATAAAACTATAAAGAATCCTAGGCCAATCCACACTTCAATGGAAGCAATTATTTTTTGTATCATTCGCTGATAAAAGATTAACCCTGCAGCCTTTTAATCTCCTCTTCAGGATTCGGGCTAGTATCAACGTTCTGCACAACAAATTCCAAGCGGTTGAATAAAGAATTATTATTTGTCCGTCCGTTTAATTTAACAATAGTTCCAAGCAGCTCATTCTTGGCAGCCTCAAACTCAGCAGGCTCGCTTTTAAAATGCAAAACCTGCTCCTGATTTAATTTCAGCAGCTTCTCAACTAAATTCCTGAAAAACACGCATCTTATTGTTTCTGTTCCATCATCCAACCGCAGATTGACAGCGAACTTGGTTCCGCGTTGCCCCTCAACACCGAACTTCGAGGTAGGAACAGCCAAGACGTCGGCCACAAGGCTGTAGCGACCAATCGTGCTACGCACCTTATTGTTCATGAAACCCCATCCGCCAGCCGTGGTCATAACCAACAAAACAACGACAAGTGCAATAATCTTCAGTCGAGACTTCGTCGTGGGAACGCTCATTGAGTCCTCCGTAAAAAAACCAAATCTAGCACCACGCTAGAGAGAAAACCTACACAAAAAATGGCTTTCTGTCAAGAGATAAACATGGCATCGCCAAAAGAAAAAAATCGATATTTCTGACGAACGGCCTCTTCATAAGCAGCAAGAATCTGTTCGCGTCCAGCAAACGCGCTTACCAAGACGAGTAAGGTGGATTTAGGAAGATGAAAATTTGTAATGAGAGCGTCAATCACACGAAAATGAAATCCCGGCGTGATAAAAATATTGATATCTCCTGAAAAACCTTCTGGTGGTAACAGTGAATCTAAATTTTTATTCTCCGCTGTATAAGCAGCGACTCCCTCCAGAGTTCTGACGGTCGTGGTTCCAACGGCTATGATGCGTCGACCTTCTTCTTTGGCTTTATTAATAGCATTCGCGGTTTGTGAAGTAATAGTGACAAACTCACTGTGCATTTGATGTTCTTCAATGATTTCACTTTTCATGGGACGAAATGTTCCCAGACCTACATGAAGGGTGACATACTGAATCTGAATTCCTTTCTGCTGGATCTTCTCTAATAATTCTTTTGTGAAATGAAATCCAGCTGTGGGAGCAGCCACAGAACCTGTTTCTTTGGCATAAACGGTCTGATATTGATCTAACTCCACAGGTATCTCTTCAACATAGGGAGGGATCGGAATCTCTCCATGAATATTAGCATAATGAACAATCTGCGTCTGTGACTGATTAAAACGAATACGTACGACATCGGTTTTACTCACAACTTCCCCCTGCATTTCTCCCAATTCTACGATATCCCCTACGTTGACATGTTTGCCTGGTTTAACCAGCGCGTCCCACACACCGTCTTCTCGCGGACGAAGAAGAAATAACTCAATCCCCCTTCCATGGACAACGGTTTGTAACCTGGCCCGAAATACTTTTGTGTTGTTCATGACAAGAACATCTCCACCATGAAACTCGTTGAGAATTTCGTAAAATACCTTATGTTGCCGCTGGCCTGTCTTTCGATCGACCATCATTAAACATGACTGATCGCGGGGTTCAACCGAATGTTGTGCGATCAGTCCATTTGGAAGCTCATAATCAAAAAAAGACGTTGGTGTTGGCATAATGAAATACATCATGCGATACTCCATAAAGATTGACAAATAGAAGGCTGATTGGTATTCTCCAGCGGTCAAATTAACCAGCACGTATACAAAGCGTGCCACCATTATGAAAAAAGGAATCCACCCAAATTACACGCCAAATGCCACCATCACCTGCGCTTGCGGGGCGATCCACACGATCGGCTCAACCAGCAGCTCCATTCAGACGGAATTGTGCGCCCAATGCCATCCATTCTATACAGGCAAGCAAAAAATTCTTGATACGGCTCGTCGCGTAGAGAAGTTCCAAGAACGCCTTACACAAAAAACAACCAGCGCTTCAGGAAAGAAAGCCAAAGCGCAAAAGCGTCACGCTCAAAAAGTGACGAAACGAGAAGACAAAGAAAAAATTGAAAGCTAAGCAAGAAAAAAAACGTTCTTCGAATTGAAGAACGTTTTTTTATTAGATACAGTAATAGAGATATGAATCTGATTGAACAACTGAAAAATCATCAAGAACGATTAAAAGAACTTGAATCCAGATTATCCTCACAAGAGGTTCTTTCGAGTCCTCAAAAAATTCGTGAAGTCAACGAA
>LBZW01000040.1 GCA_000993955.1 Candidatus Nomurabacteria bacterium GW2011_GWA2_40_9
TACGCCACCAGCATATGCCAAAAAAGCATTAGAGCTTGTGCGTGAAGCAATAAAACTTGTACCAAAAGGAAATGACTATATTATTCTAGATCGCTGTGCGGGAACTGGAAATTTACAAGCAGAACTTTCTGATGATGAATTATCACACACTATTTTAAGTACTTATGAATATTATGAGTATAAAGTTTTGCTAGAGCGTTTTAACGGACTCGTTCGTCATATTGTTCCACCAACAGATGATCATGCTGTTATGAATAAGACCATAGGAATGATTGATTGTGCTGATGCTTTAAGTGAAGAATATTTAAAAAATGAAATAATTAAACAATATATTGATAATCCAAAATGTACAGTAATTTTATTTGAAAATCCGCCTTATAGTGATACTTCTGCTGTTGAATTTACAGATGATAAAGGTCAAAAGAAAACGGATAGAAAAAACAAATATGTTTCGCAAGAAATGCGAAAAGAACTTGAGAGTTTAAATAATAGTAATATTTCTTCGGCACGCGAAATAACCAATTTATTTATTTGGTCTGGTTTAAAATACTATCTCCGACAACCAACAGATAGCTATGTATTGTTTTCTCCAGTTAAATATTTTAAGAGTATCGGTTTAGTAAATAAGTATTTTAAAGATGGATTTTTGTGTAATCGGCAACATTTTCATGCGTCACCAAGCTCTATTTCTGTAATTTGGTGGCAAAACAAAGAGAAGGAACAGAATAATTTTATTTTTCCAGCATTCGACATTGATAATAATCAAACGATAGACATAAAGGACGATAAAATCGTAGATATTAAGATTGATGTTGAAGTAAAAAAGGTTAAAAATACTCTGCTACCTTTATTTGAAAAAAGAGAGTTTAAAAATGATATTGAAACAAATGTTTGGTGCGAAAGCGATGGTACAGAAGCAAAAAACAGGAAGTGCGACGGAAAATCGATATTCAATGACAACATTCTCGGTTATATGACAGCAAAGGGTTTTCTAATTGGTCCATCTAATTTCTCTTTGACTAGGCAAATACTTTATAATGCACGAGGTTTTTATTTACGAAATGATAACTACCTAGAGAAATTACCGCTCTTTGCTGCAAAACTTTACCCACAAGAAAGGTGGTATGAAAGAGATGTATATTTTACGACTGGCGACGGAGGAGATACATATACAAAAGACAAAGATTTTTTGAAATCATGTTTTATTTTTACTTGTCTTTCTAGATACAACAAGTGTCTTTCCTTTACAGGAAGCGATAAAAGATTTTATAAAAACGAGCTTTGTTTTGACGCCAAAACATTGGCTAGTAAACAGCTTGAAAAATATAAATTAAATGCTGATGAAAAAGAATTGATAAAGATTTGGCAAAGTGTTTTGTCTGAAGCAAAGAAGACAAAAAAATACAATAAAAAATTAGCGTATAGTGCATTTCAAATTGAAATGGAATTGAACACATCAAAAAAAGATGAAAATAATAAGCTAGTTTATGATTATCCAACACTCAATGGTGAATTAGAGAACCTTAAAAAGAAATTGAAAGTTTATTATGCCAAATATATCACACCAAAATTATTCGAATATGAATTGTTGAAGTAAAATATAAAAAATGTGGGAGTGGAAGAAACATATGACATTAGATGAACTTAAAAAAATAATCTCAAATAGTGAAAATGAAAATGTAGAACTAAAGGAATGGAAAAATTCTATTTCTTTTGATGGTGGTGATAAATTTGAGAACAGAAAATGTATTCTAGGATATTGTGTTGCTATCGGTAATGAAGACGGTGGGTATTTGATTATTGGTGTTGACAATAACAAATATATTGTTGGCACAAAGGCTGTACTTGCTTCAGATTTTAAACAAAAAGTATATCAGAAAACTGGTCAAAAAGTAGAAGTTTTTGAGTTGTTTGAAAATACTAATAAAATAATTGCTATAAAAATACCATCACGAAGTATTGGTCAGTTGTTAAAATTTGCTGGTGCGCCTTTGATGCGAATAGGGGATAGTTTGGAAATAATGAGTGACGCACAACAATATAATATACTATCCGAAGGGCAGGATGATTGGTCGTCAAAAGTTTGTGCAAATGCTTCACTCGTAAACTTGAATCCTGATGCTATAAAAAAACTGAAAGAATTATATATAGAGAAAAATACCGGATCAAAAATTATAGCTAATTCTGATGAGCAGTTCTTAAAGGATGTCGGGCTTATAAATACAGATTCCAAAATTACAAATGCATGTGTATTATTAGTTGGTAAAAAAGAATTCATCGATGAATATTTTGGACAAGCGGAGATATGTTTTGAGTACCGAAATAGAGTAACCGATATTCAGTTTGTTGACAGAGTTGATTATAGAAATTCTTTTATACTTATATTGGATGATATTTGGAATAAAGTATACTCTCGACAACAAATCCATCAAATACAGCAAGGCTTATTCCGTACTGATATTCCAGCGTATAATCAAGAGACATTTCGTGAAGCACTATTTAATGCCGTGTGCCATAGAGATTATATGCAACAAGGAAGTATTTTTATAAAACAATCGCCAGAAATTTTGGAAATTACTAATCCCGGCGGATTACCCTTTGGCGTCACAATAGAGAATATTATAGATGTTCCAGCAACACCAAGAAACAAACTTTTAGCAGAAAGTTTTCAAAAAATATTTCGTGGTGTAGAACGGTCTGGTCAGGGTGCAGATAAAATTTTTAGAAATACTATTGAAGAAGGTAAGGGTAGTCCTGATTACACACAAACAATGACACAATTTGTAATTGTAAAAATACCAGCAATAGTGCAAGACGGTAATTTCATATCTTTTTTAGAAAAGATAACAAAAGAAAAAAATATTTTAATATCCATGTCTGATATTTTAATACTTGAAAAAATAAGATTAGGAGATAAAAAAAATATAACGATACAAACAGTTGGTCATTTATTAGAAAAAGGGATCATTGAACTTCATGGAAAAACACGCGGGGCACAATACGTTCTTTCATCTGAATATTATAATTCAATTGGTAAGTTAGGAGTGAGAACTCGTAAAATTGGATTAAGTAGGGATTATCACAAAGGTATGATTTTAGAACATTTGAAAAAAAATAAAATTGGTGCAATGAAGGAGTTTATGCAAGTATGCCATGAACTTAAAAGATCTGACATTAGAAATCTTCTTACAGAACTTAAAAAGGATAATAAAATTCGTATAAAATCTGGCAAGACGGTCAGTTCTATTTGGGAATTAGTTGACTAAAACTTGTCTAATTATTTTGTAAAAAAGTCTATATGTATATAGTTATAATGGTGTTTATTGTTTAAAATCGTATAAAGATTGTCTAATTATTTTCTCTATAATCTCATTTACTTATAACTCGATATGTATGTAAGTGAATTTTCTTCTGTATTTACTCAAAATGAAACTCTCCAGCCTTCTCTTTTACTTTATTTTTTAATAGGGGATAGTTTGAAAGTTCTGGATCTTCTGTAATCAGTCGAATTGCTTCAATTGTCCACTGACATGGGGAAGCATCATTGCGCTTATGGGAACAGGGAGTGCTTCGTATCGTACAGCGATGGGCACAATGACCGTGTTTGTCCTTATTGGATTTATTATTCTTTGCGTGTGGAAAAAGAAACCTGTAATTTAGGTTTGTTTTCTAATTTTTAAAATATTTTTCTATTTGTGCTTTCCAGCTTGTAGTTTTATTTTTATCCCTAATGTATCCTAACTCAGTGTTTATTTGTTTATATTTCTTGCCTATATCTATGTATTTTTGAGAAGTTATTTTTTCTCCTAAAACTTTTATTAAGTACCCAAATGATCTGATAAGTCTACGTGCTTTATGATAATCTTCTTCTAAAAATTTATCATCATCTTTTTCCATAACAGCTAAAAAAGTTTTAAGTTTTCTTTCATATTTAACTCTTGATTCTTTTAAGTCACTTGGATCTAGATTCCCAACTTTTTCCATTAGTATATTATACGAAGTTATTAGTTTATTGTATTTTTCGTTCCACTTTTTATTGTCTTTTAAATCACCTAATAATGAGGTATAATTTTTTATAATTGCGTAATCATCTTTAGATATTTTTGAAAGGAAGTAAGCCCTGTTTGTTATAATTAGAAAAACTTTCCTTATATCAGAAAAATACTTATCATCAAAGTCACTTTCTTTTGCACGCCATAAATTATTCAATAATTCTTCTTTTGTTTTTGTTTGCAAAATCTTATTTGTCGACTCGCCTATCAGTTCTTTAAAGATTTTTTTGTAATCAACTTTTTCCAAAGAATTAAATACTTCAGTAATATCCAAATCTAAAAAAATTTCTTTTTTCTCTATAACTTTTTCTATTATATTTGGTTGTAAGGTTCCAATGTTTTTCATAATATTTATTCAAAATGAAACTCTCCAGCCTTCTCTTTTACTTTATTTTTTAATAGGGGATAGTTTGAAAGTTCTGGATCTTCTGTAATCAGTCGAATTGCTTCAATTCTAGCTCTGCTAATTCAAAGCCATTTTTTGCTGTTTTGAGCGCTTTGAGTCTGTCTATAGTTTTTTGACTTTTTGCTTCTGCAAATACATAGCAGTATGCCTGGTGATTGCTTCTGATCACTCGTCCCCGGAGCTGGTGTAGCTGGGCTAGGCCGAAACGCTCTGCTCCCTCTATGATGATGATGGTTGCGTTGGGAACATTTACGCCTACTTCAACTACTGATGTAGCACACAATATATGAATTTCTCCGTTCGTGAATTCTTGCATTACTTCTTCTTTTTTTTGCTTGCTCATCTTGCTGTGTAGCACGCCTATTTCGTATTCTCTGAACACTTCTTTCTTGAGTCTCTTTGCTTCAGCTGTCACAGACTTCGCTTGGACTGCCATCTCTTTTTCAGGATCTGGTTCGTCTATGCGTGGACAGATGACATAGAGTTGTCTGCCAACTTCTAGTTCTTTTTTTATTTTTTCATAAGTCTCTGTGCGTTTGTCCGGAGTGATTATCTCTGTGATTATCTGTGGTGCAACTGTATTTCCATTTGTATCTTTCCGAACGAGCTTTCTTCTCTGTGCGGTGCCAAATCTGTGTTGTTCGTCTATCACCACGAGAGCCAAATTTTTAAATTTCACTGACTTTTGTATCAACGCGTGTGTGCCAATGAGAATAGGAATCTCTCCGTTGGCGACCCATTTGAGCAGTTGTGCACGTGAAATATCTGTCCAAGTATTTGGATTTGATTTTGAAGGAAACTTTCTGCATCCAGAGCCTGTGATGAGTCCTGTGTTTATAGGTAATTCTCCATCTTTGGCTACGAAGTATTTTATAAAAGATTCAAAATGTTGTGTCGCAAGTATTTCGGTGGGGGCCATATATGCTACTTGCAAGTTTCCAAAATTTTGCCTCCCCTTCTTTTGAAGGAGGGGTGTTTTGTGCTCAAAACGGGGTGGTTCTGCTGGAGGTCTAGTGTTTACTACTGCATATGAAGCAGTAGCAGCTACGAGAGTTTTCCCAGAGCCTACATCTCCCTCTAATAATCTTGACATAGGAAAATCTTTTTTCATGTCAGATAAAATCGTGTCTATAGATTTGGTTTGAGAATTTGTCGGCTTAAAGGGAAAATTTTGCAAGAATTCTTTAATCTCACCTTCTTTTGTATTTATTTGGAAAGATTTATTTTTGTGATACTCAAATTTATCGTGTTGGCGTTCCAGTTGGATACAAAAAACTTCTTCAAATGCAAAACGCTTTCTGGCTGCTTCTCTGTCTCCTGCATTTTTGGGTCTATGTATCCAGACGAGGGCGGTGGAGAGAGAGGGAAGATTGTATTTTTTTAAAATTTCTGAGGGAACATAATCATAGACTGTGTCTAGGGTCTTTTCTTTAAGAATTTTTTCTATTGCATGATAGAACCATTTGGAAGTTATGCCTTGGGTTTCGTGGTATATAGGATACGAAAATCCTGTATAATTCTCCCCCTGTGAAGGGGGAGTGCCCGAAGGGCGAGGGGGTTTTGAGAATAGTGAATCATGTGAATCGATCGGCATAGAGTCCAATTTTTCAAATTCTGGGTTTGCCAAATATATGCCATGTTTGCCAGCGGTTACCTTACCTGTTAGTTTTACATTTTGGTCGTCGTGGAGCATTTTTGCTAGGTAGGCTTGGTTGTACCAGATGATTTTTATCTTGCCAGAAAGGTCTGCTATTTCTCCCTCGGCCATCGGGATTTTTGAACGGAAAGCTTTTTTTGTTTTCAGATTTGAAACTTTACCGTAAACTGTAGTTATCTCTCCTGCTATTAATTCAGAAATCTTTTTTATTTCACTTATGTCGCTATAGCGTACAGGAAAATGAAAAAGTAAATCAGAAACAGAAAAAAGATTGAGCTTTTTGAGTGCTTTCTTTTGTTTTTCATCAAGTCTAAATTTTAGTTCAAGTTTGTCAGCGAGGTTCATCTATATCAAAACTTTGATTTTGTCTGCGAGTTCGTCTAGGGTGAAGTTGGATTTAACCATAAAGTCACTGATGCCGAGCTTGTTTGCTTCTCTGATATCTTTTTCTTCGGAAAGGTTTGAGAATACAATGACAGGTATTTTCTTTAGTGTTTCATCTTCTCTAATTCTTTTAAGTATCATAAAACCATCTACATCAGGCAGGAGCAGGTCGAGAAGTATCATATCTGGTTTAGTATTGCTGTTTAGAATTTTAAAAGCTTCCACACTGTTCATCGCAGTCAATACATCATAGCCTTCTTTCTTTAGCTTTTTGGCTTCGAGTCCTTGCAAGAAATCGTCATCTTCTATTATTAAAATCATTTTCGCCATATATTTTTATAGTCCAATTATACTACTTTTATAATGTGGTGCAAGCTTTATGATTTGAAAATTGGAATAGTAAAGAAGAAAGTGGTTCCTTCGTTCTTTTCACTTTCAAACCATATTTTACCTTTATTATTTTCCACAATCTTTTTAATAGTGTATAAGCCTATACCAGAACCCACTGCTTCTCTTTTTTGGGCTTCAGGGTCTCTGTAGAATTTCTCGAATATTTTACTTTTTCCTTCCTCGGATATGACGACTCCAGTGTCTTTTACTGAAACTTGAACCATGCCATCTATTTCTTTCAGGGTGATAAAAATCTTGCCATGCATATTGCTGTATTTAATGGCATTTTCTAATAAATTCTGTAACACCACACGGATATTGTCTTTATTCCCATTAACAGAATGTATTTTTGTATTAGGCTTTAGAAAAAGCATTTCTATTCCCCTATTGTATGCTTCACCAGAAAAGTCAAAGATAGTATTGTCTATAAGTTCTGTTAAATCAATCTTTGCAAATAGGTAAGCTTTATCTATTATGTCTTCTGTTTTGTTTGCAAAGAGAAGCTCGCTAACTGTATTTATTGCCCTGTCATTTCCTTCGTATGCTTTTTTCAATAAGCTCTCTTGTTCAGTAGTCAATGCTCCCAGGTCTCCATCTAGAAACATTTTTATAATCCATTTCAAGGCGGAAAGGGAAGTGCGAATTTGGTGAGAACTCAATGAAACTATATCTGACTTTTTAGAATATAGTAATTTTAATTTCTCATTCTCTTCTTCTAATTTTTTTATTTTTTCTTCTGGATTCATTAAAAGCATTATAACAATTTCTGGCGGAGAGAGCGAGATTCGAACTCACTCTTTACTACCTAGCTTCAAACCTACAGAAGCCAAGTATAAGCTAATAATCATTTCTATCCAACTAAGCCAAAGTGGGTACGGTGTATCTAATATCTGTATTTCAAAGTCAATAAATATCTTTAAAAAGTGGACTAGTCCTACAATTAAGAATATGAATGCCGTTGTATAAAAATAATTTTTCTTTTTCATTGCGGATGAGGTGAGATTCGAACTCACGGTCCTTTTTAAGGGGACGGCGGTTTAGTAAACCGCTACCTTAAGCCTCTCGGTCACTCATCCAAAACACACAAACACTATATAATATTTTTATGATTTAGTATATAATAGAGATATGGCAAAGCCGTTTATACAAGACAGGGTAAGATTTAGTAAAAAAGGTCTTCAAAGAATATTTATTTTAGAGTCGAAAAAGTTGCTTAATGTAACATGGATTGAATTTGCAAAAAAATTAAAAGTAAATCAAAGGACACTCACTGATTGGGCAAAAGAAAGGTTTCACATGTCTGTTCCTGCAATGTTTACGGTAGTTAAACTGACTAAATTACCAACTCCAAAAAATCACACTATCGTTAAGTGGAATGATTATTTGAAAATGATAAGCAAGTCTGGCGGGCGGGCTAGATTTGCTAAATATGGACGGGTGTCGATTGCGGAAGACTTGAGAAAAGAAAAATGGAGACAGTGGTGGGAGAGTACTGGGCGATACCAAAAGCCTGCTTTGGGTTTTCAAGTTTTGGTAAAAATAAAAAAACCAAAGAAAAGTAAACTCCTTGCTGAATTTGTTGGAATTATGCTCGGAGATGGTGGTGTGAATAAATATCATACCAGCGTTACGCTTTCCAGCAAAGAGAAATTATATATTTTATATGTAAGTAAAATGATAAAAAGTTTATTTGGAGTAACTCCAAAAATTTATGAACTTAAAGATGCAAAAGCAGTCAGGATTGTCGTAAACAGAAAACAATTGGTTGACTTTTGTCAGGATATTGGGCTTGTGGTAGGGGATAAGGTTAGGCAACAAGTAGCTGTACCAATA
>LBZW01000041.1 GCA_000993955.1 Candidatus Nomurabacteria bacterium GW2011_GWA2_40_9
CTTTGACACATGCTTATCTATCTCATTCATTACCCGCTCCCGCATTTCTTTTGCAGCCTTGTTTGTAAAAGTCACTGCCAGTATCCGCTCTGGCGCTATACCATTTTTTATGAGGTTCACTATTCTATGTGTTATGGTCTTTGTCTTACCCGCCCCCGCCCCCGCCATGATCAAAAGCGGACCATTCACATGTTCCGCCGCTTCCCTCTGCTTACTATTCAAGCCTTCCAAATGCTGTGTTGATGTAGTTTGAATCAATTGTTCAATGATAGATATTTAAACCTTTATAATTTTGAGTTCTTTTACTTTTTTGAAGTCACTTTCATTTCCAGTGACTAAAACACTTCCCATAGCGATAGCTGTAGCAGCTATTATTGCATCTGGAAGTTTTAATTTGTACTCCCTTCTAATATAAGCACTCATGTCCGCTATATGGTCGTCTAAAATTATTTTTGTCGTGTTTTTCAAAAATGATTTTATGGCATTTTCCTCATCTAAAGATAGAGCAGATTTACTTAGTAATTCTGCTCTTACAACTGTAGGTACATATACAAATAGTGACTCTGCAAAAATTTTCTCTATAGTTTTTACTGCTAAGTCCTTGTTTGTTAAAAAATAAATTATTGCACTTGTGTCCAGAGTGTACATAGATATATTAAGCCCATGCCTCGCGCATTTTTTTGTTTTCCGAGAGCCATCTTTTTGCCTCTGATTTTTTTATAGAACCAGCAAGACTTTTAACAGAAGAAAGACGCTCAAGCAATATTTTATTTGATATAGAGTAAGGTATTTTATTGCCTGCCTTTTTTGTATTTTGCATACTTTCTATAGTTTATCAAAAAGTAATATTAATACCTATTGACAAAAGTGTGTGTGTGTGTGCTAGTTTGAAGATTGATAATAATTGTTTTTTTACAAAAAAAGCTGCATTTGCACGCGATAAACTTCGTGGACTTATGTGGTAAAAAAATTCTTTAGTTATGAAAAATTCAAATTGCGACACCCAAAACTGGATCTGGACTAATTTTTGGTACATTTTTTTTAGTTTTTTGGCAGGAATTTTGTTACTGAACTCCTGCACCTTTGGAGGTGCAAAAAAAGTACAGGTACCAAAAAAAGAGATAACTTCAGAAAATCTTACATTACTCACTACAGATACTCTGAAAGAGCTCAGGATCACTCTCGATATGATGACGAAACTGCAACTTTTTGTTGAGAATCAGATTATTGCGACAAGAACGATACCCAGCTCACGGAGCGTCGCCATTGTGGGTGGTCGCGTAATAGAAAAAATTGTTGACGAAAGAGTAGACACACTTTTTATTCCACAGGGGACGAAACTTACAGTATTAAACTTCTTTTCTGAAAGGGGATTTAATATTTATCGTGTTGCATTGGAAACTGATGCTTCCATCACAAACAAGAAGTACTTGTTTGTGGCCCCTGATGAAAAGGGTATTTTTTTATTTTGGATAAAAAAAGAGGGAGACAAGGAGTTAATTGAATATGCCGGCGAGAAATATTTTCTTGAAAACGGGAATTCAAATATTTTATTTTCTTTGTCTCAAGAGGTGATTCCCTCGAGAGGATCTATCAAGATCTTACGAGGGAAAGATCTCACCCCCCCACCTATAAAAAACAACCCATGAAAAATTTTTTAAGAGCAATTTGCTTGGCAATTATTTGCCTTGCAATTGCTGGCGGTGGATATTTAAAATATCCCCGCCGTTAAGAATTAGTCCTTGTTTGCAATAAAGCAAACAAGGACTTTTCTGTTTTTAAGTTGACTTTGATGTTTATTTTTTGATATACTTCTGGTATGATTACAATGACTATTTCTAAAAATTTCATAAAAAATGATGATCTTGTGCTTTTACCTAAAAAAGTTTATGAGTCTCTTTTGTCTGTGGCATCTAAAAAAACTTTTTTTCAAAATATTGATCAAGACACTTTTGAATCTATATTGGAATATAAACAAGGGAAAATTGTCGGACCATTCAAGAGTGTTGCTTCTCTTAGAAAATCTCTTGAAAATTAATGATCATATCTTATACTCCAAAGTTCAAAAAGAAACTTAGAGAATTTCCTAAAGAAATAAGAGAAAAATTTTATAAACAAGCTAATTTATTGTCTTTAAATTTGCGTCATCCATCTTTGCATGCAAAGAAATTTGACGAATCATCTGGTCTTTGGCAAGCCAGAGTAGATGGTAATGTGCGATTTTATTTTTTTATCGAGAAAGATATCTACTCATTGATAAATATTCGTAGACATAAATAATTTTACTACACTCCCGCTTTTTCAAACTCTCCTGCTAGCTCGGCACGGAGGAGTCTATTTTCTGCTTTTCGTGTGTTATAATCTATGAAATTGACTTATTTTATGAGTTATAATATACTATTTATATGTTTATTCGACTTATAGGTAAAAAAATAGAAGAAAAATCATATAATGGTAAAAAAGTGAATTACATTTCTTGCGATGATCCTACAGCTAGAGCTAGTCTATCAAACAAAGGTTCTGTTGAGTTGCGAACCATCATAGGTTCTTGTGAGATAGTTATCTTGGATGAAGCACAATTAGTAGAAAATATAGGTATAACTATAAAATTATTAGTAGACAATTATCCTGATTTGCAGGTTATCGCAACAGGTTCAAGTTCATTTGATTTAGCAAATAAAATTGTTGAGCCACTCACAGGTAGATCTTTTGAATTTTCTTTTTATAGTATGTCATTACAAGAGATTGAATTTAATTTAAGTAGATCAAATGTATTGTCACGAATGAATAATTTTTTAATTATGGGTACCTATCCTGCAGTTGTATCACAACCAGAGTATGCTTTGGATACATTACAAAACATTTCGGGTGGCTTTTTATATAAAGATATTCTCGCTTATGAAGGTATTCGTAAGCCAGAATTATTACAAAAAATATTAACTGTAATTGCACGCTCTCAAGGAAGTGAGATATCGGTGCAAAGTATCGCAAATGACACAGATGCCAGTCAGCATACAGTCTCCAATTATATTTATTTATTAGAACAAGCCCATCTTATTTATACATTGAGATCAGTAGAAAGTAATGATATTACTAGCATACGAAAGAAAAAGAAGTATTTTATAACTGATACAGGAATTCGTAATTCATTAGTGGGTGGATATTTATCTATTGAAACACGAAGCGATGTCGGTCAATTATGGGAAATGATTTGTGTGATGGAGAGAATTAAATTTCATACGAATAGTGGTAGAATTCCAAAAATATATTATTGGAGATATAATGATCAAGAAGTGGATATAGTGGATCTTACTCCTTCTTTTGAGTCTGCTTTTGAGTGCACTTGGTCTCTTAAAGGATCAAAATCAAAAAAAATACCAAAAGCTTTTTTACAAGATTTTCCTAATCTTAAAGTATCTATTGTTCATCATGAAAATTTCTGGATATTATATGAATAATTTTACTACACTCCCGCTTTTTCAAATTCCCCTGCTAGCTCGGCACGGAGGTTATTTTAAACTATCTAAAACTTTTGCGGATTCTATGCGGAAACTCTCAGACTCCTCGGTCACTATCTGGAGAAATCCTGGAAAAATTATCTTGCCAAGGCGATTGATAGCTTCTTCTTGCTCTCCCTCTGGTAATTTATGTATGCCGAACATAGTAATAATATTTTCTCTTATTTCCCCTTGTGCATCTTTTATATTTGTTGTGTCCATAATTTTTTTGTTTTCTTATTTTTTTAAAAAAGTTATTAATAATTTTAATCTAAGTTATTTAATTTATCCAATTTTTTTTGTTTTCTTATTATTTTTTTGTATTAGCATCACCGTATGAACTTAATTTGACTTCTATATCATTTAGTTTTTTTTGAGACTGGGCATATTCCAACGCTTGCTCTACATATTGTTTTGGTGTTTGATTTTCTAAAAGGACCATACTAGTTTTTGGAGAAAGACCAGTGATTCTCCTAAGTTCATGGAAATATGCAATCAATGCTTTTATTTCAGGCGTATTCCCATCCTTCACTTCCATATTCATAATAGTTTCAGCTGATGGTCTACCTATTTCTCCATGAGCATCTTTAATGTTTTCCCAGAATTCTTTTCCTATTTTACTTAAAAAAACTTGATCCATATGCTCTTGATAGGTTTTATGTACTTCCTTTAATTGTTCTGCATTCAATTTATATTCATTATTTTCTGTAGGTATTTTAAATTCTGATTCTGTTGATGTAAATGGGTCAACTCTAGTGCCATCTATTAATCCATGTCGAGTATTAAAATCCTTTATTAAATCATGTCCTTGACGCACTGTATAATGGTTTTTTAAGATTTCATACCTCAAAGAACTAAACTCCTTGTCTATCTTATTTCCTGTACCTTCAAATAATGTTGCTTTTTTAAGTTCAGCTTCTAATGAATTGAAAATTTTTAATTCTTCTGGTGTGAGGCTTGATTTATGATCTAAGCCGTAATGAAGAAAATTGGTATAATCACGCTTGCCTATTTCAATTAATTTTTCCGTTACTGTTAAATTTTCTGGTTTTTCTATTCCAGGAACTTTTGGTTTAGTGGTAGTATCATTCAATTTTTTATCCAAATTCTTATCTTCTAGTTTTGTCGTTTCTGTATTTGCTGATGTTGGATGTGTAGTTTTATCGTGTCGATGTTCTCCGTAATGATACTCTTTATCTGTATATTTTTCATATTCTCTTTCTATTCCATCATCTGTTGTCGGTTCAAATAGGGATCCTTTATTGTGTATTTCTTCTGTTTTTGTACTGAAATATTTACCATCATTATTTTTCTCCACTTGATATTCTGTAGTTACCGGTTCTCCCTTATCGTTCACAGTCAAGACATAAGCTGTTTTATCAGGTGCCAATACTCGCACTTCTTTAAAGCTTATATGGCCATCTTTTTCTATTCTTTCCATATATCCCATTTTTACCGCAAGTTTTGCTGTCTCCACAGCTGCATAATGTGGGTCATCTAATTTACTTTGTTCAATACCGAGTGATTCACATAATTTCGAATCAGCTTTCAATTGTTGTAAATAAGCATAAGTAATTCCTCCACCTATGCCATCTTTCCCCGCCGCATGCACAACTGCGTTTTCGTCGATTTCTTTTTTCTCTACAGGTGCAGGTTCTGGTGTTTCTGCTGGTGCAGGTGTTGTTTCTTTTAGATTTTTATCAGCTTCTGTAACTTTTGTTTCCGATTGTTTTAAAATTTCTTCAGTTTGTTTTGCTTTAATTGTTTCTTTTTCTGCTATTTTCTTTAATTCCGCTACTTTTTTTTCTTCATCTTCTATTGGTTTTTCTGGAGTCTTGTGTCCTGAATCTTCATGTGCTTTTTTAAGTTCTGCCAATTTTTGTTCTTCTGTTTTTAAATTATCCTCAGCTTGTTTCGCTTCTTCTATTTGAATTTTTGCATTTTCTTTTGCATTTTCTAGAATTTTTTGAGTTTCGGCAGATTTTGTTTGTAATTCTGTAATTTTGGTATTAGTTGTTGCAGAAGTTTCTTTTAATTCTTCTTCGCCTAGCACTATTGGTGCTTTTTTTGTTAAATCATTAAACTTAGATATTTCTTTTTGAGCATTCAAAACATTTAATTCTTTTTGAGTTCGATCAATGTCATATTGAAGATATTTTTGGTTTTCGGGGTTATCGTCATAATCATTGATTATTGTCTTTAAATTTTTTATTCTTTCTTCTAATTGCTGAGCTGTTTGAGGTGAATGATTATTATATACATCAGGATTTGTTATTGTAGAAGTTCCTTTGCCCCAAAGATTTTTCCAATTTTCTTTTATATTTTCTGTGCTAATTTTTGGTTTTTCTATTCCAGGGATATTGGGATTTTGTGCCAGTATTAAATCTGCAGTAGTTACAGACACACCAAGACCAACAAAAGAATTGAGCCATTTAATTCTTTTTTCTTTAGTGTCTTTTTTTTGAATTTCTTTTTCTAATTTTTCATACTTTTCAGAAAACTTATTTATGTCATACTCTTCACCCAACTTTTTATATAACTCTTTTTTGTCAGTATCTATCTTTTTCAACCAAGTTTCTTTTCCTTTAGTAATTCCAAATCTTACACCTGCTCCTACAGTACCTATGGCGAGTGTCGTACCCCCCACTAATCCTGTAGCTAAAGCTGAGCTTGCCACAATCAATCCTCCCCCTGCAACAATACCTATCTTTGTAATAGTTTGCCATTTTTTTAAATCTTTTTCTGTTGTATCAGGCCCCATTCCCTCTTTAATAGCTTCATTGATAAAATTATTTACTTTATTTAAAGTATCTCCCATCCATTTTTGCACACTTTCTGAAGTGACCACCCCAGTTATTCCTGCTGCCATTACTATCTTTACTATTCCTCTAGCCGCGATATCTGGCATTACTACACCACTAAGAGCTGTGCCAGTCACAGTAAATAAAGCATTTAGTCCTGCTTTAATAACTTTATTTCTATTTGTATCTAGCCACCATTCTTCTGCTGCTTTTAAGCCACGCAATGATTTTTTTTGTTCTTTTTGGTATTCCTCCATCGCCTTCTGTATTTCTTCCGTACCAATTTCTTTATCTGTAAGTGTTTCTCCATTTTTCTGCTTGTCTTCTATTCTTATTTGTGTACTTTTTTTCGCTTTATTGAATTCTATATAATATAACTAATAATATCTATTTCCTAGCTTTTTAATTCAACTGCTCATTAATTGCCAACATATATGTATCAAAATCTTTCTCATCTTTCATAAAATCTCTAACAAATTTAGATCTATCTATTTTTTCATATCCGTGGACGAGTTTGTTTCGAAGCCCCGTAAGCGGAGCAATTTTCTGAGCAAATTCATATGGTAGGATTTTGTTTTCTCCTAGAATACTAAAAGTATTTTTCAGACTATCTGGGGCTTCAAAATTATATTCACGAATAAAATGCATATTTATATCAAGCATACACTCTACTATGAGCTGAAAATTTCTTTCTAATGCTCTCAATGTGTTTATATCTTCTATTATTTTTTCTTCTCCCAAATTCAAAATATTTTTAGCATCTTGTAAATATTCTTGGATTCGTCGCATTTTATTTTTTATTAAATCTTTGTTAAGCATTTTGAGCAAAATATTTGTCTATTAAAAAATCTCGCAAATCAAATAATGGCTTGCTATCCAAATAGTTCTTCATAGAATATATAGCATATTCGTCATAAGTAGTCCTGTCTTTGGTATATAAAACAATATGTTTTTCTTTTTCAAACATTTCTTTTAAAAGAAGTGGAGGGGCGGTTTTTATGTCGGTTAAGCTTATCAAAAGCTCACTTTTTATTCCCAGCACATTCATAAGTATAGGATGCATTTTTACATGATCTTCTACTGTGATGTCTTTTTTACTCACATACCCAATATCAAAATCGCTCTCTTTATGAGTCTTGCCCGTCACTTGAGACCCAAACAATATCAAAAGATCCAAATCGTAATCTCTGGCTATTTTTTCGAGCAGTATTTTTTTGTTTTCATTTATCTCCACTATGCACTATATTTTAGCAGATTATAGATTAATTGTCCACTTTTTTATTAAATTTTTATTTCTCAATACAAAACACATTTAGATTTTCGTCAATATAATGTTTTCCACAATGGGGTTGACTTGCCGGGGGGATTGGGCTACCCTTAGGTTATATCTTTCAGTGAAGCTAATTTCACCCCCAAGATATACCCCATCTAGGAGCATGACAGGAGATGACAGAGAAAGGAATTCTTGCGATATTTTGTTTGTTTTATAAAACCAAAATCTCACATATTCCGAACGATTCTAGCCTATTCCCTGATCTGGGGAGGCTTTTTTATGCCTCTGACTACTCAGGCGGGCTTTTTGGCGGACCTCTTGGGGACCGACGCTGTGGCCGGCACACCAGAGACTATTAGCTCAAATTTATCAGAAACCAATTCTCAAAACATGACCCTCCTGCAAGCAAATGTGTCCTCTGCCTCAATCATTGAAGATAAAAAGCAAAGCAAAACCACCAAAACAGCCAAGAAAGACGACGAAAGTGCTATCAAAGAAGATGTGGATATAAGTATAGTTTCCGACAACGCCCTGTCCCCTGCCACCAGCCCCCTTGGAGTCTCAGATGGAACACAGAATGATGAAGAATCGTTTTCTGATCAGGTAAGTATTTATGTGATAAGAAAAGGAGACTCCATAGGAAATATTGCAAAGATGTTTGGTGTATCTGTCAATACTATTTATTGGGTAAACGATCTCAAGAAAGGTGATAAATTGAAAGAAGGCGAAACCCTCGTAATTTTGCCTTTTGATGGACTTACACATACAGTAAAAGCAAAAGAAACTTTAGTAGGTATAGCCAAATTATATAAAGCAGATATTGACGATATCATTGCCTTTAATGGAATAACAAAGAATGAAAAGCTCTCCGTGGGGGACGAACTTGTTATTCCAGATGGTCAGAAATCAGAAGAAAGTGATAAACCAGTCAAAAATTCAAATTCAAGTAGTACAAATAGTTCTAGCGCAAAAAGCAAGAATCTAAAAAGCGTAGATGGCTACTTTATTTTTCCGCTTCCTTTCAAGAAACAAACTCAAGGTACTCATGATAGATATGCCAAAGATTATGGAGCTCCAACCGGAACTCCTATCTACGCAGCTGCTTCAGGGACTGTGGTTGTAGCCAAAGGAAGTGGTTACAATGGCGGATATGGACTGTTAGTTATTATTAAACATCCAAATGATACAGAGACTCGTTATGCACACATGTCTAAGATAAGAACATCGGTAGGGAAACAAGTTTCTCAAGGAGAGATTATCGGTGATGTAGGTTCTACCGGGCGTTCTACAGGTCCACACCTCCACTTTGAAGCTCGTGGTGTTGATAAATTTCCTTTCTAAATAATAGATATTAATATTTTGTGCGGGATGGGGTAATCGAAACCCCGACCACAGTTTGGAAAACTGTTATTTTACCACTAAACTAATCCCGCAATGTCGGGCTGCTGGGAATCGGCTACTACATAGCCAGGTGCTTTTCTGTTTCGTTTCACTCAACATAGAAAAGCCTTTCGCTTCCCAGACGAGAGCAAAGCAGTTTGCTCTCTCATCCCTCCTCGAAAAAACTATCGTTTTTTCTTGTCGGGCTGCTGGGAATCGAACCCAGTCTAAACGCTCCCAAAGCGCTTGTACTACCGGTATACTACAGCCCGAAATTAAATTTATGACATAAACTAGCTTTAGCACACAAGCGTTAAACGCTCTCAGAATATGATGGCGCTTGTACTACCGGTATACTACAGCCCGAAAACTGATTTGATTATAACCTGTAATGATTTTTTTAGCAAAAGTTTGTATTATAAAACAATATCACTTATTGTCTTCACTCTCGCTTTTTTGTTTTTTAAGTCTAGATAAACAACAAGCAGATCTACTTGCCACTCTTTGTGTTCAGGAATTCTATCGGACAACATATATGTCTGGATTGTGCGTGCCATGCGCTTTAGTTTCCATGGATGCATATTGTCCTCGGGTCTATAATCATCGTCTGAGCCCCCTAGCCCAACAGGCTCGGGTTGGGGTGAGGTCTCTAGTGTTATTCGTGAAACACTTTTGACCTCTATAAAATAGAGTTTATCATCTTTTTCTGCGATTATGTCTATTTCTCCCCATTTCTTAGTATAATTGCGTTCTTTTATGATGAAACCATGTTTCACGAGAAACCTTACGGCGATATTTTCACCAATTTCCCCTATTTTTTGAGTTTCTGATGTAAAAACTTTAGGCATGTGTTATTTGTTTCACGTGAAACACAATTCTTGTGTCTTTTAGTAGAATATCCTTATTTTATAAGCTTTCCATTCAAAAGAAACTCTTTAGGGACATAGTTTCTCTGTCCTTTATACACAATACACACATAGTTATCCACAGTTTTGGGAAAAACGCTGTTAATTAAAGATAAATCAAAGAGACATTCTTTTCTGTGCGGCTACCGGGAATCGAACCCGAATCTGATCCTTGGCAAGGACCCGTTTTGCCACTAAACTATAACCGCATGTCTTCATAAAACTATTTAACTCTTGAATAATTTAAAAACTAATAGCCATTATAATATTTTATCTGCACTAATGCAATTATTAAAATAATGCTTCTGTAATAAGGACTATTTATTTATATTTGTAAATGTGTATAATGAAATAGGTTAGAATTAATTGCCCTTGTAGTTTAATGGATAGAATTCTCGCCTTCGAAGCGAGCGATGGGGGTTCGATTCCCTCCAGGGGCACCAAAATTTTATGAGTATTCATAAAGACTTAGCATATAAAATCCCCAAAGAAGTTTCACATGTAACAGCTACCCTTGAAAAAGCTGGTTTTGAGGCGTACTTGGTGGGGGGGGGTGTGAGAGATCTGATTTTAAACAAGAACCCAAAGGATTGGGATGTGACCACAAATGCTAAACCAGAGGAAATTGTGGCTTTCTTTGAGAAGACTATCTGTGAGAACAACTTTGGGACTGTAGGGGTGTGCGTTATTCGTGAAACATCACTCACCTCACCCCAACCCTCTCCTTATAAAGGAGAGGAGGTAAATGCAAATGTTTCACGAATAACATCCGAAGGGGTAGAATACGAGCTTATAGAGGTTACACCATATAGAACTGAAACAAAATATAGCGATTTTAGGCATCCAGACGAGGTAAAATTTAGCGATAAACTAGAAGACGATCTCAAAAGACGCGATTTTACGGTCAATGCTCTGGCATTAGATTCTAAAGGACATCTAACGGACATTTTTGATGGTCTAAAGGACATTGAAAATAAAGTCTTAAGGACAGTGGGGGAAGCAGATGAACGATTTGGGGAAGATGCACTGCGTATGCTTCGAGCAGTCCGCCTCGCTTTACAACTTGATTTTTCTATTGCGCAAGAAACTGCAAATAGTATATTGAAAAATTCTGAATTAATAAAAAAGATATCCACAGAAAGAATTCGTGATGAATTTGAAAAAATAATCATGTCTCGGAGTCCTGCAAACGGAATAGTGATGCTAGAAAAATTTGGATTGCTAAAAAATATAATTCCAGAATTATTGGAAGGTATAAAATGCGAGCAGGGAGGTGTGCATATCTATGATGTGTATGAACACCTGCTCATGGCTCTGCAACACGCAGCAGATAAAAACTGGCCACTAGAAATACGCCTCGCTGCGCTTATGCATGACATAGGTAAACCGAGAACACGCCGTCTAGCATCGCCTGATGCTTTTACTCAGGTCCTCGGGTCGCCTGTGCAGTCTTCCGTAAAAGAACAGGCTCTACCAGACCATTCGCAAAAGCATACAGGCTCAGCTAGAAGACCCTACACATTTTACGGTCACGAAGTCGTGGGTGCACAAATGGCAAAAAAGATAATGGAACGATTAAAATTTTCTAAAAAAGAAACTGACCTAGTAGAAGTGCTTGTCCGCATGCATATGTTTTTCTCTGATACAGAACAGATCACTCTCTCTGCGGTGCGCAGAAT
>LBZW01000042.1:0-3843 GCA_000993955.1 Candidatus Nomurabacteria bacterium GW2011_GWA2_40_9
CACCAGCCACTTTATCAAGAGTATCGTCTGCAAGGTCTGCAAACAATTCAATTGAAAGACTTTGACCTACAGGAAGTGTGTAGTTGATAGAGAAGTTTAAGTTATCTCCTGTACTACCTGTTGATAGAGGTGTAGGTTGAGCCACAATTGTACTACCATTCTTTACTACCACATATAGATTGGTCATATCACCTTCATCGAATTCAGTAGTAATTCCTGACTCATCTACATCAAATGAAAGAGTTGATAACAGTACAGGTTCTACAGAAGAACCGGCAAGGTTCCAAGAACCAATCTTGAACCCATTTGCAGGAAGAGTTGTAGTCTGGTTTGTATATGTCCCATTCTTTGACAATGTGAGTGAAGTAGAAGCGATAGTCAATGTGTTTGAAGCGACAGCAGAAGCAGGAGCACTAAATGAACCTAGAGAATCAACTCTTTGTGCATTTGTGGAACCGGCCGCTATTGTAGCATTGATTGTGTCTGTACCTGCTGTGATACTGTCTGTACCGTCATTGTCGTAGATATCAGCACGCAATTCAAGCAATACAGGACTTCCTGGAACAACAGTATAGTTCAGAGTATAAGAAGTATAAGCTAATGTTCCATGTGAGTCTTCGTTCAATGTAGCCGTTGAGCCATATTGAACTCCGTTTATCAAGATTCTTCCATTTCTAAGTTGAGTGATACCAGCATCGCTAGAAGTAAATGTAGCTCGGATTGTTTCTAACTTAATAGATTCACCGTATGCTGTAACTTTGAATGTTCCGATAACTGCATCACTAGCAGCATTCACAAGATTGATTGAAGGTGATGAGATATCTTTAGCGATAGTGAGAGTACCTCCTGAAGATCCACTGATTGTATTAGCTGTAGTAGCTGTCCAAGGAGTAGATGCAGGAGTGATATTTACACCAAAGCTGGAGTCAACAAAGTCAACATCGGCAGCATTTCGGAGTGAAAATTGAACAGTTCTGGAAGCACCAGATACTATATCAGCGTCAACGCGAACTACGCGTGCTCCTGATATAAGTAGTGTTGGGGCTGCAGTCATGTCAAAAGTCACATAACCATTTGCATCAACTCCAGTAGCTGTGCCAACTTGAACACCGCTCACAAACAATTTGAAGTTTGCAAAAGATGCTGCTGGCGCAGAACCTAAATTACGCAATGACAATCTCTTCATCCAAACATCTCTGTTTGAGATAGTAAGAGTTGATTGCCATAGAGTGATGTTTGCACCTGGGTCGATAGTAGCTGATGAAGGAGTCACAGTACCAGCTGAAACAGTAGCTAAAGTAGCAGAAGCTATCGTGAAGATATTTCCTGAAAGATTAGCAGTCACAGTCCCAGAAGAAGTCGTGAATGTTGCAAGCATTAAACCTACAGTTTGACCTGAAGTAGAAGCTGCAATATCAGACTTTACAGAGATAGTTTTTGAACCAGCTACTGTAAAGAGACCTGTTGGAGCAGTAAATGTTACTTTTCCATTTGATCCTACTGAAGCTGCATCTGTCAAACGAGTAGCCCCATCAAAGAGATAGACATTTGAAGGTGTTGTGTCAGCAGAAACTCCTAGACGCTGTAATGTTACAGCTGTAACTGTTCCTGTTCCGTCGAATGTAAAGTGTGCTAGGTCAGCTGTAGCTTGTCCTGCAACCAAAGTTCCAGAAGCTGGATTGTCTGATGCAAGCATAGCTGATACTGGTCCTGTTTGTGTAGTAGTAGTAGTAGTAGTACCAGAACATGCGAGTCCAGTTGTAGCACTAAAGCCACTTGCTGAAGTACAGCCTGCTGGGAATGTATTAGCGTTCATGCTATCACATTTTGTGCCAGTTGTCGGACTGTAGCCTGAAGCGGAAGTACATCCTGCTGGGAAGTTCCCAGAAACTGCACCTCCTGTCCACGCTGCACGAGACAAAGGACCGAACACTCCGTCCGCTGTCAATCCTTTACTTGCTTGGTAAGCCATAACAGCCGCTTTGGTTTTTGGACCAAAGAAGTTACTTTCGTAACCTACAGATCCAGCACCAGAAGTAGAAACTACAAATCCAGCACCATTTAGGTTCTGTTGTAGTTCCATAACTTGACTGTTACTCATACCCATCTTCAAAGTTGAGGTGATAGCTGCAGAAGCAGTAGAAGCTGTTGAGACAACTAAAGCTAGAGCTACAACCAAACCAAGAAGAAATTTTGATTTGAATAAATTACTCATAAATATATTTTTAATTACGCCATTAATAAGTTTCGACTTGCCCCGAGCATTTAAAGTGCGAGGGACAAAACTAAAAGCGTGTTCTATCACTATTTCAACTACCATTAATTAATAATAAAATTATAATGAGGCAGAGAATATAGTGAAAAGATTTTGACTAACATTTCAAACTGAAACAATATTACAAAAGTAATTTTTATAATATTTTTCGTATTCAGTTTTCAATGACCTTTCTTTTACCCGCTATTGTCTTTCAATAATCTTTCAACTATTGCGACCGATAATGGGGATCATTTTTCCTCAAGATTTTTTCGACGAAATCGTGAGCAAAAACAAATGCGGTGTCTATAGAACGCACACAGTAAAATGTGCAATCTAGAACCACAACTACATTATAATATATGTGCACAAAATAGAGCAACACATATTATGTGGATAACCCGGTAGTAGAGCTTTGCGATGGGTGAATCCCGCATCTTTTAGATGCTTCGCAAAGTCTCACTACCGGGTAACCTGTACCTAATATTCGCATATTTTTAATAAAAATGCAAATACATCATATAGACTTCCACATTCTCCTCTTGAGGAGTACCCTTTAGGGGGAGGTGGAAGTATTTTATCCACCCCGTCCTTTGAGTACAAAGTCCACCCCTCAAGAGGGGAATTTTAAGATATATTTACTCCACCTCTTGGACCCACTTTTCTCAAGGACATTGTCCGTCACCATAGATACAAGTTCCCTCTGGATAGTCTTCTCTCCGCAGGACGCCAGCACTCCGACTGCCTTGCTTTTTATGTCCGATATAGTAGTTTCGCCCTTATTACTCTTTATTATATTCAGTATTTCTTCTCTTCTTTTCTTTTTTAAATCACTGGAATTTTTATTTAAAAAATTTATATGTCCTTTAGTAATTCTATTGGACATGATGTTTGTTCTATTGGACATTCTATCAGACATAGCTATGTCCTTTATAGCTTTCAATAAAGTACTACCTTTTTGGACACCTATCCGTAAGTGTTCTGTGTCAGCAAATTCTTTTGACAAAAGATTCTCATCTTTTTCTTCAGCCAAGAAATCAGACAACCAAGGAGATTTATTTGAGCTATTTTCTAATGCTTTTTGCAGTTGGATAAACTCTCTTTTTAATACATCCGCATTCATAACAGATATCATATAAACAGCAGAAGCTATGTCCAAGAAAGAAATGATTTCAGAAATTTTTCTAGACACTTCTATTTGTCGGTCTGTCCTATTGAAAAATTTTAGACCATTTATGTCCGATATGATTTCCCCACCTAGAAAACGAAGTTTATGTCTGATAGGCTCACTGGTGTCCATTATGTCCGTTACCATATAGAGAGCAGTCACAAGCTTGTTTGTTTTTATATAGGACAAATTAAAAGACATAGGAGATGAGTTTGAGTTTGGGGTTACAGATGTGTCTTTTAAGTTATTTTCCTCACGAATCATATGTCCATTATATATAGGACAGGGGAAATTGCAAGCATATTTTATTCCCCTCTTGAGGGGTGGCTCGGTAATCCGAGACGGGGTGGATGTATTTTTGAATTTAACTTTTCATAATATATCCACCCCGCCCTAAAGGGCACCCCTCAAGAGGGGAATT
>LBZW01000042.1:3889-6803 GCA_000993955.1 Candidatus Nomurabacteria bacterium GW2011_GWA2_40_9
TTTTCTTTTTATGTCAGCGTTTAATATGGCAGGAATGGTAGGGGAATTCTTTTATAAAATTCTTTACTATCTACTCGGCATAGGGTATGTACTACTACCTGTACTTTTTATTCTTCTTGGGTCTTCTTTTATAAAATCAGAAGCACCAGAAGTAGGTATGGCTCGGACTATCAGTGGGTTTATGTTTCTACTCTCTGGCCTCGGCATGATAGACATAGCTTCACAAAATCATGCTGGAGGATTCTTGGGGAAAGTTTTATCCACTCCGCTCGTGGCACTTTTTGATACTTATGCGAGCATCGTGTTCCTAGGTGCAATACTTATAATTTCTATTTTGATAATGTTTGATACAAAACCAGACTTTGTTTTGTTCTTCAAAAATATCTGGAACTTCATATTTAAAAAGAAAGAAAATAAGGCAGAATATGTAGATGAGAGCAAAGAAGAAGATGAAACTTCTCCCCTCCTTGTCGAGGAGGGGGTAGGGGGTGGTGATTACAAAAAGAAATCACCCCCTCGTCCTTTGGACACTCCTCCTCAAAAAGGAGGAGATGAAGATGAAATTGAATTTAAAAAGCTAAAAGCTAAAAGCTACAACCTAAACACTAATTATGTTCCCCCACCACTCTCACTCCTTGAAGAAGACAAAGGCAAGCCAAACACCGGAGATGTAAAAGCAAATGCAAACATTATAAAACGCACCTTGCAAAATTTTGGCATAGAAGTAGAGATGGATGAGATAACTGTCGGACCCACAGTCACCCGTTATGCTCTCAAGCCAGCTGAAGGAGTAAAACTTTCTCGTATCATCGGACTGCAGAGTGACCTCGCACTGGCACTGGCTGCCCACCCGATCCGTATAGAAGCCCCCATCCCTGGCAAGTCACTCGTCGGAATAGAAATACCAAATAAATCAAAATCCACTGTCGGGCTGGCCACCTTACTTGCAGATAGTAATTTCCAAAATTCTCCTAAACCTCTCACCATAGCACTTGGCAGATCTATCTCTGGTCGTGCAAGCTTTGGCAACTTGGCGAAAATGCCTCATTGTTTGGTGGCTGGGACTACAGGCTCTGGAAAATCTGTGACTATTCACTCTATCATTACTTCCCTCCTCTATAGAAACGGGCCAGATGATTTGAAATTTATTATGGTTGACCCAAAACGAGTAGAGCTGACTCTTTATAAAAACATTCCACACTTACTCACTCCGGTGATTACTGAAGCAAAGAAAACCATTCTTGCACTCAAATGGGCAGCAAAAGAGATGGATAGGAGGTATGACATATTGGAGAGTGAATCAGTGCGTGATGTAGAGAGTTATCACAATAATGTGTACAACAAATTCACCTCACCCCCTCGCCCCTTGGGCACTCCCCCTTCGCAGGGGGAGAAAAATGCACCAGACCGCATGCCGTATATAGTCATAGTCATAGACGAATTGGCAGATATCATGAGTGCTTATCCCCGTGAACTAGAGAGTGCCATAGTCCGCCTCGCCCAGATGTCTCGTGCTGTAGGAATACACCTCATACTCTCTACTCAGAGACCAGAAGTAAATATAATCACAGGACTTATCAAGGCAAATATCCCTGCCCGCATAGCACTGAAAGTTTCTTCACAGATAGACTCTCGCACTATTCTAGACGCAGGAGGAGCAGAGAAACTCCTCGGTGCAGGAGACATGCTCTATTCTTCTGGTGATGCTCAGCCAGAGAGACTTCAATCTGCATTTATTTCAGAAAGTGAAGTAAAGAAAGTAGTAAAATATCTGAGTGATGCATACAAAGACGAAATAGGAGACGAAATATCACTCACGAGTGGTAGTATCTCCGCTGATAAAAGTATTTTTGAAAGCACTCTTGATTTGGATGCCTTTGCCCAGCATGATTCTGCTGAATCAGATGATGAACTATATGAAGAAGCACGCATAGCTGTCATGGAAGCTGGCAAGGCTAGTACTTCATATCTACAAAGAAAACTAAAACTCGGCTATGCTCGTGCTGCCAGACTGATGGATACTCTAGAAGAACGCAGAATCATAGGCCCGGGAGACGGAGCAAAACCACGAGAAGTACTAGAAAAGATTACTCACGATGAAGCTGGTAATAATATAATATAAATTAAGGAACTCGTCGCAGGTGTAGCTTTTGAGAACCCTTGCACAGGCGGGTAGCCGAGCAGAGCAATTTTTTAGCAAAAAAATATGCGTGGTGAAAAAAAGCTATACCAAGAAAGAGTTACTTAATTTATAATTAAATAAAGATAAATGTCAAAAGAAAGAATCGGGAAAAGAATATTAAAAATAGTTTTATTATCTATATTTTTTATCTTTATTATTATATATGCATTTTTTCGTTCTTCTGAACTAATCTTTGGAGTAGAAATAAAAGATGTAAATATCACAGACGGAGCTAAATTTGAGCAAAGTGTCATACAAGTCACAGGGAATGCAAAGAATGCTGTATTCATAAGTCTAAATAATAGAGAAATATCTATAGACAAAGCTGGTAATTTTAAAGAAGACATTGCCCTGATATCGGGGTATAATATAATTACGCTAGAAGCAAAAGATAAATTTGGACATAGTGATATAAAAGATTACAAATTAATTCATGAGGCTCTTTAAAAATATACTTTTTGTGGGACCTGCACAGGCGGGTAGCCGAGCATGAACAGATTTTTCAGCAGAAAAATACTGTGTTCCCAACAAAAAGTGATATTTTGAAAGAGCCGATAAAGAAGTTATGCAAAAGAAAAAAGAAAAAAAAGCAGACAAAACTATCGGTGAAAAAAGTGACACAACTATTTTGGATAACACACTTAGAGCAATTCAGACAAAATTCGGTGAGGGTTCTATTATGAAGTTTGGGGACTCTCCGAAAGTAGATATCAATGTCATCCCGACTGGCTC
>LBZW01000043.1 GCA_000993955.1 Candidatus Nomurabacteria bacterium GW2011_GWA2_40_9
ACGAACAACCCTTGGCGCAAAATCCAAAGCAAAGATAAATCCATCTTCTCCCACTATATCTGATACATGCGAAACCGTTGTTCCTGAAGCAGAGCCCAGGTAAAGGACAGAATCATTTTTTCTTATGCCTATATTCATGGAATTTTTTAAAATCATAGAAGCTAACTTGCTTTTTAATGGATTCCATTCCCTATACTCTATCCCGCCTTCTTTTATCAATCTTTCATCATAAACTGTTTTCCCAGGAGTCAGATTTTTAGTTAAGAGAATTCTTCTTTCCTTTCCTAACTGTTTTTCATAAACCTCAAATATTTTGCTCTGCTCCATCATTTTTTCCTTGCCGCAAAAGCCAATAAGGCATTGCACCAGCTCATTTTTTTAATTTTATTTCCAGCTCTTTCCTTAATTGATCTCCGATAAATTTGCCTTTGAAATAATCAATCCTGGCAGCAATAGCAATCTTGTCAGCTAATGCTCTTGCTGTTTTGCCGTGCTCTGATTTTTTTGCCTGGCTGATCAAGGGGTGCTCATGCAAAATGCCGTATTTTGGGCTTTTTGCCCCTGTTTTCATATGCCTGAACAGGGCCTTTTCCGCTCCCAAAAGCTGGATTACAGAAGCCGGCAATTCTGCAAGGTGCTTTAAGCTGTTGGCATGCTCTATCAATTTAGCCCCTATTGTAACTCCGGCTACAGCTGTTAAGTTAGGGCAATTTTTTTTCATCAGTTTTTCCAGGTATTGCTCCTGCCTGCCCCTTAGCTTATATTGGCTGTCAATCTGCTTTATCAAATCAATTATTGGCTCCATATTTTCCCTGCTTAGGTCAGCTCCCATGGATTCTTCAGTTTTTTTGTCTTTTTTGCCCATCAGTAACTCAATAAACTTTTCATTGTCGCTTACATATCTGGAGAATTCAGGATTGTAATGGGAGTACCATTCCCTCAGCCTTCTAGTCAATAGGTTTACTACCTTATTGTTTTCTTCTATACTATCTATTGCCTGTATTACCAATAAATCGTCCTTAACAGAAAGCTTTATTCTTTCTTTGGTTAACTCTATGCTTTTTCTGTGGAAATCAGGAAAGAATTCTTTGCTGTTAAAAACAGACAGCATCCTCATCAATTCTTTTTTTTCAGGGTCCTTTAGATTTTTGTATTTATTCTTTAATATAACCTCAGCTTTACCCTTGTTTTTGTATTCCTCAATATTTCTGAACAATATCTTATCAAATATGGTAAATTGTTCACTAAATACGAACGTTCCTATTATGTTGCTAAAAATAAATTTTGGCTGCATGCTAATGACAAAAAATATATACTGGTTTTTAAATTTACTCTTTTTATGACCTTAATCTATATAACATGCAAAGATAAGAAGGAAGCCAGGAAGATAAGCAGGCATTTGCTAGAGAAAAGATTAGTTGCTTGCTCCAATATGTTCCCTATTGAAAGCTTATACTGGTGGAAAGGCAAGATTGTAGATGGCAAGGAGCATGCCATATTGGCAAAGACCTTAAAGAAGAATGTTAAGAAGATCAGGGAAGAGGTTAAGAATATACATTCTTATGAGATACCCTGCGTTATAGATATTGATGCTGAAGCTAATAAAGATTTCTTGGACTGGGTTAGGAAGGAGTCAAGATAAATTTAATGAGAGGTTTAGTTTTGTTTGATTAATAGCAGTTAGCCAAAATTTTTTTACTGCCTATTATGTTCATACGCTTCGCTATTCCCGAAAATCATAATAGATAAGTGCCTTCGTTAAATCGAGAAACGAAAACGACTAAGAAATGCTGATGCACTTTCTTCTAACATTGATTTAAAGGTTCGCTACATTCTCCCAAATTTTTCACTTACTTTATTTATACATTTTTCAGGATTCACCTTAATATCATGCTCCCAAAACCTGAACACTATCCAGCCATCTTTCTTAAATTGTTTATTTACTTCTTTTGCTCTTTCAACATTTCTGTTAATTTTTGGCTTCCAATAAGAAATATTTGAATTTGGCTTTCTAAAATGTTTTGGGCATTTATGCCAAAAACAACTATCAATGAATATCGCAATTTTTAGTTTTTTTAGTGCAAAATCTGGTTTTCCAAAGACTTTTGGTTGATAACGAAACCTATAACCTATCAACAATTTTCTAAAGCATAGTTCAAGGTTAGTTTCTTTACTCTTAACTTTAGACATTATTTGGCTTCTTTTTTTCTTAGAAAAAGTATCTGGCATATTAATCGCCATTAAACAATAAACAAGGATTGATTTTGAACTGCAACATTTTTGCAGATTCTCTACCAGCATCGCCTCCTTTTCTCTGCATTCCTATTTGACCTATTTTTAAACTTCCTTCCCTAGTAATTCTAATATCGCCCTGACCAAATATATTCATAACTGTGTTAATATCCTTCAAAGCCCATTTAAAACTATCTTTATCCTTCTTTAATATTACAAGCATCCAATCTGCTGCAAATTTATCTCTCCCTTTTAATACATCAGAAACTACCAGTATTTTATTCTTGCTAAAGAATTTTATAATTTTTTCTTGGTCATTCTTGGACATCTCGGTACATATTTACCAATTTCCCTTTTGTCTATTTGATTGAACCCCTGAGGATTGCTTACCAATTTTACTGATAAATTTTCGCAATCAATGGCTTCCTTTAGTTTAATTGTTACTTGAACTTGAACATCTGTTTTGTAATTGCCACCAACCTTAACTGCTTTCACATATTCAATTTCTTTAATAACATACCCCATAATAACCAGCCATTTTTGAGCGACTTCATCCTTTTTCCAATTATTAAATCTAGCAATAACATCATCTTCATTTCTAAAACCGCCCTTTGCCGTTTCTGAACCCAATAATTCCTTTTCATCCATTTTACACCTGAATTAATTGAGTCTGCATTGCATAATCGTATTGCTTCTTTTCCAGTATATGATTGCTTTTAATTTTGTTTATTTTATCCAAATTTAACACTTTTAGTATCTGTGTAAATACACTTTCAACAACTGGAACAGCTACACTGTTCCCAAATTGTTTATATGCCTGTGATTTGCTGACAGGAATTTTAAACCATTCTGGAAAACCCTGAACTCTTGCGCATTCTCTCGGAGAAAGCCTTCTTATTTTTCCGTTAACTAAGTAAGCCCCAGTTTTTCCAGCAGCCCCTCCGCCATACGCGGATAATGTGATAGCATGCCCATTTATACTGTAAATTCTTTCTCCTTGCCCGCCCTGATTTATTTGACCAATTTGAATAGGTTTTAGTTGAGGTGTTTGGTCCCTATCCCAGAACCGAGTATCTGTTCTGTTGACTATATGTTCTTCAGTGCTTTTATCATCTTCTAAAATATCTTTAAGATATATCCGTTTATATGGGGGTTTTGGAAAATAAAAATAATTAATCCCCAAATCTTTTCTGAATCCAACGATATAAATTCTTTCTCTTGCTTGGGGAACCCCATAATAACTTGCTACCAATACTTTATAGTAAGCATCATAACCAATTTCATCTAGAATTCTAAGAATAATTTTTAAAGTATTGCCATTATAATGCTTAACTAAATTCTTAACATTCTCCAAGAATAATACTTTGGGCTGGTGATATTTTGCAATTCTAGCAATATCAAAAAAAAGCGTTCCTCTTGCGTCCTTGAATCCTTTTTGTTTGCCTGAAATGCTAAAAGCCTGGCAAGGAAAACCTGCACAGAGGATATCGTGTTTGGGTATATCTGCTTCATTTATTTTGGTAATATCTCCTTGAGGCATCTCTCCAAAATTTTCTTTATAAGTTTTTTGAGCTTCTTTATCCCATTCAGAAGTAAAAACGCATTTAGCCCCATATTTCCCTAGTGCTATCCTAAATCCTCCTATTCCTGCGAAAAGGTCTATAAATTTAAGGTTTTGTGCGGGCATCATTTTATTTAAATAACTCCTTTGTGTTTTTCATCTTTATAATCTTATCGAAATTTCCGTTTATCCTACCTTGGATTGATGTACTATTATTGAATGGAATTTCATTTTTTAATTTTTCAAC
Organism: Candidatus Nomurabacteria bacterium GW2011_GWA2_40_9; assembly: GCA_000993955.1. Taxonomy (GTDB): domain Bacteria; phylum Patescibacteriota; class Minisyncoccia; order Phycocordibacterales; family UBA9973; genus UBA9973. The sequence goes on from LBZW01000043.1 coordinate 4,041, forward strand.
TTTCGAAAACTTATAGGCTGATGCCTTCTTTGAAGGATTTCTAAATGTCTTCATTTTTTCAAAAAGATTTATCATTTTGTCAGCATCTTCTATTTGTTTTTCTATAATCCCATAATGAGTTATGGCTTGAATTGGTTTAACTCTATAAAAAAATATATATTTAATCCCATGATTCATTTTCTTAGGTTTAGGAAAAAAATACATTTTGCTTTCTACAATTTGCGAAAAGGCATATTCGCCTATCGGAACAACTGTCGAATTTATTATCTTCTTATTCTCCATTTTCTTCAAGCTCTTTTTCCATTAATATCTCAAATTGGCGAGATACTATTAAACCTTTTTTCTTGCAATACTCCCTATAATTATCATAAGTTTTAGAATCAACTTTTAATGTAACACTTTTGCTTGGCATTTTACACCCCTTAATATGGAAATATTTAGGCATATTTATAAATATTGCGTTTGCTTGTCCAGTGGCTAGTGCTAATTCTAACTTCTTACCCAACGCCCACCCTAAACTATCTTCTTTTTCTGAAAAAAGAACCAAAAACAGCCCCCTCTCAGACATACTGTCTGCTTCGCAGTTATTGACATTAAATTAAGTAAAAACTACGATACCTATCTGATTTTTGGCAGTAAGAAAACTTCTCCGCTTTTTTTCTGCGGAAAAAAATGCTCGACCATGTTGCGCTCTCAGCTTTCAGCTTCGCCAGCAGACTTTACTTTGTAAGCTGGTAATTGCATTCAATAAAAAGTTTTATAAACAAGTAAGCTATTAGTGGGAATATGGTGTTTAGTTTTAAAAAAGAGGTTAGAGACCTTAATAGGTTCAGGCAGATACTTTTGGTTCTATTTGAAGAGGGTTTTGGTTACTTGCTTGACAGAACAAGGTTAAAGAGGGAAATCCCTTTAAAGAGCAGGATAAAACAAAAACAAGCTAAAAAAAAGACACCTCCTGAGGTAAGGTTAAGGCTGACTTTGGAAAGATTAGGGCCTACATTCATTAAATTAGGGCAGCTATTGAGCATAAGGCCGGATTTGCTCCCAAAAGAGTATATAAAAGAATTGGGAAAATTGCAGGACAAGGTAAAAGAATTTCCTTTTGAGCTTGTTGAGAAAGAGATTAAAAAGGAATTTGGAAAAGATATAAGTGGGATATTCAGTTCTTTCGATAAAAAACCAATAGCTTCTGCTTCTATCAGCCAGGTTCATAAGGCAAGGTTAAAGACAGGAGAAATAGTTGCTGTAAAGATTCAAAGGCCAAAAGTTAGAGAAATAATGGAAACTGATATCGATATCATGTTCCATATAGCAAGAACGATTGAAAAATATATGCCTGAATTAAGAAAATACGGCCTGGTAAGAATAGTTGAAGAATTTTCAAAATGGACTAATGATGAATTAAATTTTAAGATAGAGGCACGAAACGCAAAAAGATTCAGAAAAAATTTCTCGGGAAGCAGAATAGTGCGCATCCCGAAGATATATGATGATTACACAAGAGAAAGGATAATTGTAATGGAGTTTATTGACGGAATAGAGCTTCATAATGTAGAGGAGATAAAAAGAAAAAAGCTTGATTTTGACAAAATAATAAAAAATGGCTTTGATGTCATCCTGACATCTGTATTTGTGCATGGCTTCTTTCATGCTGACCCTCACCCAGGGAATATTTTAGTAATGAAAAAC